>PNLE01000029.1 GCA_013822855.1 Planctomyces sp.
TCAGTTTCCGCGGGCTTCCAACCGTTTCACGAGGGGGGCGACGACCGATTCGATAAAGACGCGGTTGACACATCCCAAGTGGCCGCCGGTGTGGAACCAGCGGGCGAAGGCCCAGGTGTAGGGGATCTGGTGGACGGGAGCGCCGTCTCCCTGGAAGGCCGAGGGGTGCTGGAATCCGAGCATGCCGCCGCATGGCTCGTGTCGGCCGTCGAATGTGCCCGAAATGATCGTGCCAGCCCCGATGAAGAAGACATCGAGCAGCGAGTGGAAGTGCCAGATCCCTTCCCTTGTCCCTTTGCGGGCGGCGGAGAGATCGTAGTTGGTGGAGACCGCCGGGTTCAGCAGGATGACTCCGGTCACCGGGGAATTGGCGCCGAGGATCTCAGTCACCCAAAGCGCCATGCCCCCCCCGCCTGAATGTCCGATGAGGGTCACCGGGCGGCCGGGGTATCGATGCTGATAGTGGCGTATTTCCTCTGCGATGAAATTGGCCACCCTCCGATTCCTGCCGGTCCCGCGCAGATGGTAGAGGAAGAGTAGATCCCAGCCGGTGGTCCAATCGATCGTGCGGATGGCGGAACGGATGCGGGCGTCGCTCAGGCCGGTGACGGTTCCCAGATTGAGAAAACTGAAGCTGTCGATCCCGGGGAGGATGATCACCAAGCCGTTTTCGAGCCTGTCGCCCGATGTCTTGTTGGCGAAACGGCGGGGGACGAACTTTCCCAGGGGCGAAATGAAGAAGGTGAGGGTGCAAAGGCACCCCCGCAGCCAGGCACCGGGCCGGGGTTCTTCGGCCCAGGGGGGGATGTTGAGGATCCGCTCGACCGGGCTTTCCCCGCGAGCAGGGTGGCTCTCACTGTTCGACACTCGCAATTCTCGACGCGGTGAACCTCTTCGTGAGGCGATGCCTGCATGAAAGACCACGCCGGCATCGCCGAGACACCAAAGTTCTAGCACTTTGATCGCATGACGGCGAATGTCGGCGGTGATGAGAGCCGAAGTCGAGACTTGCCTGCGCGGCAAGACCCTCCATCGGAGGACGCGTTTGTTGAGAAGGCGCTTGCAAAGGCCAGTGGGGTTTGGACAAAGCGAGATCGCAATTTAACAGTTGAATTGACTGGTCTGCCGACCGCCGCCGTTGTCGAACATGGAGATGGCCAGAGAAGGGAGCCTTTGAACTCTCGTCGCAAAGAATCTCAGTCAATCCTTTGCCTCTTTATCGATTGACTGAATTTGACCCGCATCACGTCATCACATGTTCAGATAAGAATATGCACATGAAGTGCATGGGTTAAACATTTCTGGCGATAGGAGAAATACGGAGCTGATGACGTGAACGCTCGCGTTCCGTGCAGGCGACGCGTGCTTTTTGCGCATGGTCAATCAACCAGATTCTCTTCGGGCTTGACAAGGTCAGTCGTGAGAAAAGCGTCGAGATCGGCTTATCGCTGGCGAGGACAGTTCTCAGTGGCTGTAACGGCGATGCCGCAGCTGATCCAGTCTCCTTGCCCCCCGCCGAAGCGGTTCAAGCATCAATCCAACACATGATGGCAGAGTCGGGATTCGATGAATCTCAACGAACTTCTTGAGTTTTTCATCAAGTGATCGATGGGTTCGTAAGCGTGGGGTATCAATTTTGAAGGAAGGATCTCGCACCCTCTACGGTCATTTTGAATGCTGGTCACGACATGGTTGGATTCGAAGTTCGGCAAACGATTTCGTGCACAGGAATGCAACATTCGACTGGACACCTCAGCTGCGGGAAACTTACGGGAAGACGGTTGGCATGGCACTTGCTTTCCGCCGTGTCAGATGGAGGCAACCTCAAGTGAATTGATGATTGCGGTCATCACTCCCTTATCAGCCATTCTCCGCCAAGCGCTCATCAGTTTCCGTTGTTCTACTTTCCTTTCGCCCCTTCAGGAGTTTTTTCATGCGAGATTCAGGAAAAGGCTGTCAGCATGTCCTTGTCGGAAGACGAGCGTTTACATTAATCGAGTTGCTGGTCGTCATCTCGATCATCGCCGTATTGATCGCCTTGCTACTTCCCGCTGTTCAACAGGCCCGTGAATCCGCCAGAAGAACACAGTGCCGAAATAACCTTAAGCAGCTTGCGCTGGCGGTTCATAACTTTGAAAGCACCTACGGCCGTCTTCCAAGTGGTCCCTTGAACGATGTTGGAACCCCTGCACTGGCTCACCCACCCGCCAATTCATCAAGGATCAGCACGCTCGCCCATTTGCTGCCTTATATGGATCAGGCTCCGTTGTTCAATACGATCCCCCCGAATCAGCTCAATCCGGACAGCCTGCCACCCAGTCAGACTTACTGGTATTGGGATGCGGCATGCAATCGAGCGGCGGCAACTCAGATTCCTGGATTTCTCTGCCCGTCGGATTCATTGGCCAATCAAGACCCTTCAGCCCAAGTGGTTATCGGTCTTTCCTGGATTCAGACATCAGGTGGCGGGTCACGGAGTCTTTCGTTCTTTGCTCCCACGACCGTTCCAACCTCTGCGACAGGGTTACCAGCGAGCAGTTTCAAGCGTACCAATTATGCTATGTTTGCTGGGGTCTATGGTGATGTCGCGGGATGGGGGCAATACAAGGGGATTGCGTGTAACCGCAGTAAAAAGCGAATGAAGGATATTTCCGACGGTACGTCCAATGTAATGATGTTTGGTGAGCAGGTTGGGGGGATTACCACGCAAGGTGTCCTCGCAAGTGGAATGACCTGGATGGGCGCAAGCGCGAAAGTCACTTTCCCGGGAATGTTTATTGCTAATCCAATCACCGCCGATGCGTGGCGTTTCTCCAGCCCTCATGACGGGATGATGCATGTGGCAATGTGCGATGGTTCAGTTCGTGTGCTCAACGCTAATATGAATACAACGGTCTTTCAATACTACTTGGCTGGTGCCTCAGATGGAAATAACATTGGTGAATTCTAAGGTCTTACATAATTTCTCTTAGATTTGGAGTCTCATTGAGCATAGGGGTTGGTATGAATCGTTGTTGGCTTTTAGCGCTCGGCGTTGTGCTGGTAGTTTCTTTGGTTGGTTGTGGTTCGTCTCCTCCCCCGCCTGTTCCATCGAGCGGGCCGGTAACAACGGAGAGCCCCCAAGAGGCTAAAGCAGAGGCCGATACACCTGGCCCACTTCCTAATTAGTAGGAACAAGTAAGATTTGCACGTTAGCAGCCTAGACAGTGTTTTACGCCGTCTGGGCTGTTGTGCATGCGGGTGGTCACTTGCTCGGTTTTCGTTTAGAGTCATCATTGGCGGAGATGTGTTTTTCCTTTTCTGCGAACATCAAACATGACCAAACTTTCCACTGCAAGATGCAATAATCAGTATGCAGCGTTGCATTCCTGGTTACGCGATGCTCAAAACCTTTACACGTCACGACTCAAAGTCTTGATCTTCTTATGCGGTCTTGCATCCATAGGATGCGGGTCGGGAAACGGAATGTCACCAGTTGAGGGCGTGGTACAGCAGAATGGACAGCCAGTTCCTGCTGCATTCGTGTTCTTCAGGCCGGAGAAGGGGAAGTCCTCGGCCGGGACAACGGATGCCACTGGACGATTTATTCTCTCGGCTACTTCGGGAGAGTCGCCGGGTGCCGTTCCGGGGCCGCATCAGGTGACGATTACGCTTGGCATTTCGCCAGTACCGGTTCTTGATGGTAAATCGGAACCGGTTTCTGATGGTAAAGTGGTTACGAGAGATGGTGCGTTGAAGCTGAGCCAATTTGTCCTCCCGGAACCGGTCATTGTGAAGTCGGGGAGCAACAATATACTGCTAATCATCCCAAGTGAAGCTCCGGTCCCCTCCTTGGATGCAGCTCCCATGTAGCGATTTCATCGAGACATATCGCCATCGTTATTTGTTTAACATCAAGGTGATTGTGGCTGTGGTGGTTGTGGCAACATGGCGATTGGTGAGTCGCGTTGCTCCAGCCCCCCTGGGGATTGTGGGATGCTGTTTCAGGAAATAAGTAGCAAGACGCTGGAGTGGCTACTGTAGAAGTCGCTTGGGATCGCCAATCAAATGTCTGTGGCGGTTTAGGATTGCATGGCGTTCTCGAACTAAGCCGTAATGAGATACCCTGGCTTCAAACGTCTTCGAACTCGGTGATTGAAAATCAGCGACCAGCATCCTCTGTGGTGCTGGTCGCTATTTTGTTCTCCGTAAAGGGAATTTGGATGTTGGCGCAGATGTGCTGATTTTATGGTTTTTGACTCCGCGGTTCGTGAGTGTGGTGCTCGTCTTTCGAGTCTTCGGAATTGCGGCCTTGGATCATGACGGGGACTTTGAGGAATCGGACCTCGGGGTCGGTCGTTTCGATCTCGATGATGGCATGGTGGCGGCCGGGGGGGAGTTTGGCGGCGACGGTGATGTAGAGCACCTTCTCGTTGCCCTGGATCTCGCTATCGAGCGATGCGCCCGGAACCGAGTGGCCGCCGTTCGTCCCTCGGGCTGCGGAACTCTTGGCTGATGATTCGTTACCCAGGGGTTCGCTGTCGAGAGTTTCGCTTTCGGGGATGGGCTTCAAGGAATGGCTTGCGGGGGTGGTGGCGACATTCGCGGCGAGGAGTGCTGACACCGGCCCGTCGGTCTTTTTCGCACGGGGATCGAGATCGGGGCTGACGGGTTTGTAGCCAGCCGGGGCGGTCATCGAGGCTGTCACAAAGGGTGAGCCGGTGCGGATGCCGAGGATTTCCACCTCGTGGCCCCGGCTGTCGGTCACGAAGACCGGTTGGGTCGTGGGCTGGTCGCTGAGCTGGTAGACGATGAGGGCCGATGGCCGGACGCTGAGCCGCTGCTCGGGGAGATGGAGGCGGAAGGTGAGCCGGTCGGTGCGGGGTTGGGAATCGGTGTAGAGGATGTCGCAGTAAAACTCCTTGGCGCCCGGCTCTTCGTTGGCGGGTTGCATGCGGAGCGTGATCTGCCCGGTTTCTCCCGGCGCGTAGGTTTTCTTGTCGACGCGGGGCATGAGGCAGCCGCAACTGGGCTTGATCTCGGTGATGGTGACTGGCTTGTCGCCCGCATTGCGGAAGCGGAAGGTTCCCCGAAGTTCGTCTGCGGGTCGGACTCTGCCCAGATCGACGGCGTACTGGGCGAAGGCGAGCGATGGGCCAGCCGGTAGTGGTTGGCTCCACGGCTGGGCATGGCTCCACATGGGGGCTGCCATGGCCAGCATGGGGGGCATGGCGGCCAGGAGGCACAGGGCCGCATTGAAGGCGACGGCACGGGTCACGTTCGGCTGATTCGGTCGAGACATGCGATCGGCACTCGCGGAGTGGGTGGCGGCAGGCGTCGCGACCAAGAAACATGGTTTCGCGACGAACTTTCGGGGGCTTCCATACCCGGAAATGGAGTTTTCGAGAAGATCACTCCCGTCGACTTCACGTTGGCCTGCCTGCGCTTGAGGCGAACATGATCACTGCCGGGAGTGTCTTTCCGAACGCTTCCCGATGTCCGGGAGCCTTTGGCGGCGGGCTTTTCCGTCGATTTTCTGCCCGGAACAGGCGATTTGGCTTGGCTCGCAAGTCGCGTTGAGGCTGCCACCTGAAGGAGCTTCCGCTAAGATGCAGTGTTTCCGGCGGTGCCATTTTAGGCTGCCCGTTTGTCGTTTGGACTGAAACTCGACGCCTCCCTCTGTGAATTGGCTGATCCGACGCATGGTTGATACTTCCCGCCCCGGCCTGTTTGAATCGCTTCTGGACGATCGCATCCTGATTCTCGACGGGGCGATGGGCTCGATGATCCATCGTTTCGAGCCGACCGAAGCCGACTATCGGGGTGAGCGGTTCAAGTCGCATCCCATCGACCTCAAGAACGCCTCCGATGTGCTGGTGCTGAGCCAGCCGAAGATGATCCAGTCGATCCACCGGCAGTATCTGGAAGCCGGTGCGGACATCATCGAGACGAACACGTTCGGCGCGACCGAATTGATGCTCGACGAGTTCCAGCTGGGCGAACTGACGCACGAGATGAACCTCGCGGCGGCAAAGCTGGCGCGGGAGGTCTGCGACGAATTCACGAAGAAAGATCCCGGCAAGCCGCGATTCGTGGCGGGGAGCATGGGGCCGACGAAGTTCCAACTTTCGTTCAATGCCGATAAGCCGGGTTACCGCCCGGTGACATTCGAGCAGTTGGCCGCCTCGTATGCCGACCAGGTGCGGGCACTGTTGGATGGCGGTGTCGACCTGCTGTTGCCGGAGACGTCGTTCGACACGCTGAACATGAAGGCGTGTCTGTTTGCGATCGACCAGGCTTTCGCCGAGCGGGGCGTCCGCATTCCGGTGATGGTCAGTGGGACAATTTTCCAGGGGGGCGTGACACTCACCGGGCAGTCGATGGAAGCTTTCTGGGCGGCGGTGTCGCACGCGCCGATGACGAGCGTCGGTCTGAACTGCGCCCTCGGGCCGAAGCAGATGCGGCAGTACGTCGAGACGTTGTCGAAGACGGCGACCCGCTACATCAGTTGCTACCCCAACGCCGGGATGCCCGACGGGATGGGGGGCTTCGATTCGACGCCTGCGGAGTTTTCCGGGGTGATCCGCGAATTCGCGGAGAACGGCTGGGTGAACATCGTCGGCGGCTGCTGCGGCACCACGCCCGAATTCATCCACGCGGTGGCGAACGCAGTGAAGGGGATCGCCCCGCGCAAGGTGCCCAGCGAGACCCACTGGTCGGTCTACAGCGGCTCGGAAGTGCTCAAGATTCCGGCGGCGGATGCGGCCGCGACGGATGACGACCAGCCCGCGCCGCGGCCCTCGTTCCTCATGATCGGCGAGCGAACGAACGTCACCGGTTCGAAGAAGTTCGCCCGCCTCATCCGGGAGAAAAAGTACGATGAGGCGCTGACGGTCGCGGCCCAGCAGGTCGAAAGCGGCGCGAACATGATCGACGTCAACATGGACGAAGGTCTGCTTGACAGCCAGGCGGAAATGGTCCACTTTCTCGATCTCATCTCCGACGACCCGGCCATCAGCAAAGTGCCGGTGATGGTCGATAGCTCCAAGTTCGAGGTGATCGAAGCAGGTCTCAAATGCTTGGCCGGGAAGGGCGTGGTCAACTCGATCAGCCTGAAGGAAGGCGAGGAAAAGTTTCTGGAAAACGCCGAGACGATCCGCAAGTACGGTGCGGCCGTCGTCGTGATGGCGTTCGATGAAGAAGGGCAGGCGGCCGACAAAGTCAACAAGGTGCGGATCTGTCAGCGGGCGTACAAGCTCTTGACGGAGAAGGCGGGGTTCCCGCCGGAAGACATTATCTTCGATTGCAACATCCTGACCGTCGGGACGGGGATGGAGGAGCATGCGAACTACGCCGTCGAGTTCATCGAGGCCGTGCGCGAGATCAAGGCGACCTGCCCCTATGTAAGAACCTCCGGCGGGGTGAGCAATGTTTCGTTCTCGTTCCGCGGGAACGAGACGGTGCGCGAGGCGATGAACGCGGCGTTCCTCTACCACGCGATCAACGCGGGCCTCGACATGGGGATCGTCAACGCGGGGCAGCTCGCGGTCTACGACGAGATCGACAAGGAGCTGTTGACCTATGTCGAAGATGTGCTGCTCAACCGCCGGCCCGATGCGACCGAGCGGCTGATCACCTTTTCGGAAGAGCTCAAGGCCCGTGCGACAAAGACGGATGACAGCGGCCCGGTCATCGAAGCCTGGCGGAACGAATCGGTCGAGGAGCGGCTGAAGCATGCGCTGCTCAAGGGGATCACCGACTTCATCGACGAAGACACCGAAGAGGCCCGGCTGAAATACGGTCGCCCGCTGGAAGTGATCCAGGGGCCGCTAATGGACGGGATGAACGTCGTCGGCAAGCTCTTCGGCGAAGGGAAGATGTTCCTGCCGCAGGTGGTGAAGAGCGCCCGCGTGATGAAGAAGTCGGTGGCCTATCTGCAGCCGTTCATGGAGGCGGAAAAGGAGGCACTTGCCGCCGCCGGTGGGACGGCGGGTCGGGCCTTGGCGGCCTCCGCCGTGACGTCGACCAGCCGGGGCAAGATCCTGATTGCCACGGTGAAGGGGGATGTCCACGACATCGGGAAGAACATCGTCGCGGTGGTGCTGCGGTGCAACAATTTCGAGGTGCTCGATCTGGGGGTGATGGTTTCCTGCGACAAGATCCTCGATACGGCGATCGCGGAGGGGTGCCAGATCATTGGGCTGTCGGGGCTGATCACGCCGTCGCTGGACGAGATGACGACGGTCGCGAAGGAGATGGAGCGGCGCGGGTTCACGATTCCGCTGCTCATCGGCGGTGCGACGACCAGTGCGAAACATACGGCGGTGAAGATCTCGCCGCATTATTCGTCGCCGACGGTGCATATCGTCGACGCGTCGCTGTCGGTGCCAGTGGTTGAGAATCTGCTCGACGACAGCCGCCGGGACGAGTATTTGAAGCAGCTGGCCGCCCACCAGCAGCGGGATCGGGACACGTACAATCATCTGCAGAAGCGGACGCTGGTTCCCTTCGGCGAGGCCTGCCAGCGACGGTTCACCACCGATTGGGCGACTGTGCGGATCGATACGCCCGACTTCTTCGGCATGCGAGTGCTGGAGGATTTCCCGCTGGAAAAGCTGGTGCCCTATATCGACTGGTCACCGTTCTTCATGACATGGGAGCTGCGAGGCAAGTACCCGAAGATCCTGCAGGATCCGGAAGTGGGCGAAGAGGCCACCCGAGTTTTTGGTGATGCCCGGAATCTGCTCGACCGCATTCTCAAGGAAAAGCTCCTGCAGGCGAATGCGGTCTACGGCTTCTGGCCGGCCCAGGCGGAAGGGGAGGATGTGGTCGTCTATTCGCCGGAGAGTGTCGCCGCAGGCAAGCCGGAGGTCATCAAGCGTTTCCCGATGCTGCGGCAGCAATGGGAGCGGCCGGGCCAGAAGGATTTCCGGTCGCTGGTCGATTACATCGCCCCCGTCGGCAGCGGGCGGATGGATTCGCTGGGTGCGTTCGCCGTGACAACGGGCATCGGCTGCGATGAGCTGGCCGACAAGTTCTTGAACGAGCAGCATGACGATTACCTCTCGATCATGACCAAGGCGCTGGCCGACCGTCTGGCCGAGGCGTTCGCGGAGTACCTCCATCACGAAGCCCGCCTGCATTGGGGTTACGGCCAGGAGGAGGCTTTGAGCAAGGAAGAGATGGTCGAGGAGAAGTATCGCGGTATCCGGCCAGCGTATGGCTACCCCGCCTGCCCGGACCATACGGAAAAGGTGCCACTCTTCGACCTGCTCGATGTGGAGCGCACGACCGGCATCAAGTTGACAGAGAGCTATGCGATGCATCCCGGCGCGGCGGTGAGCGGGCTTTACTTCGCCCATCCGGAGTCGCGGTATTTCTCGGTCGATAAGGTCACGAAGGACCAGATTGAAGACTACGCCCGGCGGAAGGGGATGCCAGTGACGGAGATCGAGCGGTGGTTGGCGCCGAATCTGGGGTATGACGGTTGAGGGGGAGCGGAAAAGCGGAAAAGCAGGGAAGCGGATAAGCTCGGAGGGGAGAAGGAGGGAAGCCAGAGGGGGAGGAGAAGAGTGAAGGGCATCGGGTTGCAGCTGGCGGGTGGGTGTCGAATGTGGGTGAGCTCACCCTCACTCCGGCCCTCTCCTGCCTGACACAGTAGACGGGGACTGGGCGAGGGAGGAATTCAGCGTGTTTCGGCGCTCTCGCTGTGGGCTGGGAAATGGGGCCATGTGAATTCCGGATGATCACTTGTGGCGGTGGAGGCAACCCGCCATCTTCGACGACAGAAGATCGCCTGGACGAACGGCGATGACACACCACCGAGTTTTGCTGCGACGGGAGTTTCATGGCCAGGCGCCTCATCCTTGAACTGAAAGACGGCGACAACGTCGATGAAACCTTCCTCGTGGCCGACCGCCAGTTGCGGGCCAACCGCAACGCGGCGCTCTACCTGAACGTCGATCTGCGGGACAAATCGGGTGTGATCAATGGCCGCATGTGGAATGTCTCCGAGGAATCGGTGGCACATATCCAGGCGGGGCAATACGTGCGGGTGCGGGGGAAGGTGCAGCTTTTCCAGGGCGTCTTGCAGCTGATTCTCGCCGGTGCCCAGTCCGTCGATGCGTCGATGGTCGATCCGCTCGACTTCTTGCCCGAAACGCCCGCCAATATCGATCAGCTGCTGGGACGGATGCGGGAGCATCTGATGCGGCTGGAATCGGTTCCTTTGCGGACGCTCTGCGAGTGCTGCCTGCTCGATGAGGAACTCATGGAGCGGTACGCCAAGGCACCGGCGGGGGTGAAGGCCCATCACGCCTATCATGGCGGGCTGTTGGAACATGTCGTCACGCTGATGGATCTGTCCCGCAAGGTGGTCGAGGTTTATCCGACGCTGGATGTCGATCTGCTGATCGCGGGTGTCTTCTGGCACGACATCGGGAAGATCCGCGAACTGAGCTATGAGTCTTCGTTCCTCTACACCGACGAAGGGCAGCTCATCGGGCATCTGCAGATCGGTGTCGAGATGCTGACCGAAAGGATTCGCGAGACGGAACAGCTTTCGGGCGAGAAGTTCCCCGAAGAGCTGTCGTGGCGGCTCAAGCATTTGATCCTCAGTCATCACGGGACGTACGAGTTCGGCAGCCCCAGATTGCCGATGACGCCCGAGGCGATGGCCCTCCATTTGCTGGACAACCTCGACGCGAAGCTGCATGAGTTCATGCGGGCGATCGCGGAGGATCCGCATGGGGAATCGCACTGGACGCTCTTCCTGCCACGGCTGGATCGCAAGCTCTACAAGACGCCGACGGATGCTTCAAAGCGGCTGGAGTAGGAAGTGTCGAGATGGCGACAGAGTGTCGCGGGGATGGGACAGCGGGTGCCGGGTCGCCTGCCGGGGAAAAAGTTCCGGTGAGTTCTCTCGCACCTGTTCCCGCGCCATTGCCTCTCACCGAGCCGAACATTTACGACCGCGTCTTCTGGCTGGCGTATCTGGCGAACATCCTGGCCGTCATGGCCAATGCGCTGACGTTCCGGTTCGCGGAGCTGGTCCATTTTCTGGGCGGGAACGAGCAGACGACGGGGAACATCGTCAGCGTGGGGCTGATCGTCGCCGTGCTGGCGCGGCTGGTGCTCTCCAGCAGCATCGATATCTACGGCACCCGGCTGATCTGGACGCTTTGCTCGGCCCTGTTCACCGGGGGGAGCCTGGTCTTCCTGATGGCGACGGAACTCGGCTGGCCTTTGTATGTGGCCCGGGCCGCGTTCTATACGGGGCTGACGGGGATGTTCGCCTGCTCGATGACCCACATCCAGAACCATGTGCCGCTCAACCGACGGACCGAGGTGATCGGCAACCTGGGGAGCAGCGGCTTCGTGGGGATGATCATCGGCTCGAATATCGCCGATCAAATGGTCCGCTGGATTCCCGATCTCCATGACCAGTTCTACGCCCTCTTCGGCGGGGCGGCGGCGATTGGGTTCGTTTATCTATTACTCATCCGCCAGTTCCCGCAGACGGGGCATCATGAGCCGATGACGGAGCCGCAATCGGCGGTGCGGCTGCTTTATCGATATTGGCCGGGGGCAGTGGTGCTGGCCGCCATGATGATGGGGCTGGGGCAGACGGTGACGACGGTCTTTCTGACACGCTTCGCCACGGAGCGGGGGCTGAACGGGATCGCGATCTTCTTCTCGGCGTATGCCATCAGTGCGTTCTGCTTCCGGATCAGCGTGCGGAACTGGGGCTGGACGATCGGCCGCCGGTGGATGCTCTTCCGCGGGCTGATGGGCCAGACAGCGGGGCATCTGATGATCCCGTTCGTGACGGAGGACTGGCAGCTTTTGATCCCCGCCGTCATCTGCGGCTTCGGGCATGCGATCCTGTTCCCGGCAGTGGTGTCACTGGGGGCGGGGGCGTTTCCCGTATCAGCCCGGGGGACGGGGACGGCGATCATCCTGGGGATGACCGACTTGGGCGGCCTCGTCTTCGCCCCGTTCCTGGGTTGGATCATCGACGAGGCGGGCTTCTTCTGGATGTTCGCGACGAGTGCGTCGAGCGCGTTCCTCGTGGCGTGTATTTACCTAATCGTGGCGAGCAAGCATCCGGATGAGGAATCGCGGCATGGGCGGGTGAGCGCTGCTGCAGATATCCGTCCCCACGCGGGGTGATGGGAATCTCGAGGTGCTGTGTGACACGGGTCGCTCGCAGGCGAGCAACCCGTGTCACACAGCGATTGTTCTGATGGATTGGCCATCGCCCAGACGTGGTTCTCACGTCTGGGCGATGGCGCTAACGATGTCGACCGAGCCCACTCTGTTTACCGCGTCGAGGCGACTTCCCCGAACCACTTTTTAAGGAGGCTCTGGAGATGCTGCATGGCGGCTGTATCCGGGGTGCGGGAGTCGAAACGTTCTGCCAGACGTGCGGCCTGGGCGGCGAGCTCCTCCGCCTTGGCTGGCTGATTCTCCTGGCGATAGGCGAAGGCCGCTTCGATCAGATAAACCGCTCCGCCGACGGAGGTCGACTGCTTGCCGAGATACTCCAAGGCCTCGGCCTGCGAGCCCTTGGCAACTTTTAGCACATCTTGAGGTGCTGTCACTGGCTGCCGGGCACCCGGTTTGGCAGCTTTCGCGGGAGCACCGTTGGTGGTCGAATCGTTGGCCGTGTTCACGAGGGCCGCGGCCTCGGCCACTTTGTCGGATAGTCCAGCGGCACGGAACACGACCGCGGCCAAGGCGGCCTTGTCGTGCTGGTCGACGGTGACTCCCCGTTCCTCGGAGAAGCGGGCCCAGGCCAGCAGTGCCTGCCCGCGCAGGGCATGGTGCGTCCCCGTCGCGCTGGTGGCTCGGTCCACTAGGAAGTAGATCGCCCGATCCCGCTTGGGGATGACGGAGATGTTGTCGACAACTTCCGGCAGGTAGGACAGTGCTTTCGAGTTCAATCCCGCCGAGTTCAGCTCCATGGCGATGATGGCCTTGGTGTCGATTTCCCGTTCGCGCTGGGTGGCATATTCCTTTTCGGCCTGAATCTTGTGGATCTGGGCGATCCCTTCATCGACCCGTCCCTGCCCGATGAACAACTTCAACTGGAGAGCTTTCGCCGACAACTTGTCGCTATCGTTGGCCCAATTCGCGGCGAGGATTTCATCCACGACGGCCAAGGCCTTCACATACTCCTTTTGCTCCTGGAGATAACGCGCCTTGGAGACGACGTAATGGCGCAGGCGAACAGGGCGTCCGGCGGATTGAGCGATCCCATCGTTGAGGAACTCGAGCACTTCCTCCTGCGATGCCCGGTCGCGACGCTTCTCCTGGAGTGTTCGCGTGGCCTCGGCGACGAGTTCCTCGTCGCGAATGTCTTCCTTCGCGGAGGCCAAGGTCGTGGTCCATTTCTCCTTGATGGCGGGGTGCCCCGCCTCGCTGGCGGCGATCACCCGTTCAACCTGCGGGAACCAGCCGTAGCGAAGTTGATCAGTTGGAATCGCGGAGAGAACCTGGTCGAGGACCTCGGGGCTGGTGATCGAGGAAACCGCGGTTCCGCTCGTGACGTTTCGAAGCTGCGTGCCGGCCTGGAAGGCGGTGTTGAGCTTGGCCCAGGTCGGGAGAGGGCCGCTGTAGCCGACAAACCTCCCGTGGGGCAGGAGTTCCAAATCCGTGATATAGACCGTGGGGTAGGCACCGATCTTGAAAGTCGACTTGAGTCGCTGGTTTTGTTTCTTCAACTCATCAGGGAGTTCCTTGCCGCGCGGGTAGTCGAGATAGACGGGGATGTACTTTTCGGCGATCCGATCGGCGAATTCGGGCGTATTGAGCAGTTCGCCCTTGAGAGCGATGCAGGGACCGCACCAGTCGGATCCGGTAAAGAAAAGAAACAGATCCTTGTTCTGCTCGCGAGCCAGTTTCTTGGCTTCTTCGAAGTCGGTGAGCCAAGGGACTGTTCCTCCGGCGTCGGCGGCGGCCGCAGAGGCGGCTTTGCCCTTGAGGGGGACTGCAGCGGGTTGACCGGGGACAGCTTCGTTCACACCGGTGGGTTCAACCACGGCTTCCTGTGCGGATGCCGGGCGGTCGAATACGGGCACAAGCGTGGTGCCTGCACCAGCGAGGCATAGCATCGCACCCGCCCAAAGAGCAGGAGCTTTCCAGCTCCACACACGCCGATTGATCACTCGAGGACGTTGAAAATCAAGAATCATGGGTTTCGATCCTGTTGATTGAACTTGAAAGAACTATGAGGAGAAGATCAGTGCCAGTTGGCTATTTGCCGCCTTCCAGCGAAAAGTTGGCGACATCCGTCCCTCCGCTGGGGACCTGGAATGTGAGGGCTTTGCCGTCGTGGTACTTTCTGGGAATTCGCACCGGATTAACGGGCCTGACGGTCGGCTCCGAGTCATCGCCCCCCCGGCCGGGGAAGATCGCCACTTCATGAACATCGATGATGGCACCATCGATGCCCGAGGCCGCTTTCAAAGTGAAGCAACCCTCCTGATCGGTGGTGGCCATCGAGAATTCACCGGTGATTGCGCTTTTTCCAATTCCCTTCGGCGTGAAGAGAATCGAGGCACCCGGCACGGGCTGGCCGTTGAGTGTCACCTTCCCGGAGACATGGGCGTAATTGAAGACCGGCTCGCTACTGCAGCCGAACACGGGAGGCAGTGTTGCGGCGAAGAGCAACAGGAGCGGGAACCTCCCGGCCATCGTCGTACGTCGAAGATCCGGAAGTTCTTTCGAGGATCGTGAAACCACTAGAACTCTCCCACCACGGCACCATCGGACATGGAGGCCAGTTGACCCTGGACTTGCCAGTTGACGTGCTGGCTGATGAACCGGACGGAGCCGTCCGACAGGACGACATGCATCCCGCCGACATGCTGGCTGCCGGTCCCTTCGGCGTTGCGAGTGCCGACGTTCATCGCGTATCCGGAAACTAGAGAGGTTGAATTGGGAAACGCCCCATGATTGGCGCGAATTCCCAAGCGGTTGGCGAAGGTTCCCGAGGCCCAGGCGGCTTTGGGGACACCGATCCAGACGGCACCTCCACCGAAGTGGGTCGACATCCTCTTGGTCGAGTCACGCTCGGCGAGATGGAAGGTGTTGGAAGAGCCGTCGGTCAGGTCGCGCATCGAAACGTTGCTGAAGTGGCCGGAAACGCCTCGTTCGGTACTGCTCAGGCCCGCGTGGGGCGTCATGTAAAGCGTGGTCCCGGCTCCGGCGACCGCCACGTAATTGGAGCGGGCGATCCGATTGCTATCAGCCACGGTTCCCCCGGCGGTGGGATAGGTGGAATCGTCTGCACCATGCTTGAGATCGCTATAGTATGGATTCATGATCGGGCTGGGATCGCTGGGGCACTGGAAGACCGGCAGCACATTCCGTCCCTGATCGGCAGTCCATTCGGCCGAGAGATTGAAGGTGTTGTAGAGCGGTGCCTGGTCGATATACGGCAACAGAAACGCACCCCAACCCCACGAATTGGCATATGGATGCGTGCGAAACGCATAGCCCCCGCCGGGTTGGGTCGAGGTCAGTTCAGCGTACGAGTCGGGCAGCCGCGCTCCCGTCGGAACGCCCTGCAGCAGGACACCCGGTGGAAAACGCTCGAAGGTGCCGTGGTAGTTGTGAAGGGCCAGTCCGAGCTGTCTCATGTTGTTTTTGCATTGAGATCGCCGGGCCGCTTCGCGGGCCTGTTGCACCGCTGGCAGCAGCAATGCCACCAGGACGCCGATGATGGCGATGACCACCAGGAGTTCAATGAGCGTGAATCCTCGCTGACGCATGATGTTCTCCGTCAAAATTCCGTGATCCATCCGGTCATCACTTCGACGGGACAACCGTGGAAGATAGGGAAGTGCGCCGGCTTCTCCCCCTTAAGCAATCAATGTGCCTCCGAACGGCCATGATCGGACGTCTCGTGGATGTGGCGTTTTTCCATAACATGTTTTTGGATAATGAGTTACGTTGATATTGAAGCGGCTGAATCCGGGGGTCGCGCAGGTGTCGCACGAAGTCGACTCCCTCTACCTTCACCGGTTTTGTTGCGCGCGCTCGCCATCAGGGGATCATCGAATTGCGACAAGATTAAGCAGCATTGCTTCAGTTGAAACATCGGTGTCGATGTTCCAGCCGCAAGACTGAGGTGGCTGCTCAAGATGGATAGAACAGCAGGTCGCGGGAAGCGGAGAGGTGGGTGGCCCGTCAGGTGCCCATTCCTCGCCAGCGGGCTGGCGATCGCTGCATTGCTCATTGCCAGCCTCGTCGCGGACGAGGGCTTGGACCCTGTCCGGAAATTTTGGCGTCAACACCATTGCTGGCGTCCATTGCAACCCCGGACGGCAAGCAGTCACAGGCGCTCCAACTTTCCGGACAGCCTCTTACTGGGGGCGGTCGAGTCGGAAGAAGCCGGGGGCGACGCCGAGCTTGTTTCGGAAAGTGTCGCACATGCGAGTGGGGCTGCTGAAGCCGCACTGGCGGGCGATGTCCTCGAGGCGAGTTTCCGGCGGAAGCGTCCTCAGCAGTTCCTTGGCACGCTCAATTTGCAGGTTCAAGAGATAGCTCTTCGGGGGTTGCCCGAGGGTTTGATGAAACAGTCGTGAAAAGTGGCAAGGGCTGACCCCGGCGACGCGGGCCAGATCCGTGCGAGAAATCTCCTGACCCAGATGCTCCCGCATGTAGCTCACGACCCGCTGGATCGACGGTGCGGGGAGCTTGTCGCCAACCTTCACAGCGGTGGGGATTTTCTGCCCCGCCAATATGAGCAGCCGGCCGCAGAGTCGATCCAAGATCCGTTCCGGCTCGGAGGGCAAGGCGGTGTCGCGACTTTTTCGACTTTCCGACAAGAGCTGTTTCAGCAACTGCTCGATTACGTCGTCCCGAAATGTGCGGGAAATCAGAACCTCGAGTGACGGAGGTTCCCGCTCCAGAATTCTACTCAGTCGGTCATGCAGAGAGCGTTTGTCGATCGAAAGCGTGATGGAGTTCAGCAAGCCTCCCGAAGCCCCCTGCAACTGTTCGAGGGCGGCAACATCCAGAAACACGAGATTGCCGGGTTGGTTCGCGCGAAGATACTTGCCCACTCCGCCGTGGCCCACTTCGAGCGGCAGCTTAGCGCAACTGTTGACCAGCAGCGTGAGGCCGTATTTGTCATCGAAGCCGTGACGATAGGCTTCCGCGACGACGGCTTCGGAAACGCACCAGGAATCATCTTCCGAGGGGAAGTGGTCGATCGCGCAAATCCGGTCCTTCAGACGGGCCGGAGTGCCGGCATATTCTTGAAAGTCGTCCGTGGTCTTCAGTGCCCGGCAGCGGGAAAGGATTTGATCGAGGGCGTCCATCGACAGGTCTCATCCAGTGGGGAAGGGCCGTGAGACATCGCGATTCTATCAATCGTTTGGACAAACGTTGAATGGAATTTCCCCCCGCCCGGCGACATTCCGCCAGTATCAGAACGCAGCACCCAACACCCACGGTCGTATGAGGTCAATCCGGCAGGTAGAGCATGGGGGTTTTTGGCAGCGTGGATTGCCAAGGAGTGCGGATGCCGGTGGTGCGGAGGGCGTGGCCGACCCAACTGTTGCAGGTGTTGAAGAGGTGGTAGCGGCCGTGGGCTTCGAAGAAGGCGTCGGTTTGGGTGTAAGTGTGGCCGGGGATGGGGACGACTCGGCCCGCGGCATCCCGCTGGAACGTGGCCTTGATGAAAGCGATGAGCCGGTGGTACTGGTCGGCTGAGATTTTCACTGAGGCCGCCTCGGTATAGTACTCCGGCTGGGTGAAGTCGACATGCAGGCAGGTGCGGGAGGGGAGGAAGAGGGCGCCCGCCGCCGTGGTGAATTTGAAATCGGCCCAAGTCCGCGTGTTGAGAAAGAATTCCCGGTTTCCCCAGCCGATGGCCAGGTGGGAATAGCGGCTGACATCGGCCGGGAACCAGGCGGGATCGAGTTCGCGCGACCAATCGACGACATCGTTTGAAATCGGGACGATGATGTCGGCATGGACGGCGCTGGAGATGACAAAGATCTCGACTCCGTCCTCCGTGGGTTGGAAGTCGTTGTTCAGGGGGATCAGACCGACGACGATGATGGCCAGATAGAGCAATAGCCCCCACAGCGACCCTTTGCCGATCCGCCAGGCCCAAGTGAGAAGTTTCGAGCGGGGCTTGGGGTTGGTCATGTGTGGTGTGTGCCTGAGGCGCATTCCAATTTGAGATAGCGCACTGTATGCCATGCTTGCAGCATTGGGCAAGCATTTTTTGGTGACTTTCAACGCGGCGGGGTGTCGCTGGTGATCGGCTGTGGCTTGATGGAAGTCAGTTGCACCCTTATGAAATTGGGCACCAGAGCCAACCCGCGGGTATCACTACAAAAGGTGTGGGACATGCTTCGCCAAATTCGCTCCATTGTCAGTGACATCAAGTTCGGTGTGGCAATGCGTCGCTGTTTTGGCGGTTTCCGATATCCGCTTGCTTATCCAGCGGAAGCTAATGATCATGCGATGCGGAAGGCGGGGGTAAGAGTGGATTCAATAAAGCTTTGGGGGTCTAGCATTGTAATACGCGAGTCAGCCTGGACAGGCCTGTTAAATGGGGCTGGAATAGAATTGTCGAATTTGTGCTGCTCGTGTGGCGGAACCTCTACGGTAAAGAAGTTGGTGCCAGTGTATTTTAATCAATATAATCCATCACTGATAACGCCCGCAATTCTCAATAGAATTGAAAACACCTACGCGTGCTACTGTGAAGGTTGCTGCAATGGCGTTGGGGCTTGCGTGCTTAGGTACTGCCTTCTGTCGGGCTTCGATCCAAGATCGGCCGAGGTGTGGATTTTCGCGAAGTCTCGACAAATGCTTGTCGAGACTTCGAATCTGCATAAGAGGGGAGAGATGTTCCCGCCCTGGATAGCTTTTCCAGGATTGGCTAGTTCAAGTGTCTTTTGGCAGGACGGTAGTGGCGCTGGAGTGTGGTTGGGTGCATTCTTTACATTTTGGGAGCCACTAGACCATGAGCAGAAGATTGCATATTTGAACCACTGGAATTCACCGACTGACTGGAGTGATTATTTGATGGCTGTCAGGATATTATGAGGGAGGTGACTTGGTCGCTGGGTGGCGCAGGTTGACTGTCTGCGGGCTACCTGTGTGCCGCCGGTAAAAGAGGTTTCATTGCCAGAGTGTCTGCTTTGGGAGTCCCCGAGGAGCTTGGGTGAAACTTGGTCAGGTTGGCGGCCTGGCCCAGGACTTCCTGTGGCTGAACCACCTCGGTAGAAATCGGAACTTCAATTGGGGCCACCTTGTGGAGGATTGGCTAAATTATCGACTTGGATCATCCGAGTTAGATCTGCCCATGCCTCTGCGACACGTTGCCGCTCCGCATCGTTCTCACCAAAGCGATCAATGTTGCCCCGCACGTATTGCGAGAGTTCCAAGATTCTTTCTGATAGATGTCGAACATGCACGACATTGTGTGGAGCGGATTGATTCTGGATGCCCATGGCGAGAATCCAGGCGTGGTGGTCGTCATCGTATTCGTCGTCGGCATTGCTCTTGAGATAGTCCTCGATCACTGGGAAATAGTAGGCGAACGCCTTGCCACCCATGAACGTGAAATCTTCCTGATGGATCTCCGGACGATCACGGAATTTGGCTTTCGCCTCGTCGATCGTCAATCCGCCGAAGTTCCTCCACGCGCACGCGGCATCCAGATCGTTTGGATGTGGCACAAAGTCTTGCTCTGAGGGCAGCGAAAAACTTTCCATCATATGGATACCCTTCTGGGATGGACGCGACTCGTCGGCGATTCACGATTGGGGCGAGGTCTTGCCGTCTCGGGCATCACTCCATTCGACATCTGCTGAATGGAGTGATGCCCTTATGTGGGCTACTTGTGCCACAGGCAAAAGAGGTTGTGTTGCCGGAGTGTTAGCTATGTGAATTCCCAAGGAACTTGGTTGGATCTTGATCTGAATGGCAGCGAGGCCCAAGATGTCCTGTGCATTCGCCACCCCGGTAGAAATCGGAATTTCAATCGGGGTCACCCTGCGATGGGTCGCACAGGTTGCTGCTCCCCTTATAGCTGCTCTGAACGCTTCAAATTTCCTGATCGGTTGCTCCAGTAGCGTAGAATGCAAATCTCTACGACTGTTGCCAGGATCAGAACAGAAGAGTAAGGCAGAAGTATGTACAGGGCAAGCTCACTGCCATTTACTTTGGGGTACTTTATAAGTGCCGTCATGACGCCGGACGCCGCGGCGACCCCGAAGACCCGAATTGAACGTGGAATGCAAATCGAGAAGATGACAAAGAAAACACAGAACACAAAGGAGCTAACGCACCACCCCGCTACAAATCCAGCTGTCAGCACTATCGCAGTTCCGAGGATGTATATAAATACATCTTTGACAGTCGTAGGGACGCCTATGGAGGAGGCAAGTAGAGCGAACCCTATGAGTCCAGACATCATTGCAACAACTGCACCAAATAAAATCCCGGAACGTAGAGACGACAACAAGTCAGGCCGTTTAAAGAGCCCCTCCTCGACAGCATGCCGCCATTCGGTAATCGCCCTAAGCATGCTCTTCCTTTGTGTGAAAGATGCCCATCCCTCTCTTCTTCCTGCCTGCTTGACAGCTTAAGTGCTCTGTTGGGGCCATGGTTGGTGCATTGCGTCGGAACTTCATGCACCCTACCAGAGAAGCGAACAACTCAAACGAAAAAACTCCCGGCGACCTGGGGTGGTCGCCGGGAGTTTTTTGTTAGGTGGCGGGTGGTTTTGGCGGGGCGGGTTTTTGGATTTTGCCCGCTTGGATGTCTTTGACCACCTCGGCCAGGATCGCGGCGTCGTCGGTGGCGACGACGTGGGCGATGCGGGAGGCGGGGACGCCCAGGCGGGTCATGATCTCCTGGGCCGTCGCCCAGAGCTTGGCCTTTTTCTTCCCCTCCGTCAGGTAGAGGTCGGCCACCAGCTCACTCAGCCGCTGGTGGTCGCTGGTGTCGCGGTTGTCGTAGAACGACTTGATGACTTTGGACTGGTAACGCGAGTATTCACGATCCGCCATGATGTGAACTCCGGGGGTTGTTGGTTGGTGGTGTGCCCGAGTTGGTGGGTTGCGCAAGGCCTTTACCCACCCTACGCCCAGGGCACCCATTGCAAGAGGGAGAGTGTTGAAGCTGGTGCATTCCGTCGGAACTTCATGCACCCTACTAAATCCACGCCAGCCACACGCTGGTCCAAGAAAGTTAGGAGTTCCGCTTGTAAAAGGGAAGGGGCACAACGGTGGCGGATTCGCGCTTGCCGCGGATGTCGACTTCCAGCCGGGTGCCGGGTTCGGCAAAAGCTGCGTCCACATAGGCCATGGCGATCGATTTCTGGAAGGTGGGCGAGAAGGTGCCCGAGGTGACCTCGCCGATGACCTGGTCGCCGGAAACGACGGGGGTTTTCTCTCTGGCGATGCGTTTTCCATCGAGAGTAAGACCGACGCGGGGGCGGGGAATGGTGGTGGTGGCGATCTTTTCCAGAGCCGACTTGCCGATGAAGTTGGCCCCCTTCGAGAGCTTGACTGCGAAGGACAGCCCGGCGGTGAGCGGGTCGATCTCTTCCGACAGTTCGTGGCCGTAGAGGGGCATGGCAGCTTCGAGGCGGAGGGTGTCGCGGCAGCCCAGGCCGCAGGCCATGATGCCGAATTCCTCGCCCGCTCCAAGGGTCGCTTCCCAGAGGGAATTGGCGAAGGCACTGTCGATGATCAGTTCGACGCCGTCCTCGCCGGTGTAGCCGGTGCGGCTGACGAGAACGGGTTCATCCGCCCACATCAGGGGCTTTCCGGTGTAATACTTGAGGGCATGGACCTCTTCGCCCACGAGCCGGGCGGCCACGGCCATCGCCTTCGGCCCTTGCAGGGCGAGCATGGCGCGGGTGAGGGTGAGGTCTTCGATCGAGACGGCGTAGCGGCTGGCGACGGGCGTCATCCAGTCGAGGAGCTTCTCGCGGTTGGAGGCGTTCACCACAAGCTGGGGGGCATCGGGCCAGTCGTAGACCAGGATGTCGTCGAGGATGCCGCCGGATTCGTTGAGCATGAAGCCGTAGCGGATCTGGCCGGGCTTGAGCTTGGAGAGGTCAACAGTCTGGATTTCGTCGAGGAAGTCGCGGGCGTCGGGGCCGGTGAAGCGGAGGCGGCCCATGTGGGAAATGTCGAAGAGGCCGACGGCATTGCGGACGGCGTTGTGCTCGTCGACGATACCCTTGTATTGGACGGGCATGTTCCAGCCGGCGAAATCGACCATGCGCCCGCCGTGGGTGGCGTGCCAGTCACAAAGGGGCGTTGAAAGAGGCATTGTGGAGATCCAAAGGGGTGGTATGGCGTGGGGCCATGAGTTCGGGTGTTGGCATATTGTGGGAAAAGGTAATCAGGTTGAGCAAACGAGACCGGGGTGAAAAGCGAAAAGCGGGGCAGCCGCTGGTGACTGGCGTCGCCCCGACGGGCAAAGTCACGTCTGGGCCACCCTCCTCAAGTGGGGAAAGCAGTAGAGCGAACGCCACGGTGGTGAAGTCTCCGTTGCCGGGCATTCTGGGGCGTTGGTTTTGGCCAATCGTTGTGGCCATGCTCCTGGTACAGGCGGGGTTGGCAGTGGATGTGGCGTGGGAGTGGTCGCCCACGCACGACGAATACTGGCATCTGCCGTTGGGCGTTTTTTATTGGCAGACCGCTGACTGGCGGATCGATCCGATCAACCCGCCGCTGGTGCGCTTATGGGCCAGCCTGCCGCTGGTCCTGAGTGGGACAACCATCGAGTTGCCACCCGAGTTGGGATGGCCCGACAATGTTCCCACGGCAGAGCAAGTGGGGGATGCGTTCCATGAGCAACACAAGGGGAGTTATCGCGGGCAGTTTTTCTTCGGCCGGTTGATGATGATCCCGCTGGCCTCACTGACGGGACTGATCCTCGCGGGGTGGTCACGACGATGGTACGGCGACGCTTCCGGACTGTTGGTGGCGGCACTGTGGGCGTGCTGTCCGACGGTGCTAGCGCATGGCGCACTCGTCGCCCATGACCTGCCCGCCACGTTGGGATCGTTCGCGACTGTGGCGGCCTGTGTGGCGTGGCGAATGAATCCCACCTGGCGCCGCGCGCTGGCGTGGGGTGTGATACTGGGGTTGGCGCTGCTCACAAAGTTGACGGCGGTGTTCGTGCTGCCGGTTTGCGGTGCGGTGTGGCTGTTGCTGCCGCGCGAGGGACCGCCCGTGGGGTGGCCGGTCGTGCTGCGGCAGATGCTGATCGGTTTGGGAGCCGCGTGGGTGGTTTTGACGCTGCAGTTCGGCTCGGCGGGACTGCTTCCCATGCCCTATCTGGCGGAGTGGGCCGCTCTGCGGGAGGTGCTGGGGGTGCGGCACCCGGTCTTTCTGAACGGGGAGTGGGGGAGCGAAGGGTTCCGGACTTATTACCTCTGGGCGCTATGGTGGAAGCTCCCGACCGGGATGTGGATCTGCCTGGCACTGGCGGCGGCGATGGTGGTTAAAGCGTTGATCGCTAAGGACCAGGAGAACTCATTGTTGCTACGCCGGTCGTTGCTGCTGGCGATCGGGGTGCTGGTCTTCTTCGTGCCGGCGAGTTTCTCGGGGAACCAATTGGGGATTCGGTACATCCTGCCAGCGTTTCCGTTCCTGATGCTGTTTGCTTCGCAAGCGGCGGGATGGTGGCGACCTGATGCCTCACGCGGCGCGAAGATCCTGTTGGCGATCCTCTTCGCGAGCCTGCCGCTATCGCTGCGGCACCATCCGAATCATCTGGCATACTTCAATGGGCTGGCCGGTGGTCCAGCCGGTGGAATTCATTTACTGGCGGACTCCAATCTCGATTGGGGGCAGGACCTCTACCGGCTGCGAAGTTATCTGAAGTTGCACCACATCGAAGGTGTGAAGCTGGCTTACTTCGGGAGCGTGCGGCCGTGGCTGGAGGGTTTGCCGAGCGAGCTGCCGCCAGGACATTCGCCCGAGCCGGGGTGGTACGCGTTGAGTGCGAATTTCGTGCAGGGGCGGCCGCATGCGCTAAGGCTTGAGGGCGGGGGGCATCGGGCGGTGAATCTCGACGAATTCGGCTACTTCCGATTCTTCGAGCCGGTGGCGCGGATCGGGGATTCGATCCTGCTGTATCATCTCAGCCAGGAGGATGTGGATCGGTATCTAAAGCTGCGTGAGGAGCTGTTGGCGGATGAGGAGTTGTCCGTTCGCTGATGGAAGATGTAGCGAAATGCGATGCGGGGTTGAGAGTCTTCATCGTCGCCTACGAACGGACTCGCCCTCACCCCGGCCCTCTCCCATCGGAATGGGCGAGGGGGAGGGAAGTGGCGAAGCCTGAAGGAACCGAAGTAAGTAGCGAGGGGGCAATATGGTCCGCTACGGAGGTGCGCTCATCCCAAGAATCTACTACTGGTCGGAGGCGAGGAGGGCGCGGATGTATTCGCGGTTGAGCTTAGCGATGCTGGCCAAAGGGATGCCGGCGGGGCAGGCGGCGGCGCATTCGCCGGTGTTGGTGCAGTTGCCGAAGCCTTCCTCATCCATGCGAGCGACCATCTTGAGGACGCGTTCGTTCTTCTCGGCCGCTCCTTGCGGCAGGTAGGAGAGATGCGAAACCTTGGCTGAGGTGAAGAGCATGGCCGAGGCGTTCTTGCAGGAGGCGACACAGGCACCGCAGCCGATGCAGGCGGCGTTGTCCATCGCCTTTTCCTGCGTGGTTTTCGGCACGGGGATGGCGTTGCCGTCGGGGGCGTTGCCCGTGTTCACGGAGACGTAGCCGCCGGCGGCGATGATGCGGTCAAAGGCGGCGCGGTCGACGACGAGATCCTTGATGACCGGGAAGGCATTGGCCCGCCAGGGTTCGAGGATGAGGGTGTCGCCGCTCTTGAAGCGGCGCATGTGCAGCTGACAGGTGGTGGTGTTGTTGTCGGGGCCGTGGGGTTGGCCGTTGATCATGATGCCACAGGTGCCGCAGATCCCTTCGCGGCAATCATGGTCGAAGGCGACAGGTTCCTCGCCCTTGAGGATGAGCCGCTCGTTGAGGATGTCGAGCATTTCCAGGAAAGACATGTCGGGCGAGATGCCCGAGAGTTCGTAGGAGACCAATTGGCCGGGAACATCGACCGAGGCCTGACGCCAGACCTTGACCGTCAACTTCATGCCGTCGTTCTGGGGTGCGATCATCGGTTGGTGCCTGAATCTCTGGGAGGCCGCACCAGGGTTTTGTGGCGGGCGGCCTTCAATGGCTGGGATGAGATATGAGAATTGACCTGATGGCCTATTTGTAGCTGCGGGTGGCGAGCGGGATTTCTTCGAAGTTGAGGGGTTCCTTCCAGAGGGCGGGTTCGACACCCGTCCCCTTGAATTCCCAGGCACCGACATAGCAGAAGTTTTCGTCGTCGCGTTTGGCTTCGCCTTCTTCCGTCTGATACTCCTCTCGGAAGTGGCCGCCGCACGATTCTTCGCGGTGGAGGGCGTCGATCGCGAGGAGTTCGGCGAACTCCATGAAGTCGCCCACACGGCCCGCGTATTCGAGGTTCTGGTTGAGTGTCTCAGCACTCCCCACGACCTTCACGTTGCCGTTGAATTCGTCGCGCAATTCGCGGATCTGGCCGATCGCGGTTTGCAGGCTGGCCGAAGTGCGGCCCATGCCCACGTGATCCCACATGATGTGGCCCAGCGAGCGATGGAAATCCTGCACGGTGCGGGTTCCGTTCATGTTAAGGAACGACTCGACCCGGTTGCGGGATTCGATGAGGGCTTCCTTCGCGGCGGGATGGTCGGCAGAGACCTTGGGGAGCTTGGTGGAGGCGAGATGGTTGCCGATGGTGTAGGGGAGGACGAAATAGCCGTCGGCGAGGCCTTGCATCAGGGCGCTGGCCCCGAGGCGATTGGCCCCGTGATCGGAGAAGTTGGCTTCGCCCAAGACGAAGAGACCCGGGATGTTGCTTTGCAGGTTGTAGTCAACCCACAGCCCGCCCATCGTGTAGTGGAGGGCGGGATAGATCCGCATCGGCTGCTTGTAGGGGTTTTCGTCGGTGATGCGTTCGTACATGTGGAAGAGGTTGCCGTACTTGTCGCGGACGACCGGCTCGCCGTCGCGGCGGATGGCGTCGCGGAAGTCGAGGAAGACGGAGAGGCCGTTGGGGCCGACGCCGTAACCGGCATCGCAGCGTTCCTTCGCGGCCCGGCTGGAGACATCGCGCGGGGCAAGGTTGCCGAACGAGGGATAGCGGCGTTCGAGGTAGTAATCGCGTTCGTCGTCGGGAATCTGCTCGGGGGGCCGGGTGTCACCTTTCTTGAGGGGAACCCAAACACGGCCGTCGTTGCGGAGACTTTCGCTCATCAACGTGAGCTTCGACTGATGATCTCCCGAGACGGGAATGCAGGTCGGATGGATCTGGGTGTAGCAGGGGTTGGCGAAGAGGGCCCCGCGGCGGTGGCAGCGCCAGGCGGCGGTGACGTTGCAGCTCTTGGCGTTGGTCGAAAGGTAATAGACGTTGCTGTAGCCGCCTGTGCAGAGGACGACGGCGTCGGCCAGATAGGTCTCGAAGGCACCGGTGCGAAGGTTGCGGGTGATGATGCCGCGGGCGACGCCGTCGATGACGATGAGGTCACTCATCTCCTGCCAGGTGTGGAGCTTGACGCGGCCGGCTTCGACCTGCCGCATCATGGCCTGGTAGGCACCGAGGAGGAGCTGCTGGCCGGTCTGGCCCTTGCAGTAGAAGGTGCGGGAAACCTGGGCGCCACCGAAGGAGCGGTTGGTGAGGGTACCGCCGTATTCGCGGGCGAAGGGGACGCCTTGGGCGACGCACTGATCGATGATGTTGGTGCTGATCGAGGCGAGGCGGTAGACGTTCGATTCGCGGGCGCGGAAGTCGCCCCCCTTGATGGTGTCGTAGAAGAGACGCCAGACGCTGTCGCCGTCGTTCTGATAGTTCTTAGCGGCGTTGATACCCCCCTGGGCGGCGATGCTATGGGCGCGGCGGGGGGAATCCTGCACGCAGAAGGAGAGGACGTTGTAGCCCAGTTCGCCCAGAGAGGCGGCGGCGGAACCACCGGCGAGGCCGGTGCCGACGACGATGACGGTGTACTTCCGCTTATTGGCGGGGTTGACCAGCTTCATGTCCTGCTTGTACTTGGGCCAGCGATCCGCGATCGGACCGGTGGGGCACTTGCCGTCGAGAATGCCAACTTCAGTTGCCAGAGACATCAAATGGCCTCGTCAAAACAGTGGTGAAACACGTTGGATGCGATGATGTGTGCTAATGGTGGGGATCAAAATGTCGGCTTGGTGCGGGAGCCAACCTGTGGGATCTCCAAGGGCTGATCACCCCATAGGAATGTCCTTCACGGGATGTTAGTCAAACCCATGCGTTTTGGCCGCTGGCGTGCCGGGGGTGGAGGATGACGATGCTGCGGCTTTGCCGCTTCGCTCGGCCATTCCCGGTACCAAGATCGGCAAGCTGGCAAAGCCCGCGCCGATGGCGATGCCGAACGCGATCGAAACCGTATGGATGATACCGTTGTATTTGGGATGATTCAGGCCGAGCGACTGGAAGGCGCTGGCGAAGCCGTGGGCGAGGTGGAAGCCGAGGATGATCGGCCCCACGATGTAGGCAATGCGGCTGATGGGGTTGGACAGTGCCTGGACGGTGATCGAGAAGGCGGTGGCTTCATAGTTGATTCCGGGGCGGATGCCGACGCGGAGATCGACCATATGGAGGAGCAGGAAGGCGAGGATGATCGAGCCGGAGATGAACATCCAGTTGTGGGCGGGAATGGGAAGCGCGAGATCGTGCTGCTTGGATTCCTTGACCGCGTACCGTTGCTTGCGGGCCTTGCGGTTTTCGATGGTCGTCACGAAGGCGAGATAGATGTGGGCCAGGAACAGCAGGAGAAGGCCCAGTTCGACGAGGGGCAACACCTTCTGATGGTGGATCCACTCAGCATATTCGTTGAAGTCCTGCTCGCCTTTGAAGAGAAGCAGGTTGCCGGCGAGGTGGCCGACGAGAAAGCCGCAGAGCAGCAGCCCCGTGACGCCCATGACGAATTTGCGGCCGATGGAGGAGTTCAGCAGTCGATGCAACCAGGTCAGGTTGAGCCGTCGCGCCAGATTGCCTGATGCGGACGATGTTGCCGAGTCCATTGCGTGGGGATCCTTCGTGAAGTGTCGGCTGGATGGCCCAATCCGGGGCAGCCTCGTTTCCTGCTTGATCTGGTTTGAAAACCGCCCTTTATCGAACTCCGCCAGGATGGCGGTTTCTGCCATCAATCGAGAGTTCTCCGCCAAGCGGGATACCAAACGTGTTTAACGCTCTTCAGGTGAGAATATCGCCTTTTGCCAATGAATTCTCGTGTCGATGTCGCCCGTGTGCGACTTTCACCAAGTTTGAACCGTTCAGCTTGCGGCTTTGTGAACTGGAGTCCTCTCCGATGGCACCGATCCCTCTCAAAAGTCACGGGCGAATCATCTGGAGGATTGATTTTCCTTAACGTTTGCTGATCGGCTTCAGCTTGGGTGGATCTGACGCATCGCACTTTATGTAATGATAGCCGGTCGACATCAATCCGCCATTGACCAGAGGCGTCGTCCGTGGTGCAACTCATTAAAACAACAGCGATTGAGGAAAATCGACGCCCCCAAGGTCACCTGGGCTTTTTGCGGGTCTTCTTCTTGCCACCGGTCTCTGCCCCCTTTTTACGGAAGCCGCCTTTGGGGCTGGCTTTGGCTTTGTCGCCAGGGAAGCGGGAGGGGCGGCGGTTCTTTTGGCGAATGCCCCCTTCGGCGGGCCGTTCGGTGTTGTCGTTTCCAGTGGAGGTTCCTTGTCCCCAGCCTGGGCGACTGCGTGATTCCTGGGGTTCGCCGGATTCGGAGGTGCCATCGATTCCCTTGGCGAGGATGCGGAAATTGAGTTCCCGCTTGGCGGTGTCGACGCTGGCAACCTGCACGCGGACGGGATCTCCGAGGCGGAAGACGCGTCCCGAGCGGCGGCCGATGACGGCGTGCGCGACGGGATCGACATCGTAGTAATCGGGCGGCAGTTCGGTGAGATGGACAAGACCTTCGGCGGGGAGTTCCACCCCTTGGCAGAAGAGGCCGAAACGCTCGACGCCGGTGATCGTGGCGTTCATCTCGAGGCCGATCTTGTCGGCCAGGTAGCGGATCAGGCGGATCTTGATCAGCTCGCGTTCGGCCTTCTCCGCCCGGCGCTCGGTTTGCGAGCAGGAGCGGCCCAGTTGGTTGAGTTCCGCCTCCGAGAGCATTTCCGCCCGCGACGACTTGGACTTTTTCTTGCCACCGGCGGGAGGAGCTTCCTTCGCGGGAGTCGCTGCCTTCCCGGCGAAGGAGGTGTCGGCGATGACGTGTTCCAGCAGGCGATGGATTGTCAGATCGGGGTAGCGGCGGATGGGGCTGGTGAAGTGGCCGTAATGATCGACGGCGAGGGCGTAGTGTCCCAGCTCCTGGGGTGAATATTCCGCCTGTTTGAGGCTGCGGAGGAGGGCGTAGTTCATAGGGAAGGCCTCGGGCTGGCCCGCCACTTCGTTGAGGAGGGCCTGGATCGCGGTGCGATCCTGGGGCCGGACGAGGTCGTAGCCGAGGGTGGCGACGAACTTGGCGAAGTTCGACATCCGGAGTTCGTCGGGGCTGTCGTGGACCCGGCGGAGGAAGAGCCAACCCCGGCGGTAGAATTCCTCGGCGACGGCGACATTAGCCGCCAGCATGAACTCTTCGATGATCTGATGGCTGGCGTCGTGATGGGCACGATGCGCGCCGGTGACATCGCCCTCCTTGTTGCAATCAAGTTCCACTTCGCCGAGGGAAAGTTCCAGCGCGCCGCGCTCGAACCGCCGCTTGCGGAGGAGCATGGCCAACTCGTACATCCGTTCGAGAAGCACACAGATTTCTTCCGCGACCGGTTCGCCTTCCGGAGCGGGATTGGCGGCGGGATCCTGGCGGTGGAGCAGGAGGGGCATCACCTGTTCGTAGGCGAAACGCTGCCGGACTTTGATGGCGGCGTTGGCGAAGGAGGTGTGCTTCGCCATGCCGTCGGGCGAGTACTCGATGAAGGCGCTTTTGACGAAGCGGACGCGATCCTGCTGCAAGCTGGCGAGGGCGTTCGACAGGACTTCCGGCAGCATGGGGAGGACTTTGCCGGGCAGGTAGACGCTGTTGCCCCGCCGGATGGCTTCCTTGTCGAGCTCGGTGCCGGGACGGACGAAGTGGGCGACATCGGCAATGTGGACGCCAAGCGTCCAGGAGCCGTCCTCGTGACGTTTGAGCGAGATGGCGTCGTCGAAGTCGCGGGCGGTGATGGGGTCGATGGTGACGATCAGATCGTTCGTCAGATCGAGGCGGTCGCCGATGTCGTCTTCGCTGAAGAGCTGGGCCTGGAGGCGGGCTTCTTCGAGGACCGATTCGGGGAATTCATCCGGCAGGCCGAATTCGTAGATGATCGATTGGAGGTCGACGCCCGGTTCGCCCCGCTTGCCGAGCACCTTCAGCAGCACTGCCTCGCCGGGCTTGTACGGCTCCGGGAAGTGGACCATCTCGATGACGACCTGATCGCCCGGCTGAACCCCTTTGGCACCGGGATCGCCCACGTAGATGGGGCCTTCGAAGCGGCTGTTGTCGACGGTGACGTAGCCCTTGCCGCGGGCCTCGTGGTACTCGCCCACGAATTGGGTCGTGGCACGTTCCAGGATGTCGATCACGCGGACGGCGAGCTTGCCGTTCGGGCCGCGTTTCTTGAGGAGGATGGCGGAGACCTTATCGCCCGTGAGTGCCGAACCGGCGTCTTCGATGGTGACGGTGTACGGCTCGAAATCACGCGACTTGGGGGCGTTTTCGGGGGTGAACCAGGCGTGGCCGCGGGCCGAGCGCTTGATCGTGCCGACGAGCAGTTCCTTGGCCACGGGGACTTTGAGGAGCCCGCCGGAGGTGCGGAAGAGCTTTTTGCCTTCGATCAGTTCTTCGAGGGCGACGCGGAATTTGGTCCAGTCGTGCTTCTGGGCACCGACTTCCTTGGCGACCTGCTGCCACTTGAGTGGCGAGTACGCCGGGTGCGTGACGACACTCAGAATTTGGGCTTGCCAGTCGGCCATCGAGAAACTCCCGTCCTGTTTGCATGCGCGGGCAAGAACGGCCCGGCGATACATGCAGATTAAGGGAGGGAGTCGCAAAGTGCGAGGAGGTGCCGCCGCGCGACTCCGGTTCACGGCCCCAGGCGGGATTCGTTGCGGAGCTGGTCGGCGCGCTGGAGGAGGTCTTCACTGGGGGTGATCTGCTTCACCTGCATGCTGTAGCTGAGGCGGCGGCGATCGGTCACGCGGTGGGGGAGCAGATTATCCGAGAAGAAATCGATCCCCGGCCACTGGTACCACGGCGCGGGGACGGGCTGCTTGACCTTGAGGGTCTCGTAGCCGTCCTTGATGAGGGTGATCTCGCGGGTGCCGTAATAGGTGAAATCGACGGCGACAGGGGTGTAGCCGATCTCTTCGCCTTCCAGCAGAACGAGTGCTCCCGGTGGATTGGACTGCACCATGAGCCGACGGCTGACGCAACCCGTCTGCAGCAGCGCGCAGCCGAGGCAGAGGGCCAGCCAGAGGGCCTGGGGGGGCCGTCGAAATGGCCAATGAATTCGAAATGGGTGTGAAACCACGATCAGCATCCATGCTTCCGGTGGGAATCGTCGATCCGGAGTCGTAACATAGTTCATGAAGCCGGGTGGCGCGAAGATCGGCTCGCTTGATGTCGCAAGTGTTTTTACGACATTAGTTTGTGTCGATTGCGGTGAAACTCGAAAGGGGCGGGATGCAGCGGATCGGGATGGGACACGACCGGCATCGACTGGTGGCGGGGAAGCCGTTGTGGCTGGGGGGGGTGGAGATTCCCAGCGACTTGGGGTTGGACGGCCACAGCGATGCCGATGTGCTACTCCATGCGCTGACCGACGCTTTGCTGGGGGCTTTG
>PNLE01000030.1 GCA_013822855.1 Planctomyces sp.
TGCGGGGGAGCTGGTTTTTGGTTTCATCGAAGGTCACGCAGATCGATTGCGCTTGGCGGGCCATGCAGCGGGTGGCTCGACCGGGGATGGTGTTCTGTTCGAGCAGCACATAGGGGATGTCGCGACGTCTGGCTGCGAGGATCATGGGGACGCTGGCGTAGCCGCCCAACCCGACCACGACACAGGGTTTGAACTGGTCGACGATTCTCAAGGCGGCCCGCCAGGCGGAGAAACTCCGGCTCAAGAACCGAATGGGGGCCTGCCACAAATTTCGCAGCGGCTCGGAGGGGAGCGTCGTCTGCTCGTAGGGACTGGCGGTAAGGATCTCCCGCTCGAGGGGCCGCTCGGTACCAGCAAAGAGGAATTTGGCTTTGGGATTGATCGCTTCGATGGCGGCCGCCGTGGCGATGCCGGGGAAGAGATGCCCGCCGGTGCCGCCACCCGCAAACAAGATTCGAGGTGTCCGGCGGGTCGCCTTCATCTGTTCCACCTCAGGCAGGGGGTGGAGGCCGAAGTGCGGGCGCACAAAGAGGAATGTCTGCTTCGTGCAGATGCGTTCCATCGGAACAGGGACGGCCCGGACACATGAAGATGCCGGTCGCCCTGTATGCGTAAATGCATGACGAGGTGCATTCGAGGGACCCACTCCTTGAGTGGAGTCGTTGTACACCTCCCGTCACGATTCAGCAATCAACCGGGATTGCTCCCCGTGAAGAGATGTCGAAAGCCCGAAATCCGTGTCTGCGTTCACACCAAAAGAGAAAACTCCCGGCGTTTGAAGAAAACGCCGGGAGTCATCGCCACGGGTGGTTGGCGAGGCGAGGGTGAAGGGAGGTCGGCTCAAGTGGCTCCGACCAGCGTTGAGGGAGTGGCCGCTTGTGTGAACTTCCGCACTTTCGCTTGAATCGACTGGCGGTCGAAGGGCTTGGGGAGGAAGTCGGCGGCACCGGCTGTCACTGCCGCCATGACCGCACTACGGGAGAGGTCGCCGCTGGTGACGACGACGGGAACATTGATGTTTTTACTTTTCAACCAGCGGATGTCGTCGATGCCACTGCGGTCGCCCAGATGCATGTCGATGAAAATGACGTCCGCATCTCGGGCATGCAGGGCCAGTTCGAGCCGGTCGATGCAGCACTCGACATGCAACCCCAGCGGCTTGAGGTAGGCCTGTATCAGTTCGTGAATCGCGACTTCATCGTCGACCACCACGACATAACCGTTTTCGCCCAGTTCGTCAGTGAATCTTGGATTCGGTTCCACGCATTGAGGCGTATAGACTGTCTCGCTGATGGTGGGCCTCGGGGCTGCAGAGGGTTTCGTGGCAGGTAGCAGCTTCTGAGGGGTGGTCGCACAACCCAGGAAGGTCATCGTTTTCGTCTCGGGATCGGTCGACGGCGGATTGGAAGCGTTTTCGTCAGTGGACGAAGTGGTGGCAGCGGCACCTTCCACTGCACTGGTTGTTTCCGCCATCGCAGGACGTTTGCCAAGCGGATGCTTCGCTGCCAGCTCATTGGCCGAGAGTTCGACATCCGCATCGCGGGCGATCTGCTGCACGATCTTCTGAAAGCCGTGCCCATCGGGCATGGGGAGACTGAACAGTTTGCTCATTTCCATGGTTTGTGCGACCGCCTGCGACAGGCAGCCGTGCATGGCATCCTCGTTCATACCGCCGCATTTCGCGACCAGACGATTGAGGAGGATCTGCCGCTGGGGTGAGAAATGTTCCCGGCAATCGGCGACCGATTCGCCGATCTGCATCGCCTGGATGAGTTCGATCTCGCCGGGATTGACTTCGATCTTGTCGAACGGTTCGTGGTGCTGCTGCACCAGCCGGATGAGCCGGGGCGGCAACTCCCATTTTTGGAGCAACGCGGCGGAGACATCGGCGTGGGTGAAGCCGAGTTGCGATCTTTCATAGGGGGCGAGCTGCAGCTGGGCGATACTGGAACACCGGTCGAAGGTGTGCTGGTAGTCGTTCCCCAGTTCATGCAGCAGGATGAGGATGCCGACATCCTGCAAGAGACCCACCACATAGGCCAGCTCGGCCGATTGATGACCACGCAGCTTGGAATAGGTGGTGGCGGTGACGGCGGTGAGCAGGCTCCGCATGCGGAGCCGACCATCGAGGCCACGGGGCAATGGCTTCAGCTTGGAGTTTCGGGCGCCCAGCAAATGGGCCGCGAGCACCAGACCGACGGTGCGGCGGACGCCGATGAGGCCGACCGCATCCTGCACGCTCTTGACGCGATGGTTCATGCCGAACGACGAGCTGTTGACCTGCTTGAGCAGTTCGGCGGTGATCCGCTGATCGGTTGAGATCTCGCGGGCGAGCATCCCCACCGTTGCGTTGGGATCGTTGAGAAAGCCCGAAATCCGCACCAGGAGTTGCGGCATCGGGGCGATGTAATCCTGGTCGCGAACCAGCACACGGGCCCCATGCGGAATCGACAATCCCGAATGGATCTCCTTCGAGATGGCATTCGCGACGGCAGCGGCGATGGCTACGGGTGTGGAATCGGCGGGAAGAATTGTCCCCACGCGCAGTTCCTCGGCCCGCCGCTTCTGGGAAGGGGTGAGATCCCCCACCAGGACGCAGATGGGGTTCACCAATTCATCCGCGAAGCGATTGATGATGTCCACGCCCGTGAGGAATCCCCCCAAGGCGTTGGTTACGACGATGGCGTCGATCTGGCCGGCGTTCACTACATGATACAGCTCGTCGGAGGTCATGCAGACCTGACCTTCCGTCGGCTGGAACAGGAACTCTTCGATGGCCCGTGAACGGGATTCACTCTCTGTGAGGATCGCGACCCGGCAATGGCTGGTCATTGCAAGAACTCCAGGTTTCGAACAGAAGATGGGAATATGTCGTGACGGGCGAGAGGCGGCAGCGATCTTTCAAAACTCGTGGTCACCGAACAGGGTCTTGATAAATTCAACGTATCGCATGATTGAGGGTTAATACGGTAGCAAATCGCTCTTCCTAATTTTCACGAAAGGAATGATGACCCCCGGTAACGAAATTGCCGTCTCTAACGGGCAACGTCCACCGAAACGAGCCAGAAAACGAGGGTTTCACCTCAGGGTCGGGTCTGAAATTGGTGACGAGACGAGAATCAGAAGATCGAAAATCCAAGCGGCAAACGAGCGATTTGAGGGAATTAGATATCTGGCTGAAGATTATGACCCTACATCAAATGCTAATGCTTGCCCCCAATCCTTCGCAGAAAAGCATTGGTCGGGGAGTCGCAGCTAGTCCTCGGACAACCGCCCGATCCCCTGCTTCACAGTCGCTTGCCCGACGATGCCGGACTCTTCGCCGTAGACGCACAGCCTGTCAGATTGCGATACGACGAGCCGTCCCCTTTCGATTGCCAGATGCCCGCCCCGCCGGTCTTCGCCCCCCAATCGCCATTCGTGGATCCGTGTCGGCTGACCGGTAGCGAGTTCGATCTCAAATAGCGCTTCCCGTGTGGGCCACAGGATCGAATCGCCCGAAAAGACGCCGTGCCCATAACCCGACCATTCCGGCTCGGTTTGCAGAAACCGCCAGCGGGTTCGGCCGGTCGAAGTGTCGAAACTCCAGAGCGATTTACCGCCAAGGATGAGTTGCCCATCGGCCACCCCCACCCACTGGGAGAGGGGTTCCGGCTGGGGTCTGACCCACCTCACCGCACCCGTGGAGGCCTCGAAGGCGTAGAGATCGTTGGCATCCGCGGGAGCGACAAAGATGCTCCCCTGATCCGCCACACAGGGCATCACCAGATACGGTGCTCGGCTCGGCTCGTCCCCCGGAATCTCCACCGTCACGCCCCAGAGGAGTCGTCCGGTTTTGCCCTCGACGCAGGCCACGCCGCCTGGCTCCGTGGTGACGAAGACATTCCCGCCGTGCAGCGTGGCCAGCGACATCCCCAACTGATTGACGTTGGGCAATTGGCTGGTGCGGCCGTGCCCCAATGGGGCGAGCCAGCGCAGGTTGCCGGTCTCCGCATCCAGGCAGATGAGACCCCAATCGACCAAGGCGCGGGACCTGGCGACGACCACATAGACCGCATCCTCCCACACCACGGGCGTGCCCGCGAAATCCCAGCTTTCCCCGTCGTCGAACAGGTCGGCGGGAGTCACGCGCCAATGCAGCTTCCCCTGATCGCGTCCCAGATCGAGGCAGATGAGCTGGCCTTCCAAATCCCGAGTTTCATTGGCGGCTTGCAGTGCGACGGGCCAGCCGAGCCGGGCATACAGCCGATCGTCGGCGATGGTCAGCGAATAAGCGGGCCGCCCTCTGGACGAAAGAATCGGGGGAACGAGCGTTTCGCCGCCGGTGGGGGGGTAAATGGCTGGCTGCGCGTCATCGCCGGATTTCCAAGCGGGCCGCCCGCTCTGCACGTCCCAGGCCAGGATCTGAGTGGCGGTGGGAACTAGCACCAGACCGTTCCAGATAACCGGGTAGGAGGGGGGAATGTCGGCCAGAAGCCGCTGTTCCTGCGCCTTGAACAACGGCAATCCCTCCTGGGGAATCGGGGCCGACCAGACTTCGGCACCCAGATCGAACACCGGCCCGTCGCGTCCCGCCCGCGCCGGATGACTCCCCCAGGTGACGGGCAGCGTGACGTCGGCCAGAAGCCGCCGGGTGGATCCAGTGGAGGAATCCTCCGATTCCGCCATGCGGGAGAGGCCAGCGCGGAGATCGTCTATGAGTTGAATCCACAGGCCTTCCCGACCTCCCAATTGACCACGGGCCAAGGGGAACTCCCGCTCCAACAGCGAACGACCGATTCGTAACTGATCTTCGTTGGCACTGTAGAAATCGCACAGCACGATGCGGGCGATGAGATCCGCCGGCGGAAGATCGCTGTCGGGATACCGCGGCAAGCCCACCCTTTCCAGAGGAGTTTCGTTGGCTATTAGTGCCTGCGCCAATGCGGCGGGGAGAAGTGATTGCCAGAGGCTGCGGGCGGTGATGTAATCCCGCTGCTCGAAAGCACGGTGGGCGAGGATATTCGTCGCGTCGTCTCCCACCGAGGAGAGCCACGCCCGGCGGACGATCCGCTCGGCCGCCGCGAAGTCGCCCGTTGTCCGGTATTCCTGCCACCAGCGGACAGCGCGCGGATCAAGCTCTTGCCGGTAAATCTTGCGCCCCGCCTCCGGCCATTGGCTGAGCCAACTCCGGATCGTCAGTTCCACATTGAGATACCGACGCCAGGTTTTGCGGGGCGGAACTGGCGAGTCGACCGGCAAATTTTCAGCCGACAACTCCGCGAAGGGGATCTGATGCAGCGGAACCAACTCACCCGGGGAAAGATCCAGCAGCGGATCGAGGATCTGGATCGCTTCCCGCCATTGGTTCGCCAGAACATGTTCATGGGCGACATCCAGTTGGCGGATGGCATTGGTGGAAACATCGAACGACCAAACCTCTCGAAAGGGAGGCCATCCCGGCATCCGCGGAGGGTCAGGCTGGGCCATGACCACCCGCGACCCGGCCAGGAACATTGCCAACACCGGGATCAGAAGGAGCGTCCATCTGCCGCGAAGGCGATCGCCTCCGATCGACATTTCGTTCACGCTTCCCGCCACTTCCCGCCGCATGCCGTCTCCTTGTTCGATGTCGCACCAGGGGCGGAAATCGTTCGTCATAGAATGAGTTTGGCGGGGACGTCGCGAATTCGCATGGGAAAATCGCCGTTTGCCGGAAGATTTCCGTCATGCTGACCACCTGTGCGGCAGCCAGCGGTTTTGCATTCCCAAGCCTTGGCGAACTGCCGGGACGGAGGGGGTGGATCGCGAACTCGTCTTGCCTCGCTGGAAAAAGGCGAGCTATGTTCTCGAAAAGCGATGTCCACGAATTGTTCCTCCCGCAATGAGCCACGCTCCGGTTTCAACCGAAAGAGTTCCATGCACGGTCAGCAACTTGCCAAAAAACTGGCCGACAAATCGGCCATCATCGGCGTCATCGGCCTGGGGTATGTGGGCCTGCCGCTCATCCGGGCTTTCACTTCCGCCGGCTTCCGCTGCATGGGCTTCGACGTTGACCAGACCAAGGTCGACAAGCTCAAGGCGGGCAAGAGCTATATCAAGCACATCCAGGCCGAACTCATCACCGGCCTCATCAATGACAAAAAGTTCGAGCCCACCTCGGACATGCTCCGCCTCAACGAGGCCGACTGCGTCATCATCTGCGTCCCCACGCCGCTCAACGAGAGCCGCGACCCGGATCTCAGCTATATCGAAGGGACGGCCCACTCGATCGCCAAAGCGCTCCGCCCCGGCCAGCTCATTGTGCTGGAAAGCACCACGCATCCCACGACGACCCGCGTCAACGTCCTCCCCGTCCTCGAAGCGACCGGCTACAAGGCGGGGCACGACTTCTTCCTCGCCTTCAGCCCCGAGCGCGAAGACCCGGGCAACCCGACCTTCAGTGCCGAGGGGATCCCCAAGGTCGTCGGCGGCTACGATCCCGTCAGCACCGAACTGGCCTGCGCGATGTATAGCAAGGCGGTGGTGAAGGTCGTCCCCGTGTCGAGCATGGAGATCGCCGAGGCCTGCAAGATCCTTGAGAACACTTACCGCGCCGTGAACATCGCCCTCGTCAATGAGCTGAAGATGCTCTACGACAAAATGGGGATCGACGTCTGGGAAGTGATCGACGCCGCCAAGACGAAGCCCTTCGGCTTCCAGGCGTTCTATCCCGGCCCCGGCCTGGGCGGACACTGCATTCCCATTGATCCGTTCTATCTGACATGGCTGGCTCGCAAGCACGGCGAGCAGACCCGCTTCATCGAACTGGCGGGCGAGATCAACGTCCACATGCCGAACTACGTCATCACCCGCCTGGCGGAGTTCCTCAACGACGCCGGCAAGCCGATCAAGGGAAGCAAGATCTGCATCCTCGGTGCGGCCTACAAGAAGGATGTCGACGATCCGCGCGAAAGCCCGTCGTTCGAACTGATGAAGATCCTCGCCGAGCGCAAGGCCGACCTCACCTACAACGATCCGCATGTCCCAGTGCTGCCCAAGATGCGGCACTATCCGAACCTGCCGCACATGGAGAGCCAGGCCCTCACGCCCGAGTTTTTGGCCGCCCAGGATTGCGTGCTGATCTCGACCGACCACTCGGCCTACGACTACCAGTTCATCGTGACGCACGCGAAGTTCGTCCTCGACACCCGAAATGCGACGAAGAACGTCAAGGAAGGCCGCGAGAAGATCCGCAAGGCGTAGTTCCAGAATCCCGGGATTCAGCCTCCGAAACATGATGTGACAACAGCAAGTGCCACTGGTTTTGCCAGTGGCACTTTTTCATTTCAGCGGCGATGAAGTGAACACATTCGGTCTCCGTCGCCTATTTCGACCGGCCATATCGTTAGCTATGATCACGATTCGCTCCGACTATGCCCCTCGACGAGTACTCGCGACGGAATCCGCCCGATGGACGACCTGACGCGCCTTCTGCACGCCATCGACGAGGGAGAAGCGCACGCGGCGGACGACTTGTTGCCGCTGGTCTACGCCGAGCTGCGAAAGCTGGCCGCAGCGCGGCTGGCCCATGAACCCGCCGGTCAAACACTACAGCCCACGGCTCTGGTCCATGAAGCCTATTTGCGGTTGCTGGGGGGATCGACGGGTACCGGGGAAAAGTCAGGCGACATCGAGGGCCGCGCGGCCCTCGACGATGGGAGACTTGCCAGCGAGGCGTCCAGCGAGCTGGCGATCGGTATCGATCAACTCCCCGGTCGGCGGGCACATTGGAAGAGCCGGGCACAGTTCTTCGCGGCGGCGGCGATCACGATCCGTCGCATTTTGATCGACAACGCGCGACGCAAAAAGAGCCTCAAGCGGGGAGGGGATCTTGTCCAGCATAATCTCGACGACTTTCCACCGTGCCTGGCGGAACCGCACGAAGACGTGCTGGCTCTGGACGAGGCGCTCAAGAAGCTGGCCGGGATCAAGCCGGAAGGAGCCGAACTGGTGCAGCTCCTCTACTTCGGTGGTCTGACCTTGGCCGAAGCGGCGGAGAGTCTGGAGATGTCCGTCCGGTCGGCCAGCCGCCTGTGGGCGTATTCGCGTGCCTGGCTGCGGCGGGAGCTGGCCGACGATGCCGTGGCGGCACCCAAAGTTCTCGACGCATGATCGGTGGATCGGACGGAATGAGATCAGATGGCGGCAGTTTCGCCGGTGGCGAGTTCCAGGACGCCAGGATTGAGAAGGTTGTGGGGGTCGAGCTTCCGTTTGAGTTCGAGACTCCAGCGACTCGCCGATGACGCCGGCTGGCGATAGGCCGGCGGGGGGGGTGAAGCTTCCGGCCAGCGCGTCCATTCCCAGACGGCAGCCATGCCGCCACCAGTGGATGAGGCACCCAGGTCGCCGAGGAAGGCCAGTTCCTGGGGTGTGGGAGCGGCTTTCCACGAGACCCGCAGCACCCCTTCCAACGCATGAGCCGAGATGCGGCAAGTCTTGGGAAAGAGGGGTGCGACGGTCGTCAGCCGAGAAGGTGGCACGGCCATTGTCAGCTCCCACGACCACTCGTGTCCCAGGGCCAACAGGTGCGAGAGGAACCGATCGCCGAAGGGTGTCTCGCGATTCTCGTGGACTTCCACCAGCTCATCCGGCCCGAAGGGAGAGAGTTCCCGGCGGAGGGTTTCAACTTCCCAGCGAATCGATGTGGCACTCCCCTCGAGCAGAAGCGCAAGGGTGAGCCGGTCGCCGACATGAGGCAGGTGGGTTCCTTGCAGCAGTTCGATGGCGACAGGCCGGGCGTCGGAGAGGAGCAGTCTTTGCAGGACGGGTTCGAGCTCGCTCGACAGGTCCCAGGTGGTCAGCAGCCAACAGCTCTCCGGCGGCAAGGGTTTGAGTTTGAACGTGCATTGGGTGAGCACGGCGATTGTTCCGCGCGAGCCGACCATGAGTTTCGACAAGTCGTAGCCCGCGACGTTCTTCACCACGCGGCCGCCCGCCTTGAAGCGGGTGCCGTCGGCTATGATGGCGTCGAAACCGAGGAGATAATCGCGGGCGGTGCCGTACGCGTGCCGCCGGGGGCCGCTGGTGTTCGCCGCGACGATGCCGCCGATGGTGGCATCGGGCTGGAGCACATCCAGCGGCAACTGCTGGTGCTCGCAGGCGAGTTGACGGGAGAGTTCGCCCCAGGTGATGCCCGCTTCGACGGTGATGGTCAGATCGCGGGCGGGATAGTCGATCACCCGGTTGAGAGCTGTGAGGTCGAAAGGGACGGCGGGCTGTGGGGAGCGATACAGCCCAAGGCTCGAATGCTCGGCTCCGGCGGGAACGATGGCTTGGCGGTTGCCTTCCGAGTTGGCGGCCAGCCAGGCAGCGGCCTCGCTTGCGGAAGCGGGACGGACGGGTGGAGGTGGTGACACGTGAGACATCGGGAGGTCGATCTGGTCGTAGGGAACCGGCACTAGCAAGAAAGCTTTAGCGTATCGGTTCCACAGATTCGATTCCCGTGATCACCTTGGTCTTCTTGGAGGCCTTCGCGAAGGAAGAGAGATGCGGCTGGAGTCCGTGGGTCGACACCCACCGCTCACCCGGGTGAAGGGAAAAGATCACGGTGCGGCGGATGCCGGGGGGGTGAGGCCTTCGACTTTGAATTCGGTGGCGGCTTTGGTTTTGAGGTCGACTTTCAGGATGCGGTGGTTGTTGGTGTCGGCGATGAGAAGGTGCTTGCCCGCGACGGCGAGGCCTGCGGGTTCGGAGAGTTGTGGGGGCGAAAGGGCAACGCCGGGTTGGCCGGTGCCGAGCCAGGTTTCGCTGGTTCTCTTCGCCGGGTCGATCACCTTGATCTTGTGGTTGTAGCTGTCGGCCACGAAGAGTTGGCCCTCATGGAACACGATCCCGAGGGGATGCTGCAGGCGGACTTTGCCCGCCTTGCCGTCGATGTCCCCGAACTCGAACAGGCTCGCCCCGCGTGGGAGATCCGAAGCGCCCACGACGGTCGTCACAGTTCCTGTGGGCCGCGTGAGCGAGTTGTCGGGGCTGGTGGTGATCTTGCGGACGGAGGAGCCTTCGCTGTCGACGATATAGAGGTTCTCGCCGTCCGAGGTGATCCCCGAGGGCTGGGCCAGGGCGGCCTTAGCGAGTTCGCCGTTGATGATGTCTTCGCGGCCCGAACCGGCGTAGTTCTGGATGGTGCCACTTCTCAGTTGATGCGACCACAACTGGTGCGGCCCCGCCATGGCGACATAGAGGACATCATTGAGGATGAACAGATCCCAAGGGCTGTTGAGGGCCGTGGTCTTGAGTTCGCCTCCCGCATCGCGGCCGCGGGCCTGCTCGCCGGTGCCCGCGAGGGTGCCGACTTGCCAGGAGGTCAGGTCAATGGTGCGGAGAAGATGGTTTTCAGTGTCTGCCACGTAGAGTGTGTTGCCGCTCAGGGCCATCCCCTGGGGATGATCGAAGCGGGCGGTTTCTGCCGCGCCGTCTTCGGCACCGATCTGGCCATCGCCGATGACCTTCACCAGTTGGCCGGCGAGGGTCGAAACGACAATGCGGTTGTGGTTGCTGTCGGAGATGTAGAGCCGGTCGCGTTCGGCATCGGCGAGGATCTTGCCGGGAAAGCGGAGGGGTGTGGCGGATTCCTTGCCGCGCTCGAGATCGAACTTGATCGGTTCCTCGTTGAGGGTGCCTTTCGCGCGGTGGTAGTCGGCAAGCTTGCCAATGACGGTGTCGAGGAGTTCGCGGTTGCCTTCGCCCGAGGCGATGCCGCAGAACTGTCCTTCGGGATCGATGAGGACGACCGAGGGCCACGAGCCGACCCGGAACTTGTGCCAGATGGTCATGTTGGCGTCGTTGACGACGGGATGTTCGATCTCGTAGCGGAGGATCGCTTTGCGGATGTTACCGGTCTCTTTTTCGTTGTCGAACTTGGCGGAGTGAACACCGATGACGACGAGTTCCTTGCCGTACTTCTTTTCGAGGTACTTGAGATCGGGAAGGACGTGGATGCAATTGATGCAGCAGTAAGTCCAGAAGTCGAGGACCACGACCTTGCCACGGAGGTCCTTGAGCGAAAGGGGGCCACTGGTGTTGAGCCATTCGACACCGCCATCGAGCGAGGCGGCGGGGACGCGGTTGGGGAAGGGATTCTCGGGGAGGGGTTTATCGCCACCGACCTTCGCTTGACCTTCGGTTTCTTGAGCCAACGCGGCGAGATTGGGCCCGCCGCTGACGGCCATGCCAACGAGACACAGCATCGTGGCTGCGAACTTGAGGAGGGAGCGGGAGGTCGACATAGACCGGCCTTTCGGAGGTGGCTCGGAGGGGAATTATCAGGTGGAGAATGCGAAACGCGGTGGAACGGTCGAAGGTTGGAGGCTGGCCGGAGGCGGGGAGTGACAAACAAAACCTATCGCCGCCCGATTCACAACAGTGATTGTTGATGATAGACATTTCCGGATGGGGAGCGTAGTCCCTTTTGCGCCGTGGTTGGCCGTCGGCAATGCCTCTCTTCAAAAGCGAGGTGATTCCGGCGGTGACAGCGCCTTCCCGGACGAGACTTCCCTTGGCGACCGCGTTCATCGGACGGAGGGGTCCAGCCATCGATCAATGCCATACGCGAGGGTAAGGCATGGCCGCACAGAACTGCCCGTCATGCCACCCACCACTGGTAACTGGCGTCCGGTGAAACAAGAGTGTGCGTGAGCCGGGGATCCAGCTTCAAACGGCACGGATGGCCATCGTGTGCTGAAGTTCATCCGCACTTTGGTCAGGAGGCCACGAGAGGATCGGCCGCTCCGAAGATGACGACTCGCAAGGAGAGCATCTGAAGGTCGCGGGATCACTCCGGCTGGAGCGAGAAATTCTCGGTCGAAGGTCGTGTGGAGACCGTGACGCGAAGTTCGCTCTTCGTGTTGTAGCGGGCGGGGATGTACTCCTCTCTCATGAGGACTTTTTTGCCATCGACGAGTTCTTCGCCATAACGACCGGGGATCTCCCGCTGACCGAAGATTTCGACAATCTTCTCACCCGGCGAAACCTTGAGGGAGTACGAGCCATACTCGATTCGGCCCGCGGCGGACGATCCCTTGCCATCAGCTGGATGGAACGCGATCTGCCCCTCGATGACGGGTTGATCGTTGACCATCACAGTCCCTTTCACCTCGCTCTTGACGGGGGAGGGAGTGCAACCCGCCCCCAAGCCGATCAGCGACGCAAAGCAAAGAACAAGACCGAGAAGTCGAAAGGCGGATGACTCGGGCATGACACAGAAATCCCGTGCAGAGAGAGAGGCAAAAGGGAAGAGACAGACGCTGTGCATCAAACCGACGGGAATTGCCCGGCGAGAGGTTCTATCAGATCATCATTGGACGTCGGGTGCCGAGTGTCACACGAGACGTATGCTCAATATGTTGAGCATGCTCCGCGATGATTGTGGGAAACGAATTCTTCGCGTCCGGCAGGGCCGACTAGAATTCTCCGATCGTCTCGCCCGTGGCGCGGGTTCCGAGACCTTGGAAGGCGCCACGGTCGATATTCTCCGAAACGAATCGGACGGCCCCATCGGCCATGAGGATGTGCACCCCACCGGTATGCATGCTGCGAGCGTAATTCTCGGCGGGACCGCCTCCGCTGTTGGAGACGCACGGGGCCCGCGTGTTGGTGGTCACCTTGCAGCGATAGGTGCGATCGACCACCGGGGTATTGGGAGTGTTGGCCGTCGAGAAGGCGTAGGACCCCCAGTTCGCACCGCCCCAGTACCAACCGGCATCCCCCCAGGCTTCGGCCGTGGCGTTGGAGCGAATCAGGACTTCACCGGCGAGGATGGTGTTGGAACTCCCGTCCGTAATATCGCGGAATTTGCAGCTCGAGTAGTGCCAGAAAATCCCATTGAGGCCGGGCACGGTTTCGGCGACGGGATTACCGACAGGGACACTGTTGTTGCCCGCGCAGACGACATAATTGCCGTGGAAGCCGATCTGGGCGTTGATTCCTGTGAACGACCCGGCGAAGGGATCCGTGGGGCACATGAGGCCGGGAATTTTCACTTGCTTGACTGCGTTTGAAACATCCTGAACGTTGGCGGCCGTCTGTGCCATGTAGGTGTTGAACAGAGGTGCCTGGTCGAATTCGGGAAGGATCTGCTGCATCCAGCAATCTCGATTGAGACGCACTCCTCCGCGGACGCCGTAGGGAAACATGCCGGCGCGATCGTGGTAATTGTGGAGTGCCAACCCGAGCTGCTTGAGGTTGTTGCGGCATTGGGTCCGGCGGGCGGCTTCCCGGGCCTGCTGGACGGCGGGCAACAGGAGTGCGATGAGAATCGCGATGATCGCGATCACCACCAACAGTTCAATCAGTGTGAAACCACTACGGCGCATATCGGTCTCCAAAACGGAACTAGTCGAACAAACAAAGATGAAACGCGATAAAAACCATTGACGCTGCAAATGTCGCACCTGATCGCCAAAAGTTCGCAACAATTGACGGATTGCACGTAGAATGGTGTCTTGATCGATTTTTTTGATCGAGTGCACGACTCGCTGTGCGGCTGTGATGTCACTCTGGATGCGATACCCCATCAATGCCGCACACGTTGCCTGAAATCAAGGCATTAGTACGCGTGGATACCCGCCAATTCAACAAAAATGGGGTTTGAACGCAGACATTGTCGGCGGCAATCAACGTTCGGGCGGATGTCAAAACAAAACATCTTCCGAACACCTTGCCCGCGACGACCGCCGTCAGACTCAGCGACCCGCGCGGAGTTGCTCGACGCGGAGGGCTTCGATCCTGCGGAGGAGTTGGTTGACCTGGGCCTCTTCGAGGGTGCAGGTTCCTTGCCAGCGGAGTTGGCTGTCGCGGTCGAAGACCAGCACTTGCGTGGCTCCTTCGGCGGCACCGTATTGACTCTTCAAGAGGTTCTCGAAGTCGAGCCAGACCGGGAAGTCGGGCGAACCCTTCTTGAACTGCTTGATGATCACCGGGCGGATCGGCTCGGGGATCTTGTCCCCCATGAGGGCCACCGGGATCACGAAGACTTCGGGCGAAGGTCCCTGGGCACCTGCCACGGGCCTGACCGGGGCCTTGGCCCCTTCGGCTGGGGGCAGACCCGCCGCCGTCGGGTGGAAGGCGAGGTGGAGCTGGGAGCCGAGTTCCTTAGAGGCTTTCATCGCCTTGCGATCGCCGTAGACGAGGATGGTGACCCCGTTCCCCGCCGCACCGATGGCGTGCTTCTCGCCGAACTGGTCGACGAGGAACTGCGGCTCTTCGGCGGCCTGGCAGGTCGTTGCGAAGTTAGTCAATGCCGCGATGGCCAGCAGGGACATGAGAGCCACGAATCGAGGGAGGGAAGCGAGCATCATGAGACCTTTCCCGATCGAAATCCGCGAAATGGCGGTGTGGAGTTTTAGTTCCCTTTGGCCGAAACCGGCAACGGCAATGCGTGTGAAGATTGGTCGGACGGGTGGCGGTGGATAAACTTTGATGATCTTGGAGAGACGAGTCGAAGTTCCTTCACACGAATTTGGTGCCAGTTTTTCAGCGATGGTGGGCGACGATCTCTCCCTTCGATCCCTTGTCACCCGACTCGGCCGGCACGCGGGGATCCGCGCGATTCTGGAGAGCCTGGGGCAAGGCAACAGCGGCACCGTCGACGGTGCCTGGGGATCGAGCTGCGCACTCACTGCCGCCTGTGTCGCGCGTGAAATCAACGGAGAGATCTCTCGGCCCGTGATCGCCATCGTCCCCCGCAGCAAGGATCTCGAAGACTTCGCGGGCGACCTGACGAGTTTTTTGGGAGCGCCGCCGCTGGTCTTCCCCGCGTGGGAATCCCTCCCCAGCGAACAATCGACCAGCGACCCGGTCTATGGCGAGCGGCTGCGGGTTCTCAAGCAGTTGGAGAGCGAATCGCCACCCTCGATCGTCCTCACTTCGATCGCCGCCACGCTGCAGCCGGTTCCCGCGCGGAGCACCCGCCAACAGTCGATGCGGGTCTTCAAGGTGGGAGATGAACTCCCCACGGAAGAGACGGCCGCGTGGCTGATTGCGCAGGGCTTCGAGCGGGTGCTCGCCATCGAAACCCGTGGCGAGTTCAGCATCCACGGCGGGATTGTCGACCTTTGGACGGCGGACCTCGAACACCCGCTCCGCATTGAACTTTTCGGCGACGAGATCGAATCGATCCGCACCTTCGATGTCGAAACGCAGCGCAAAATCGCCGATCTTCAGCAGGTCGATGTCAGCGTGCTGGATGTTCGCCAGCTGCCTCAGGAAAACGCCCCCACCTCGCTGGATGATCCTTTCCCGACGGAACATTTCTCGAACAGTTGGCCAGCGGGGACGATCGTGGTGCTGGTCGATCACGCCGACATTCGGAACGAGGCGAAGATCTACCTCGAACGGCTGGGCGACCGGCGGGGGCTGTTCTCGGTCGAGTCGTCGTTGGCGAAGATGCTGCAGTATCCTTCGCTGAACATCGCCCCCTTGCTGGCCGACGGCTTCGACACGACCTGTCATCTGCAGGTCGAATCGGTCGAGCGGCTCACCGGCCCCAAGACCGAGGCGCTGGCGGAACTCTGCACGATCCTGCAGCCGGACGAACATGTGCTCTTGGCGTGCCACAACGCGGCGGCACTCGACCGCATACGCGAACTGCTGTCGGCACTGGAACCCGACAAACAGCGCCGTATCGAACTGTGCGAAGGAACGATCACCCGTGGCTTCCGGCTGACATGGGAACACCTGGTGGTCCTCTCGGACAATGAGCTGTTCGGCCGGGTGGAAGTCCGCCGGACAGCCACGAAGATGCGGATCGAGACCCGCGCGCTCGACAGCTTCCTTGACCTCAACGAGGGGGACTTGATCGTCCATCTCTCCCACGGGATCGGACGGTTCCTCGGCATGCAGCTGCTCACCAAGGGGGAGCAGTCCGAGGAGCACATGCACCTCGAGTTCAAGGATGGGGCCAAGCTGTTCGTCCCGGTCGCGTTGATTCATCTCGTGCAGAAGTATGTCGGCGGGCAGAAGACGGCCCCCGAGCTTTCCAAGCTGGCGGGGACGGCCTGGGCACAGAAGAAGAAAAAAGTGGCCGAAGCGGTCACCGACATGGCGGGCGACATGCTGCGGCTGCAGGCCGAGCGCGAGTTGCAGCCGGGGATCGCCTTCCCGCCTGACAGCCACTGGATGGAAGAGTTCGAGGCGTCGTTCCCGTACATCGAGACGCTCGACCAGGCGAAGGCCATCGCCGAGATCAAGGTCGACATGGAGCGCGGCAGGCCGATGGAGCGGCTCATCTGCGGCGACGTCGGTTTCGGCAAGACGGAAGTCGCCATGCGGGCGGCGTTCAAGGCGGTGGACGGCGGCAAGCAGGTGGCGGTTCTCGTCCCCACAACGGTGCTGGCCGAACAGCATTATCGCAGCTTCTCCAGCCGGTTCGCGGAGTTCCCGATCAACATTGGCCAGCTCTCCCGCTTCCGCACGAAGACTGAACAGCGACTGACGCTCAGCGGGTTGATGGACGGCTCGGTCGATCTGGTGATCGGCACGCATCGGCTCGTTCAGGCGGATGTCCACTTCAAGGATCTGGGCCTCCTGATCATCGACGAGGAGCAGCGGTTCGGCGTCGAGGCGAAGGAGCGCTTGAAGAAGCTGCGCACGCAGACCGACATCCTCACGCTCAGCGCGACCCCCATCCCCCGGACGCTGCATCTCTCACTGATCGGTGTGCGGGACATCTCGAACCTGGAGACGCCGCCGCAGGACCGGATGGCGATCGAGACCCGCATCTGCCGGTTCGATCCGACCCTTATCCGGCAGGCGATCGTGAGGGAGTTGAACCGCGGCGGGCAGATCTATTTCGTCCACAACCGGGTCTACAACATCCAGACGATGGCCGAGCGGATCCGGGCGATCGTGCCCGAGGCGCGGGTGGACGTGGTGCACGGGCAGATGAACGAGCACGAGATGGAGAATGCGATGATGGGGTTCGTGCGGGGCGAGGTGGATGTCCTCGTGGCGACGACGATCATCGAGAGCGGGCTGGACATCGCGAACGCGAACACGATTTTCATCAACCAGGCCGAGCATTACGGCTTGGCGGAGATGCACCAGTTGCGGGGCCGCGTGGGCCGCTACAAGCACCGTGCGTATTGCTATCTGATGGTGGAGGAAGGGAAGATCCTCTCACCGCAGGCGACGAAGCGCCTCAAGGCGATCGAAGAATTCAGCGAACTGGGGGCGGGCTTCAAGATTTCGATGCGCGACCTGGAGATCCGCGGCGCGGGGAACATTCTGGGGACAGAACAGAGCGGGCACATCGCGATCGTCGGCTATGAACTCTATTGCCAGCTGTTGGAGAACGCCGTCCGCGCGCTGAAGCGGGAACCGCTCAAGGAGCATCGGCACGTCGATATCGATCTGCCGATCTCGGCGTTCATCCCCAGTGAGTATGTTCCGCCCGGACGGCTCAAGATCGAGATGTACCGCAAGCTGTCGCAAGTCATATCTCTCGAAGAATTGCGGCAGTACGAGGCGGAGATCAAGGACCGCTTCGGCCCGGTGCCGAAGACGGCCCAGCGGATGATCGATCTACGAGAGCTGCAGCTGTTGGCGAGCCGCTGGCAGATCGACCGCATCCATCTGGAAGGGGGCTATGGCGTCTTCAGTTACCGCTTGCCACGCAAGATCGAGAAGTTGGCCGCCGAGACGCCGTTCACACTGCGGATCGTCGACGACCGCCAGGCTCATCTCCTGTTGCCGCGCGGCTATGAAACGGGCCTCAAGCTGCTCCGCCTGATCCGCAAAGTCCTCGACCCCACGGGCGAACTGACGGGCAAGAAACCGGAGAGTGCCAACGAGACCGTCGCCGAGTGATCAGGTTCCGGGCGCATCATCTCCCGCGATGCGCACTTGCCCGAGACTGGCATCTCGGAAGTCATGACGAAACGAACCCCATGGGAATCGTTCCCGATGATACAATCTTCGCAACGGCTGTGATCATTCCTGAGGATGAGAGAGAACTTCATGTCCCACTCCGCGCACCCGAGCTTCCGCTCCTCAACTTGGCTGGCCATCAGAAGTTTGTCCATTGGCATCACGGTGTTCGCCTGGGCTGCGTGCTCCGCGCACCACGTGTTGCTAGCTCAAGAGCCCGTTCAGATCGCTCCCCAGACGGAAACGACGGTTGATTCGACCCCTGCGAATCCCGAGGCGAAGTTTCTCGGCAACAGCCACCAAGTGACGTTCGGCTTGCCGCGCGCGGGGGAAGGCTACTTCTCGCCGGATGGCGCATGGATCGTCTATCAGGCGTATCCCATCGGCTATCCCTTCTATCAGATCTATGTGCAGAAGCTGGATGAGAAGACGCCGCGTCTGTTGAGCACCGGTCGCGGCCGGACGACGTGCGCGTACTTCACGCCGGATCAACAGCGGATTCTGTTCGCTTCGGCCCATACGGATCCTGCGATCGACCTGACGGAGAAGAAGGCCCGCGACGAGGCCGCCCAGGGGGGCCGCCGCCGGTATCAATGGGACTTCGATCCCCACATGGATCTCTACACCGTCAATTTCGACGGCACGGGCATGCGTCGACTCACCGACACGCCCGGCTACGACGCCGAGGGGAGCTATTCGGCCGATGGCAAGCAGATCGTCTTCACCTCCAACCGCGATGGTGACGCCGATCTGTACATCATGGACGCTGACGGCTCGAACGTGCGGCAACTCACCAACGCCCCCGGCTACGACGGCGGGCCGTTCTTCTCGCCGGACGGCCAGTGGGTCATCTTTCGCAGCGATCGCGAGAAGGAGCACATGCTCCAGCTCTTCGCCATCTCCGTCGATGGCAAACACGAGGTGCAGCTCACAAAGAACCTCGATGAGGTCAACTGGTGCCCGTATTTCCATCCCGATGGCAAGTCGCTGATCTGGTCGCGGGCCGATTACTCGAAGGGGCCGGCCGGTGCGAAGTTCAAGCTCTGGCGGATGCCGATCACCACCACGGCCACCACATTCGAAGCGGGCACGCCCGAGCAAGTGACGTTCGGCGACTCGACCGATGTGCTGCCGGTCTTCAGCCCCGACGGAAAGAAGCTGATGTGGACATCGACCCGCGGCCCCGACGGCACCAGCCAGTTATGGCTCGCGGATTGGCACGTGCCGGCGGCCAAGTGATACGAATTGCAACTTGAAATGGCGTGTTGAATATTGCCAAAGCATGCTTGCCATCTTTGTTTGAAGAGGCCATGCAAGCATGGCACACAGAGCGAATTTTCAAATTGAAATGCGTACAACTCGAATACCACGCCCTTTCGCAAAGCCTCCAGGGGCGTGCCACACCAGCAAGACGTTGAGAGGGGGTTGAACCACTACTGCGGGCTGATGCGATCGAACAGGGCTTCGAGGCGGCGGGTGGTCGTGTGGATGCTGTAGTGGTCGGCGACGTGCGACTTCGCCTGTACGGCTTTCTGACGCAGCTCGTCCGGCGATGCGAGGAATGCTGTGATCGCGTCGCGCAGCTGTGATGGCTGGCCGACATCCACGAGCTGGCCGAATTCACCTTCCTGGAGAATCTCGCGGGGGCCGCATGGGCAATTGGTGCTGATCACCGGGCAGCCGATCGCCATCGCCTCGACCAGCACATTGGGCGAACCTTCACTGTGAGAGGGGAGGACGAAGAGATCGGCCAACCGGTAGAACGGGAAGGGATTGGGGATCGCGCCCCACAGCCTGAGAGAGAGATTGGCGGGAAAGTCTCGGGCCAGTTCCCGCAGTGGCTCCGCCAAGGGGCCGGTGCCGATGATGTGCCATTCGATCTCCCACCCGGCGTGAGTCTTGGCGACTTCGTCGAGAGCCGCCGCCAGATCGAGATAACCTTTCCCCTCGTTGAGCCAGCCAATCGTGAGGATGTTCCAGTGAGGTCTCACACTGGAAGATGTTGCCATCGACAGGGCTGCGATCGGCTCATTCGAGAGAGTTTCCAGTTCGCCGATATCGAAGCCGTTGACGAGGACTTCGATCTTTTGCAACGGCAGTTGGAGTTGAGCCGCGACCTGCTCGCGCAATTCGCGCGAATTGGCCGCGACGATGTCAGCCGTCCGATACGACCAGCGGGCGAAGTGCCACGAGAGCCAGGGATGAATCCGCGCGTAGCGGTGGATCTCGGCCAGTTGATCCGCCACGCAGACCGAGATGCGGGGGATCCCTCGCCACCAGGCGGGCCATGCGAGATCGAGCGTCAGATTGTAGACCCGGTTGTAGGCCACATCGATCGCCTCCCGCTTCAACAGGTGGCTGAAAACGAGCCAGCGGGCCAACCGGCCACATCCCGGTAAACGAGACAGCCAACGTGGGATCGAGCTTTGCTTCATCAGCAGGCCCACATCGATCACGCGGACATCCTCCGGCAATCGGCTGCGCAGCGGGCCCTCGTCTTGAAGCACGGCGACAACCGGCTCGTACCGAGTGCGATCGATCCGCCGGATGAGTTCGATCGTCTGCCGCTCGGCGCCGCCGGGATGAAACGAGACCAGCACCCACAGCACACGCAGCGGCCGGGTGGCGGGCCGCGCTTCCGGTGCCATCAGTTCGTCCGTCGACGCGGCACTCATGCGCCGCCCCGCGAGGAAGCATCCCCGGCGAGAACCGATTCCCCCGCGAAGTGGAGGCTTAGAAACGTCCGCACGATGTTTCCGTGCTGCCGGGCTTCGACCTCTCGACGCGCGAGCGGATCTTCGCCTTCCCACAGCTTCGGGGGCAGGATCGTGAAGAGATAGATTTTGAGAAGTGGCTCGGTTCCCGAGGGTCGTAAGGCTAGTGTCACATTCGACTCGTCCCGCGCCTGGCCGAAGAGCCAGCACATGTCGGCGACGGGATAGGGCTCGGTGAGCTCGCGCGTCGTCACTGTCTGCGAATCGCCCTCACCTTCGAGAGTGATCGTTGTTCGCAGGAGGAGATCATCCATCCGCTGCCACTGGATCTCTTCGGAAGGCGATGATTGCTCGCGCGGGACAACCGGCGGATGCTTTCTCAATGCCGCCATACGCAGGCGAATCTGCTCGACAACCTGCTGCGGCGAAGTGGCTGGCACCGATCCCTCGGTGTTACCGGCGAATTGGCGAATCGGCCAGAGCGATTCGACATGGAGGCCATGCTCGGCATAGTTTGCCCGGAGGCGATCCAGGAGTGTCTCGCCGCGGGACTTCAACCAGGCGGCGAGTTCCGCCGTCCAGAGTGCCGCCAGAGCCGCATCCTTGTCGCGAGCATAGTCCCCCGCCAAGTAGCCGAGCGATTCCTCCGCACCAAAGATGAAGCCCGCCGGCCCTTCGGCATCGATCGTCTCGCCGATGTATTTGAAGCCCACGGGGAGTTTATCGATGACCCGGACGTTCCGGGCGCGGGCGATCCGGCTGATCAGCGGCGAGGTGACCATCGTCTGCACGACATACGCGTCCTCCGGCCAAGTCTTGATCGTCAAGGCGAAGTCGACCAGCAGCGCACCGAGTTGATTCCCCGATAGCAGCACCCACTCGTCGTGGGATGTCGCCCCCTCCGAACCAACCCGCACGGCGACGCGCAGACGGTCGGCATCGGGATCGGTCGCGAGGATCAGATCGAACCCGCGCCCCCGCGCAGACTCGATGGCCTCGGTGAAGACCTCGTCCCGCTCGGGATTGGGAAGATGGTCGCGCACGTTCGGGAACGCTCCATCGAGCGAACTTTGTGGCTCGAAGAGTTCCATATTGGTGAACCCGACGCGCTTCAGAATTCGCCCGGCGGAACTGGCCCCCACACCATGCAGCGGCGTGTAGAGCAGCTTCAGCCCCGCACATTGATCGCCGGTTAAACTCACCAGAGATTGTCCGGCCAGCGCATCGAGATACGCCTCGTCGATCGACTCCCCGAGAAGCTCAATGCGATCGCTTTCGCCCACCCGTTCGGTGATTGGCGGCAGCGTGCTGATCCGGGCGATGCGTGACAGAATCTGCGTATCGTGCGGGGGAACGATCTGTCCGCCGTTCGACCAGTAAGCCTTGAAGCCGTTATCGCCGGGCGGATTGTGCGATGCGGAGATGACGATCCCCGCATCGGCCCGCAAATGACGAACCGCGAAGGACAACTCCGGCGTGGCGCGCGGCTCGGCGAAGAGCTTCACCCGGCAACCCGCGCTGGCGCAGACCTCCGCCGAGAGTCTGGCGAACTCGAGCGAGCGATGGCGCGAGTCGCAGGCGATGACGACCACCGGCGGTTGAACCGCAGAGCGATCCGCATGCACCTCCAGGAGATACTCGGCGAGTCCATACGCGGATTCGGCGATGGTGCGGCGATTGATTGTCGCCGTGCCATAGGCACCCATCGGTCCCCGCCTTCCCCCGGTGCCGAAAGGGAGGATTGTACCGAAGGCGGCATCAAGTTCGGCCCAGCGGCTCGCGTGGAGATCATGCCGGATGCTGGCATGGTGCTCCGCATATTGCTCGTCGCACAGCCAAAGTTGCAGTCGCTCGGCGGCTGCGGGAGAAAGCCACCCCGTGCGGATCGCTTCCCCGCAGATCATCGATAGCTCGGAGGGTCTCCCGACAGAATCCATGATCACCTGGGCACAGCGAGTAGACGGCGAAAGAAACGAGAAAAATCGTTTTACGGTCACCGGTCCCTCAGCGAAAGCCTCGATCAACGAAAGGGCTCACCGGACCGTTGCGGTGAGCCCTTCATTGAATTGCACTTTCACGGTCACCGTCACCCGAGGACTAACCCCGCCGCGATTTCAACTGGCCTGCGATGAGCAGGACAATGACCGCTCCGATGATCGACATGATGATGCCAGATGGCTGCAATGGCTTCCCACCGCCGAAAAGGAGGTGATGCATAACTCCCCCAGCGAACGAGCCAGCAATCCCTAACGCGATGGTCAGCAACATGCCCAGCCGCTGGCGGCCGGGAACCAGGAAGCGGGCGATGAGGCCGATCACCAGTCCGAAGATCACCCACAGGAACAGGTCGATAATGTTTTCGAACATGCATTCTCTCCGGAAGCAAAACGGGAGGGGGACATCGGCGTGACATGGTTTGTAAGAGCGAGCGATAGCGTGAAGTCGCTTGGCACATTTGTCCATCACGAATCAGACGAGATCGGAAGCTTTGCGACACTTCGCGTCGCCAAAAGGCGATTTTCCGATATGCAACTTGCGGGCCAGTCAGATGCGAGGGTCTTTTGGCCCAGTGGACGCGTTTCCCTCACGACAGGCCGTGATTGGTTTTCGACCAATCTTGCTGTTCGTTGGAATGGGATCGAACGCTGATCAGCCAGCACAATTCGCCCGCGTTGGCTGAAACTCAACCAGCGGCTTGGTATGTCTCAGATCCTCGACCAGTCAGCTACGCGTAAACACTGCGACGAAAACGTTTTGCAGGCTAACCACCATTTACCGATCGAGTGGCACCACGATTGCATTCATGAAGAGAGTCTTAGCTTGACCCGCCGCTCCGAGGACTGAAGTCGCGATGGTCAAACCGTCGGCTTCTGGTTCGAGATGGAGACCTCATCATGCTTCAGTGGGCACTCACCTTTTTCATCATTGCGATCATCGCAGCCGTTTTGGGATTCAGTCAGGTCGCTGGTACCGCCACGTGGATCGCCCAAGTTCTGTTCGTGGTCTTCCTGATTCTGGCCATCATTTCGCTGATCAGCGGACGCCGCCCGGCTGTCTGACGCCGCTAACTGGGCCTTCCCCGTCTTTGTCCTGCGGCTTGTCAGCCATCCCCAACAGTCAGTCTTCACAGGCCAGGCCATGCCTTGAATTGGCCGAATTCCCCCCTTCGCCATCGGCTCCATAGCGTTTCCCTCATCGCCATCCCGCCCGACGACGCCACCTCACCGACCCGTAATCAAGGAAGTTTCGCGATGTCCAGTGTTCTGCATGTCTCGGGCTTGTCGGCTGTCCCCATGGCGAAAACCATTCTTGTCGCCCGCGAGATCGACCTCGCTTTGGATCGTTCTCCCCACTGCGAATTACGCAAACTCCACGTGACTTGCGAAGACGGCGTAGCCCGTCTAACCGGCTTTGTGAGTTCCTACTTCACAAAACTGATTGCCGCCGAAGCAATTCAAGTGGTGACACCGCCCGGTTGGCGCGTGTACAACCATGTGATTGTCCGTCAGCGATCCCAGGATCCTCACGGCCATCCCCACGGGAATGAGCGATCGAACTGAAGCAGTTCGGTCCAACGGAGTTCAGTCTCTTTTCCAGAAATGATGGTTGCGGAGTCTCTGGTTTCGCCTGTCCGTGCGTTGGTCACGGGAGACGGCGATTCATCCACCACGCACCATCGTCGGCATGGCGCGGGCTCTCACGGTGAGGGTCTGCCAACTTCGTGCCGATGTCCTTGGAGAACACTGAACATGCGCAAGATCTCTCTGCTGTCGACGCTCCCCGCCCTGCTTTGCGGTTTCGCCCTCGTCTCTGGCTGCGCCGAAAAGCCCGCCACCACGATCGACAAGGCCGCCGAAGTGAGCAAGGAAGCGGTCGACAAGGCCGCTGACACTGCCAAGGACGCCGCCGAAAAGGCCGGTGAAGCCGCCGAAGCCGCCAAGGTGACGGCCGACAAGGCAGCGGAAGCCGTCAAGGAAAAGACGGGTGAAGCTGTGGAAGCCGTGAAGGAAGCCGCCGATACCGCCGCCGTGAAGGCCAAGGAAGGCGCCGAAGCCGCCAAGGACGCCGCCGTCAATGCAGTCGACGCCGCCATCCCCGAGCCAGCCAAGCCCGAGTAATGGCTAGGAACCCCTCACCGGGTTCAATCTATCGACAATTTGATTCCCACAAGGGGTCGCGCCACTCGGCGCGATCCCTTTTTCGTTGAGCCTCGGATTTTGTTATAGGCGAGTTCAGGCTGCTAACGAATCAGGTACTACAAGCAAGATGACTTCAGTTGGAAAAGTGGGTGGCCCGGCCACCCCTCTGACCTTCAACGAACAAAAGCCCGGCGTTTAGGTAAACGCCGGGCTTCTTTCTTCCTCAACCATCAACTCCCAACTCACTACCCCGCCTGCCCCAAGAACTGGTTCTGCGGGGCGTAGCGCTTGGCCACGGTGTCGGCCATGTTGCGGGTGGTGTTGTCGGTGGCGAGTTTCACGGCGGCCTGCATGTCGTAGTCGGCCGTGTCCATCGGGTTCTGGGCGATCTGCACGGGGACGTCGGGAACCACGCCTTGGCCGGCCATTTCCCGTCCCGAGGGAGCGTAGAACTTGGCCGTCGTCAGCTTCAAACCTCCGCTGACGGTCTTCAGCGGGAACTGAGTCTGCACTGAACCCTTGCCATAGGATCGTTGGCCCACGATCACTCCCCGCTGATGATCCTGGATCGCGGCGGCGAAGATCTCGCTGGCACTGGCACTGTTGTTGTCGACCAACACCACGAGCGGCAGCTTCCAGGTGTTTTGATAGGTCGCCACTTCCTGCGAGTTGTCGGCCTGGTTGCGCCCCTTGGTGCTCACAATCGTCCCTCCGGGGATGAACTTGTTGGTCACTTCGATCGCCGTGGTCAAGAGGCCGCCGGGGTTGCCGCGGACATCGATGATCAGCGACTGCATCCCCTGCTGGTGCAGGCTCATCAACGCCTGGTCGAGTTCCCGGCTGGTGGTCTCCGCGAACTTGTCGAGCTTGATGTAGCCCACCTTGTTGACCTGGTCTTCCATGCGAACTTCCGCCACGCTCTGAATCTGCACTCGTGAACGTGTCAGGGCGATGTCCGCGATCATGTCGCCCCGCTTCACCTGGATCTGCACCACGGTCCCGAGCGGCCCCTTGATGAGATTGGCGGCTTCATCGAGTTCCATGCCGGCGATCGAGCGGCCGCCGATCATGGTGATGATGTCGCCCCGCTTGAGCGTCGCGGCGGCGGCGGGCCCGCCGGTGATCGCCTTGATGACCTTCAATCCCAACTGGTGGGCTTCGATCTCGACACCGATCCCCACGAGGCTTTCGCCCAACTGGGTGCTGGGGCCGCCGCCGACTTCGTTCGGCATGAAGGTCGAGTATTCATCGAGGGTCTCCAACGCTCCGTAGGTGAATTCCATCGCCACCGCCTGGGGACGCAGGCCGATGATCTGCTGGCCCATCTGGGCCATCTGACGCATGACATTCAAGGCTTCCTGGGCGTTTCGCGGCTGGGCCTGGCCGGCCAGTTGCGAGATGGCCTGCTGGAAGGCGGCCCGTTGCTGCGGGGCGACTTGCAGCCGGTTGGCCGAGGCGAAGTCCTGGTTGTCGACGGCGACGTACAGGTTTTCGAGCGCCTTGGCCGTGCGGGCCGGGTAGGCCGAGGGCGCCAAAGCCCGGGCATCGATCAGTTGGGCAGTTTCGATGTAGAACGATTCGGCGGCCTGTGGCGACAACGTGTTGAGCGTCTGCAGGATCCGCTGGTCGCGGTACCGGCGTGAGATCAGTTGCTGAAGCGTGGGCTTATTCTTGGGCAGCGTCGAAGGAGCCGGTTCCAGCCGGGGATCCTGCGGCCAGTTGCCGCCATTATTAAAGTTGCTGTTTCGATCCCAACTGCTGGGAGCGGTGGGTGTCAAATCCCGGCTGCGGCCACGCTCGTTCCAGTCGCGGGGATCAAGTGTCGGATTGCGTGAGGGCTCGCCCCGGTACTGCTCACCCCGATAACCGGTTTCGTAGCGGCTGTTGTCATAGGACGGAGCGTCATAAGGCAGCGCCTCGCGTTCGCGGTAGCGGTTGTCACTCAGCGAATCCCAGGCGGGGCGGCGGGCTGGCTGCTGCCAGTCGTCCCGCCGGACGGGGTCGTTCAAGCCCCCAAAGCTCCTGCGATCGTCGAACAAACGGTCTTCGATCTGCCGACGGGAAAGGGAGTCGGCGGGGACGCGATCCCAGGTCGAGTTGCGGTCGTCGTACCGGCTGGGCGACAGCGGCTGGCGGTCGCGGTAGTCGCCATCGTTCAGCCAGTCACGGCTGTTGGACTGATACGCGGGGTAGGCGTCCTGGTTCCAGTTGTCTCGGCTCAGGTTGTCATAGGGGCGCGGCACCGATTGGGCGTTCGCGGCCGTGGTCAGCGTGGTGAAGATCGTGCCGAGCACCACCAGTGGCGTGGCGATAATCCGGCGGGAGTAGGCGGTGACGTGAAACAGCTTCATGATGCATCCTTCCTTGTCAGTTGTGGCGGTCGATCCCGACAGCCGTGAGTGAAGAAACCCGAGAGAACTGAAGAAACCTGAGAGACGGAAACCGTGAGGGACGACTGTTGCAAAGCGTGATCAACCGGCGGCCGCGAGACTGGGGGTGACCGAGTTGGCGGCCATTTCGAGGGCGGCTTCGGCGACGAGGGCCAGCCGCTGCTGGGCCAGTTCACCCCGCAGCACAGCCACTTCGCGGGGAGCTTCGATCCCGATCTTGACTGCTCCAGTGCTTGTGTGAATCACACGGATAACAATATCGTTGCCAATCTGGATCGTTTCGTTTCGCTTGCGTGTGAGGACCAGCATGATCAGTTCCCTTTGTCAGACTGTGGTGTGCTGCGGGGCTCCTTGCCGATCGCAGTGAACCAACCCTAATGCAGGGGCCGTGCCATTCGTTTTGGCACGAGTCATTTCCGCCGTAATTCCTGCAATAAAGGCGTTTTTCAGGGGGAAAGCGGCAGAAGCCGCCGGTGGCCCCCCTCTCGCCTTGTAACTTTGGAAAAGCCGACAATCCCTGGCTGAAAGAATTACGAGACAACAAAAACAGGGAGTCATCACAACGATACACTCAAGATTCAGAGGGATGTATTTTCGACAGAAGCGACTGCAACTTTTTCAGAGGGGTGGTGCCGCCAAGGCAAGTTGAGAAGACTTTTCCGGCACCTATTGCCACCACGGAATAAAATCGATGTGATACACACGACTGGCACGAGTGATGCATAACTGATTCGACGTTCCCGCCACTGCGATTCAGACAGTCGGGACGACAGGTAATCCGCAACGGCTTGTGCTGAGTCACAAGGAGCGGATCGCCGGGACTTCCTACAAAGGAATGCGAATCATGACCTTCAAAACCCTCTTCTCGATGGCCGCCCTGTCCCTTGGCCTGGCCGCCTCCACCGCCCAGGCGCAGTGGTTCCCGAACATGGGCCTCGGCATCCTGCAGCCCGCCGCGACCAGCAACTGCAACACGGGATACTGCCCTCCCACCACCACGCGGTATCAGCCGACGGCTTACTCGCCCAACTATGGGACGAACTATGGCAACAGCTACAACAGTGGTTACACCCGCCCTGTCAGCTATGGCACGCCGGTCAACTACTCGCCGGTCTCGTACCAGAATGGCAACGGGGTCTATGGCAACTGCCCCGGCGGTGTCTGCCCACCAGCCAACTGCGCCAACGGCCAGTGCTTCCCGACGAACAGCGGCAACTACGGCCAGCCGGTCTATGCTCCCGCGAGCTACAACCGTCCCGTTCAGTACCAGACGCCAGCGTCGAACTACTATCCCTCACAGCCCGGTTACTATGGAAACGACCGCAACCGGTCCTATCCTTCGGCCAACAACAGCTACCGTCCCTCGGCCAGCAACTTGAGCAGCCCGTTCTACCCATAACTTGGATGGAAAGGTTCCCTCGCTGAAGTCCCCCACTGAAGCTCAACCAGTGTTCTGAAACCCCCAACAAAAAACGCCGCGCGGCCCATGCCGCGAGGCGTTTTTGCATTGTTCTTCCTTCGATAGAGCGGCGATCCGGGAACCGTCGATCATTGGGCAGGTTTTCGCTGTTCGAGCTCTCGTTTCAGCTGATCCACAAGTTGGGGGTGGGAGTCGGCGATGTTCCTTGATTCAAGGGCCGGAGAATGATGGTCGAACAACTCGACAGCGCCACTCTTGTGGACGATCAATCGATAGCGGTCATTCCGCAGCGTGCGGGCACCTCCCGAATAGGCGAAGGCCTCGTGACCGGGAGCTGTTGGCTCAGCGAGATGCGGCAGCAAGGTGGTCCCTTGTACGAACGTAGGAACCTCAAGTCCTGTCAGTTCGCAAAGGGTAGGAAAGACATCGATCGATTCGACAACAGCATTGGTCGATTTCCCTGGATGGGCCAGACCTTCCGTTGCGATGATCAGGGGCGAACGCAGCGATTCTTCGAATAGCGTGTGCTTCCCCCAGACGGCGTGCTCCCCGAGGTGACAGCCGTGGTCTCCCCAAAGAACCACCACCGTGTTCCTGGCGGCTGGCGAGGCCGAGAGTTTTGCCAGAATCCGGCCCACATTCGCATCAGCGTAGGAGACGCACGCCTGGTAATGGCGGCGAATTTCATCGGCGAACGCCGCGTCCTGCACGGGGTCTCGACCCCATAATTGGTATTGCCGCAGCTCATTCGAGGAATGCCATGTCGAGGGCCAGGCCGGCTTTGCGGGATGGGGAATCGGATCGAGTGGGCGATCCTGATTCTGTCGCAAGTAGGCCTGTGGTGCACCGAAGGGAAGGTGGGGACGGATCAGTCCCACGGCCAGCAGAAAGGGCGTCTCTTGCCGCGTGAGTTGCTCAAGCTGGGCCAACGCCTCTTCGGCAATCAGGTCATCCGGAAAGATATCGTCCGCTTTGGGAGCCGACTGAAAGACGGGCATCGACCCTTTTGCCCCCGATCGGATCTCTCCATTGGCCAAACCATGCATGGCACCCCGGGGATGCTTCCAGGGGCCGGTGGGCATCAGATGCCGGGACCATGCGCCGGGCATCTCGAGAGAGTCGTCATCGTTCCAGTCGGCACCCCCTCGGCCACCCGGATGATGGGAGATCTTGCCGACGGAAACCGTCGTGTACCCCTGGGCCCGGAAGTACTCCGGCATCGAGGGGGGAACCGCCTCCTGGTCCTGTCGGCGTCGCTTGGCCAGCTCGAACAGGGCATTGTTTCCGGCGGGGCCGTACCGCCCGGTCAAGAACGCACAGCGCGAAGCGCCGCAGGTCGGAGCCTGCACATAGTGCCGCGTGAACACCCGGCCGCGCGACGCCAATTCGTCGATATGGGGCGTTGGGACACTCTTTACGCCATAACAACCCAGATCGGGCCGCAAGTCATCGATGCAGAGAATGAGCAGGTTCGGCTGCGCGGCCAACGCGCTGCTTGCGAATTGGATCCACAGCAGAAGAGCGATGGCACATGCACGCATCAAGTAGAAGCCTTCCTGGACAAGATGTTGAAGCTCACTGGATGACTTCAACATAGCGGCCCGAGGCTCCCGGCTCCTGCGAATTTTCCTGTCGTTCAGTCAGTCCGGCGAGAAATCGCTATTGAGCGCGCGTGAACGTAGACCAGTCGCAATCTGACCTCTACGCGAAGGGATCATGACTCGGCAAGTTGATCACCAAGCAAGCGCCGGCTCGTCGACAACTCTCGAAGGCGCGACGGCTAATCGTCGTTCCCCGTATCCAGCACGGTGAGGAAGGCCTTTTGTGGGATTTCCACGGCGCCGAATTGCTTCATGCGCTTCTTGCCTTCCTTCTGCTTCTCCAGCAGCTTGCGCTTGCGGCTGATGTCGCCGCCGTAGCACTTGGCGGTCACGTCCTTGCGGACGGCGGAGATTGTTTCGCGGGCGATGATGCGAGCCCCCACAGCTGCTTGGATGGGAATCTCGAACTGGTGCCGCGAGATCTCCTCCTTGAGCCGCTTGCAGAGCGACCGGCCCCGGCGTTCGGCCTGGGAGCGGTGGACGATCGTCGACAGGGCATCGACGCGCTCGCCCTTGACGAGGATGTCCATCTTCACCAGGTCGGCGGGCCGGTAGCCGATGACCTCGTAGTTCATCGTGCCGTAGCCCTGCGTGATGCTTTTCAGCTTGTCGTACATGTCGAAGACGATTTCGGCCAGCGGCAGTTCCCAGACGAGCTGGGCGCGCTGCGGGCCGAGGAATTCCGTCGTCACGTAGACACCCCGGCGGTCGGCGCACATCTGCATGACCACGCCGATCTTGTCGCTGGGGAGGATGAACGCCACTTTCGCGATGGGCTCGCGGAATTCCTGCACGAAGCCCGCGTCGGGAACTTCCTGCGGGTTGTCAATGAACAGTTCCTCGCCGTTGGTGCGGAGGATCTGGTAGGTGACGTTCGGGGCCGTCTGGATCAGATCGACGTTGGCCTCTTTTTCGAGCCGCTGCTGGATGATCTCCATATGGAGCATCCCCAGGAATCCGCAGCGGAAACCGAAGCCCAGAGCTTCGCTGGTATCGGCGGCGAAGCTGAAGCTGGCGTCGTTGAGGCTCATGCGGCCGAGTTCATCGCGCAGATGCTCGAAGTCGGTCGCGTCGATGGGGTACATGCCGCAGAAGACCATCTGCTGCGGAATCTCATACCCCGGCAGCGGTCCCGAAGGACGGCGGAGATAATCGCAGACGGTATCGCCCACATGGACGTTGCCGAGCACCTTGATCCCGGTGACGATGTAACCGACCTGCCCAGGCCCCAGCTCTTCGACAGGAAGCATGTGCGGGCGGAACTGGCCGATCTCGAGGATTTCGTGGGCGGTGCCGGCCTTCATGAAGTAGATCTTCTGGCCCTTGGCGATCGTCCCTTCCTTCACGCGGATGTAGGTGATCACGCCGCGATACGGGTCGTATTTGCTGTCGAAGACGAGCGCCCGCAAAGGATCGTCCGGCTTCCCCTTGGGTGCGGGAATACGTTCAACGATCGCGCGGAAGACCTCGTCGATGCCGATGCCGTTCTTCGCGGAAATCTTGAGGCA
>PNLE01000031.1 GCA_013822855.1 Planctomyces sp.
CTGGCACAGAATCGCTTCGTTGTCAGCCGCGTTGTTGGCGATCCGTGCCTTTCGATAAAACGACTCCAACAGGCCCTGCTGTTGGAGATAGATGCAGAAGAGGCGGGCTTGGGCATATTCGACGACCGGTGCCTGCGATTGCCCGAAGGGCTGATTCATGAGCTGTTGCAGCGTGGGTGCCGTCTGTCGCTCGGCCGCTTCTCGCCAGTGAAGACTGCGCCAATTGGGAAGTCCCTTGAGAATGGTGCCGGTCTCATTGAACTCGGATTCCTCATGCAGTGAAGCCAGGCCTTCATCGAGCCATTCGGGGCAGTTCTCGAAGTCGCCGTGGATCAGGGCGTGGGTCAGTTCGTGCGCCAGCGATCCCACGCCGGTCGACAAATTGACCGCGAGACAGCGATCCTCCTGCGAGTAGAACCCCGCGTACTCCGCTGGCCGAAAACCCGTCCAGCGCGTGCGAAGTTGCTTCCACCTTTCAGCGCTTCGCAGCAGGATCACTTTGATGGGACGCGTGGGGGGATTGTCGAAATAGCTGACTTCTAGCGCATGCTGGCTGGGCTGGAGCACGTTTTCATGGAGCCATTGAAGCCCTTCCACCGAGTCGTCCCCCGCGATGACGAATGGTGCCCGGATCAGAACTTCGAAATCCATGCCGTATTCTTCGCGTATCTCAGTGGCTGAGGCACGCAATTGCTGCGTGAATCCTCGGGCGGACTCCTCGGTCGAAATTCGGGTGGCCGATGCCTGGGAGTCGCCGCGCGAACCGGTGGCCGCTTGAGAAACGGATCTCCACCAATGCTCCATCACACTGGCGGAATGGTTCGTGACGGCGGCGATAGTCGCGGGGGAACCGGGCACTGGCCGTCCAGTATCCCTGCGAGACGGAAGTGTCAGTAGGTAGCAAACGCCCACGATCACAAAGGGGCCGAGGACCAGCACCCACTGCTGCGTGCGGCGATGTTCCCCGGCGAACGCCATGGTCCAGAAGCCTTCAAGACGGAAGAGTTGATCCAACAACACGACACCGCCACCAAATGAGTAGCCGCTTCCTTCCGAAAACGGTGGATCACATTGAGGGATGCTGATGCTGGCACTTTCACGGAACATCCATGAACGAGCAGCAAGGCAAATATGCCGCTCGAATCCGTCGCCGGTTTGGATTTCCCGAGACTTGAGTCGATTTGTCGAGGATCCGATGAATCTCAGTGGGCCTATCTCCTCGCGACGGACAGGTTCCCGTGATTTGACTGATCGATACCACCCTTCATCTCGTGTGAGGATCGGGCAAGCTGGGCAATGCATGATTTTCCCGCATCGCTCGATTCTCCCTTAGTCCGTCCTTTTCCCGAAGTGCTGATTCCCCTAGGCTGTCGAAACATGGACACTGCCGAACTAGGGGAAAGTTCCCCAACGACGACGTAACTCCATAAGCTTGTGTCATATGCAGCTTGAACCTCACGACAAAGTGAGAAATGGAATGGATGCTCTGTGAAGTGGGCAACGTTAGATTTTGTGCATCTGGCACTCAGCGTGCTGATGTGTCGCGATCTCACGTCCCGGTGCAAGAGTTCATCTTTTGTTCACCTGCCTCCATCTGCTGACCAACATTCCTGAGCCACCCGAACATCAACGGACTCCCATGTACGCACAGAACTACAGACATTTGGGTGCTCATCCGGAAAATCGAGGCGGAGTGGATGGAACCCATTTCGCCGTCTGGGCACCCAATGCCCAGGAAGTCTGCGTCATCGCCGATTTGAACTTCTGGAGCCATGGCCAGCATTGGCTGCAATCGAGCGATAGCGGCGTCTGGCATGGATTCATTCCGGGTATCAAGCCCGGCGATACTTACAAATACAGCTTGAAAACAGCTTCGGGGCAGCGATTGGAGAAGTCGGATCCCTATGCTTTCCAGGCCGAACTCCCGCCGCGGACGGCTTCGGTGGTGTCGGATCTATCCGGTTTCCGCTGGAACGATGAAAAGTGGGTTCGTCAGCGCGAGATGAAGAACATCTACGAGCAGCCGATCTCCATGTACGAAGTGCATCTGGGATCGTGGCGTCGCCCGACCGATGGCCGCAGGTACTTCAATTACCGTGAATTGGCAGTCCAGTTGGTGGAGTACGTGAAGCCCTTGGGGTTCACCCATTTGCAACTGCTTCCCATCACGGAGCATCCTTTTGATGGCTCGTGGGGATACCAGACTACAGGGTACTTCGCCCCGACCAGCCGCTTTGGCACGCCGCACGATTTCATGTTTTTCGTCGACTATTGCCACGAGCACGGCATCGGCGTGATGGTTGATTGGGTGCCGGCCCACTTTCCCACCGATGGCCACTCGCTCGGGAACTTCGACGGCACATCGCTGTACGAACATGCCGATCCCCGCAAGGGTTTCCATCCCGACTGGGGCACACTGATCTTCAACTATGGCCGGACGGAAGTTGTCGATTTCCTGCTGTCGAGCGCCCGTTTCTGGTTGGATGTCTATCACATCGACGGCCTGCGGGTGGATGCTGTGGCTTCGATGCTGTACCTCGATTACTCCCGGAAGGCGGGGGAGTGGATGCCGAACATGTTCGGCGGGCGGGAGAATCTTGAAGCCATCCAATTCCTCAAGGATCTCAACACCGTCACCCATCAAGATTTTCCCGGCGTGCTGATGATCGCCGAGGAATCCACCTCGTGGGGTGGGGTCTCCAGGCCCGTTTACACGGGAGGCCTGGGCTTCGGCTTCAAATGGGACATGGGCTGGATGAATGACACGCTGCGATACTTCCGGCTGGATCCGATCCACCGGCGGCATCACCAGAATGAATTGTCATTCCGCATGGTCTATGCCTTCACAGAGAACTTCATGCTGCCTCTCTCGCACGACGAGGTGGTGCACGGCAAGCGATCCCTCATCGGCCAGATGCCTGGCGACAACTGGCAGCAATTCGCCAATTTGCGGGTGCTGTACGGCTATCAGTTCACCACTCCGGGCAAGAAGCTCCTCTTCATGGGTGGGGAGATCGCCCAATGGACTGAGTGGAACCATGACAGCCAGCTTGATTGGGAATTGACCAATTTCCATTTCCACCAAGGGATCCAGAAACTGGTGGGCGACTTGAACAAGCTCTATCGCGAAGAACCCGCGATGCATCACGGCGACTGCCTGGCCAGCGGGTTTTCCTGGATCAGTGCCGATGACTATCAGAACAGCGTCTTCTCATGGGTCCGCATTGGCAGCCATCCGGATGAATTGCTGGTCGTGATCATGAATCTGACGCCGATTCCCCGTTTCAACTACAAGGTTGGAGTGCCATTGGCGGGATTCTACAAGGAGGTTCTGAACACCGATTCGAGCAACTACGGCGGCTCAAATGTCGGCAACTCCGGTGGCATCTACAGTGAGATCGGTCAGATGCACGGCCACGGTCAGTTCATTCAGGTCACCCTGCCACCATTGGGCATGGTCATTCTGAAGCCGATCACACGTCCGGTGACCGCAACTTTGGAGACAACAGCGGGTCTTGCGTCTGGTTCGACACGTTTGGTTTAGAGCTTTGGCCGAAGCACTTACGGTGTCTCCCACTGTCCCAGTCTCTGGAAGAGTTTGCGCAGAGCGCAAAGCTTAGCTCTCAGCTACTTTCGGATTCGCCCGAATAACCGTTCCAGCTTCTGGACAACTGGCGAATCTTGCGGATTCGAGGGCGGTCGAGCCTCCCGGATCCCTGTTTTCGAGGCACATTTCCGATATTCCCTCAAGAGATATCGGAGCCCAACGTGCATCGTGATCAGAAGATCGGACTCGCTCTGGGTGTGCTGCTGATTGGGGCTGTGGCGGCGTTTTTCTTCCGCAATGAACGCCCAAACTCGGCGCAGGCACCTCTTGTGGGCGATGTGGTGGAATTGGATGCGGCCATTGCCGAGAAAGCATTCCGTCCCTATTTAGGCGAATCGGCCAGTGGCACGGCTCGTCTGTCGGCACGGCCCGTGAACGACACTCTGATCATTCCCCCGCTCAACGATCCCTGGGCCTCGGACGCCGACCCAGGCAACACATCTGCTCCCGGTAGCAATGCTCCCTCAACCGTCCAGTCGCCTGTTGCTCGAACACCGGTGATGGATTCCTCCGATGACATTCCCGCCATCCCCTGGCCAGCGGATGTGCTGGAATTCGATCGACAAAACGTCGCGATCGGAGCCGAGGACGGTGCGGGCCGACCTGCGAACAATCGGCTCGACGACCGCAACGAACTGGGTTTCGAGCCCATTCCCGCACGTCGAGGGGAAGGTGCTTCCAACGCCCTCCCGAACGAAAGATTTTCCGACGAACGTTACCGCCCGCGCGAACAGGTCGTGGGAGTCGATTCCAGCGAGGCCGTGAAGGTTGTCACCCATGTGGTCAAACGGGGCGAGACGCTTTCATCGCTCTCATCAAAGTATCTGGGTCGGGAGAGCCGGTTTCTGGAGATCTACGAAGCCAACCGCGATCAATTGCGCGATGCGAACGATCTCCGGGCAGGGATGACCCTGCGCATTCCGGTGTCGAAGTCGCCTCGAAACGTCGCCAGCCCACCGCGGGTTTCAAGCGGTGAGCAGGATTCCGGAGGATTGCCGTCATCCACGGAAAAGAGGATGTTCGTCCCGTTCCGTCCGCGCCCGGCTGACGCCGCCAGTTGGGGACCTTCGACGGAGAAGCCCGAAACGGCACCGAAGCGTTTGAGTCAATTGCCGCCGGACGAGGCCGTAATTCGTTAAGCCTCAGCCTGATCAGGTGGTCGCATCCAGCTCTTGGGGAACCACCAGCTTCGGGTGAAGTCGCCCGGTTTCCAGTCGATGTTCCGCCAGAGCGATCATGGCTCCGGATTCATCCACGATGCAATAGGGCAGGGCGGGGCTGAATTCGGTCGCCTGGCCCCACATCGATCCCTCAATCAGATCGCTTCGGCCGATGGTCTGGCCTTGTCTCACCCGCAAAATTGTGGCGGACGCCACCACCACCCTTTGTTCCAAAGGGAAAATCACAGTCGGAGAAATAAGGTGGGGTTGAAGTTCCTCGAACGTCGGAGGCCCGGTGAACTGATCTAGTGCTAGGCTCTCTTCGATGCGAAACGGGCCGACAAGCGTTCGCGTCAGAGCCGTCATGTACGCTCCACATCCCAGCATCTCACCAAGATCCCGGCCGATCGAGCGAACATACGTTCCGCTGCCACACTCGATTCGGAGTTCGATCTCTGAATCTCGGAAGCTCAAAAGTTCGATGGCATGAATCTCGACAGGCCGGGCGGCCAATTCAAATTCGGCTCCCGAACGAGCCAGATCATAAGCCCGCCGGCCCGAGACATGGATCGCGCTGAATCTGGGAGGGATCTGCTGGATCGTCCCCAGAAAGTTCGGCAGAACCGCTCTGATGTCGGCTTCGGAGATGTGGCTGGTGGAAACTTGGGGTGTCAACTCCCCTTCGCCGTCATCTGTGGTTGAAGTTTGACCCAGCCGGAAGCGGGCAAGATAGCCCTTACGGGTCGATTGAACATGCTCCGTCAGCCGCGTCGCTGGCCCGATTCCCACGACCAGAACACCTTGTGCGAGCGGGTCGAGTGTCCCGGTATGTCCGACTTTCCGGGATTTGGCACTGCGGGAAACCCCATTGACGATGTCGCGCGATGTGGCCCTCAGCGGCTTGTTGATGTTGAGAAACCCCCACTTCATCTCGCGAGATCCTTGAGTTCCCGGGCTGCCCAAGATGCAACGGTCGTCAAGCAGTCACTCCGTCGAGTCCCAGCCATTGAAATCCCAGACATTGAAACGAAAAGCCCTTGCTGCGATCAGTTCGCAACAAGGGCTTTTGAGGGTGGCTTACCGGGTTCGAACCGGCGACCTCCAGAACCACAATCTGGCGCTCTAACCAACTGAGCTAAAACCACCACGGCGAGACGATGAGGTCTCGCATCCACGCAAGGAATTTATCTTCGGCAGTGCGGAGGGGCAAGTCAAAACGAACTTGAACTGTCAACACGAATTTGAAAACGTCGTCCGTGGATAGTCGCCACATCCATCCTTGTCGATGTTTTTCCAGTGTGGGAAGTCCGCTGGGAACTTGACACAATTTCCAGACGTAGGTTCGGCGGGATGTCAAACCCCATCGCGGGTGGGCCTTGTGAGAGAGTCTCCGTCAGTCGTCAGGAGTCGTGCGTCTTGGACAGTGCCTCTTCGAGCATTTTGGATATCGACAACCTCGTCACCCAGTTTCGCACCGATCAAGGGTTCGTGACGGCGGTGAACGGTCTTTCGCTCCACATCGGGCGGGGCAAAACCCTGGGGCTTGTGGGAGAGTCTGGGTCGGGGAAGTCGGTTACTTCGCTTTCGATCATGCAGTTGCTGCCCGAGAACAATTCGCGGATCGCCCAGGGAAGGATCGCGTTTCTCGGGCGGGATCTCGTGAAACTGCCCGGAAGTGAACTGCGGAAGATCCGTGGCAACGACATCAGCATGATCTTCCAAGAGCCGGGGACTTCGCTCAACCCCGTCTACAAAGTGGGGAGCCAGGTGGCCGAGGCCCTCTTGCTGCACGGCCACGCGACGCGGGAAAATGTCACCGCACGCGTCATTGAGCTCTTCGATGAAGTGGGAATTCCGAATCCGGCGGAAAGGATCCACAGCTACCCGCACGAAATGTCCGGCGGCCAGAAGCAGCGGGTGATGATCGCCATGGCGCTGGCCTGCAATCCGCAGTTGCTCATCGCCGATGAACCGACCACCGCTCTGGATGTGACCATCCAAGCGCAGATCCTCCGGCTGATCCGCAAGCTGCAGGAAACTCGTCAAATGTCGGTCCTGTTCATCACACATGACTTGGGCGTGATCGCGGAGGTGGCCGACGATGTCGCGGTCATGTTCCGTGGGAAACTGGTGGAGCAGGGGCCGGTCGAACAGATCTTTGCCCGCCCCGCCCATCCCTACACACGGGGTCTTCTCGCCTGCCGCCCGCGTCTGGATTCGACCCGCAAACGTCTCAACACCGTCGCGGACTTCATGGATTTGGTCGAGGATCCAGTCACCAAAGAGTTCAAGATCGTCGAGCGGACGAAAGCCAACGAACGCCTCGAGCAGGCCGAGTCGACGGCTCGTGATCGACTCTTTTCGCCGCGTTCGGAAGTCACATCCTTAGGGTACGACGTTTCTACGATTCCTGCCTCAAGATTCGTCCCCGAGGGAACTGCGCCACTGCTCTCGGTGACGGATCTGCAGGTCTACTATCCGATCCGAACCGGGCTTTTGAGAAGGGTGACCGGCCACATCAAAGCGGTCGACGGTGTCAGCTTCAATGTTTATCGCGGGCAGACGCTCGGTCTTGTCGGAGAATCGGGTTGCGGCAAGACGACCACCGGCCGGGCCATCATGCGACTTATTTCTTTCACCGGGGGAGGGTTTGAGTTCGCCGGTATGAAGTGGAGCGAGTTCCGCGAGGGCGAGTTGCGGCGTCATCGACGCAGGATGCAGATCGTGTTTCAAGATCCGTACGCCTCCCTCAATCCCCGCATGACGGTGGAAGATCATCTGGTTGAGGCGATGACCGTCCACAAACTGGGGGAAGGGAAGTCCGATCGGCGGGACATGGCGGCGAGCCTGTTGGTGGAAGTCGGCCTGCTGGAGAGCCATCTCACGCGATATCCGCACGAGTTCTCCGGCGGTCAAAGACAAAGAATCTGCATCGCACGGGCTCTGGCCGTGGAGCCGGAGTTCATCATCTGTGATGAGTCGGTCTCGGCGCTCGATGTCTCGGTCCAGGCCCAGGTTCTCAATCTGCTCAAGGATCTGCAGGAGAAGCGGGGGCTGACCTATATCTTCATCAGCCACGATCTGAGTGTCGTGAAGTTCATGTCCGACATGATGGCGGTGATGAACCAGGGGAAACTGGTCGAGTACGGCCCTTCCGAGCTCATCTATGCCGATCCGCAGAATGAATACACACGCCGTCTGATCGACGCGATTCCCCAGGTTTCAATCGAGAGGTTGAGGGAACGTGTCGCGGGTTCCACGGCTCGCGTCGAATGATTCGTCCGGTCGAACCGCCACGATCCTCCGCCTGAGTCACGGTCGGCTGTAGCTATCCCAATCGTTTAGAGCGATTCCGGCTTGTGCATGCCGACAAAGCGAACCACCAGGATTTTCTGGCGCGGTTGCAATGTGCCGGGTTCGCCGAAGAACGTGCCACCCAGGCTCTTGTCGTTGGCGTCGGTGCAGGAGGCGATCGCCATTTCTCCCGCATTGAGCGTGACCGAGAACTTTTGCGCGTAGCAAGTCTCCACAACCTGCCCTCCTCGCAATTCCCAGCCGACATCGGTGGGAGTATGCCGCAGACGCTCATCTCCGTGGTGCAGTTCGGGTATGAAGTCGAGCCGAACCCAGCCATCCTGGAGTCGATGGGGGCGAACTTTGAAGACGCAGTGGAGCTGTTGGAATTCCTTCGAGTGGGAGGGGCCACTGTCCGAGAACCGGAGCTCCGTCGACCCCGGCGTGGCTTTGACTTCGACTTCGGTCTCCGTCCCGGATTGAACGACGACTTTCCGCCGGACGCATTGGCTCAGCGAGTTTTCATCCTGAACCTGTCGGGACATGCCCAGCAAGGTCTGCAACATGGGGGGCGGAGAAGCGCCGACAGTACCGACCCGCAATCCGTTTTGCTGCATGAGTTGCCGTAACTGGGGAGATGCGGCGCCAACCTCGTCGATCTCACGCCAGAGGCTGTCCCCGACAACCGGATCGGAAGCCGATCGCTCGACGAAGAGGATCTCCAATTGGATCGAGTTGGCGGGGGCCCCGATCGGTGGCAGAACCGGAGCGCTGTTGACCGAGGATTCGGGTTTGTTGAGGAGCTTGCGCGCTTCGGCCGTGAGACCGGGAACCAGTACGCAGCCGGCGAAGACGGGGGTCAGCAGGCAGGCAATGCCCAGCAGAATTCCTCCGACAAGCCGGAATGAGTAAGGCCGATGCACGGTGATTGATCCAAAGGGAAATGAACCCTGCGAGTCGCATTTCGGGAATGCGAATACTCGTGGTGGAGTGGGTTTGGAATGTGAAAGGGAAGTGGCGTCGAGGACGGAAGGGCGCGAAACGGGGGAGTGGGACTGATGCAGGAGTCGCGACTTTCAAGGGAGTCGGAGAGGAAGGTGTAGCGGAGGGATTGGTGAAACAACCCCGGTCAATCCGAAGATTCTTCAGCAATCATCCGGCTTCTAGTTGGTAACCCGGATGATGTCAACATCTGAAAATCCCGGGAAGGCCCTACCGCTTGAGGAAATGGGCTGTTGACTGATGATCGGAAAGCCATATCGAAACGAGTGCCAAACGAGGCGTATGGTGCGGTTCATGGCATGGAAAGCGAAAGCAGGGATAAGGTTGTGGCGTTCGAGATGAATTCCTATGATTTTGTCATTCGGTGATCACACAAGCTTTTCCACGCGACGGGATATTGGAGTCGTTTGCATGTCGACGTTTTTGTTCACGAGTGAGTCTGTCAGCATGGGGCATCCGGACAAGGTCTCGGACCAGGTCTCGGATGCTGTTCTCGATGCACTTCTGGCCCAGGATCCTAGGGCCCGTGTCGCTTGTGAGACACTCTGCACAACCGACTTTGTTTGCCTGGCCGGTGAGATCACTGCCAACGCGACCGTCGACTACGAGAAGGTGGCTCGCGAAGCGATTCGTCAGATCGGCTACACCAGCGACGATATCGGCTTCAATGCCGCGACCTGCGAAGTGCTGGTGAAGCTGCATAGCCAGAGTGCCGACATCGCGATGGGTGTCGATCGCGACGGTGCCGGCGATCAGGGTCTGATGTTCGGTTATGCCTGCGACCAGACTCCCGAACTGATGCCGCTGCCGATCGCTCTTTCGCACCGCATCATCAACCGTTTGACGGAAGCCCGGCAGAAGGGTGAAGTCGATTGGCTTCGTCCCGACAGCAAGAGCCAGGTCTCCGTCGAGTACGATGCGAAGAACCAGGCCGTTGGCATTTCGGCGATCGTCGTTTCGACCCAGCATGCCGAGCATGTCCCGCAGGATGAAATCACCGAGTTTGTCCGCTCGTCGATCATCGGCAAGTCGGTTCCGGCCTCGCTGTTGAAGTCGACCACGAAATATCACATCAATCCCACGGGGCGGTTTGTGATCGGCGGTCCCCATGGGGACTCCGGCCTCACCGGTCGCAAGATTATCGTCGATACCTACGGTGGATGGGGCCGTCATGGGGGCGGGGCCTTCAGCGGCAAGGATCCCACCAAGGTCGATCGCTCGGCTGCCTACATGGCCCGGTACATCGCCAAGAACATTGTCGCCGCCGGGCTAGCGAGGGAGTGTGAACTCCAGTTGGCCTATGCGATCGGCGTCGCCGATCCGGTCAGCGTCCGCATCAACACCAATAGCACCGCTCTCATCTCGGAAGAGAAAATCTCCGAGATCGTCCGCGAGAACTTCAAGATGACTCCCCTGGGAATCATCGAGTCGCTTCAGCTGCGTCGGCCGATCTATCAGAAGACCGCCGCCGGTGGACACTTCGGCCGCAATGAGCCCGACTTCACCTGGGAAGCGACCGATAAAGCCTTGGCTCTCCGTCAGCAGGCCGGTCTCGGAAACTCACTTGAGAAGGTCGGGCATATCGCTTAGCGAATCCTATGAAGCATCAACGAGTTGAGTCGGAGTGTCCGCCGGTTTGAAGAATGCTGACTGATAAGAGTTGACCGAAAATCTGGATCGATGCCATGGATGGCTTCTTCCTACTTTGGAATTCGGTGCGGTGGTTGACCGCCGCCTGCCTTGTTTCGTTGGCATTGGCTGCGTCGATCTCGGCTCAATTCCTGAGTCGGGATATGACGCAGCCTTTTTCGTTGGTGATCATTCTGCTGGGGATTGTTCCGCTGCTGGCCGGGTTAATGGTTCGAGGAAGGGAAGAGGTTGGCGGTGCGATGGATCGGATGATCTTGGCAGCCGCTTCATTGACGGCGCTGAGTTGGTTGTTGTGGGTTGCCCTGCGTGTTCCTCCCCTTGCGATCGGCGTGATCTCCGGCTTGCTGCTGGTGTTGGGGTTGTTCACATCGCTGTGGAAATCTTTGGAAACCCGATTCCTACCTGCCGTGATGAGAGATTCGACGCAGGGGAAATCAGAAATCGCGAATTCGGTTTCGAGGGAAGAACCACGGCAGATCCCGAACGATCATGATGATGATGTGGAGCGCCACCGGTTGGATTCATCCCCCGTGTCGCCCGATGAGTTTCTCCACGCGGTCTCTTCCACGGCGCATGACGGCGGGCCAGACACGGAGGTCGAGTCGACGGCTCAAGTCTTTCGTTTTGAACGGGAGGACTGCGACTGCCAGGAGGGGCGATTGCGGATGGCGTTTGCGGCGGGCGCGAAGGAGCAACTGATTCATCTCGTGTTCTCCCCCCCGTTCGAAAAGATTCCCGAAGTGGAAATGGAAGACCTGACAGAAGGCAGCCTCGAGTTGGAGGCCTTGGCGATCTACCGTTTCGGGGCCCGTTTCAAGGCTCGCCTCGCCCAGCCCGCAAACTCAACGTTGACCTTTGAAGTGGGCTATCAGGCCGTTGCCACGCGAAAAGCCGCGTAATGAAGTCGCCAGTTCAGCCACTTGCCGTCTGATCATCGATCGTCAGATACACCACCCCGAAAAGGCCGTGATCAAGAGGCATTTCAAGTTGGGCGGAACTCACCTCAAGCTCGATTTCCAGCGTTGAAAAACGTGGTTGATCATTGCCGAGGGGGAACTTGTAGGATGTGGAGTGCGTTTCGATCACTCCAAGAATTTCACCATTCATTCGGGCGACACCAGTGCCGCGAACCCCTTCAACTTCAATCGCCATTTCAGGCGCGAAGGAGGAATCGCGAAGGTGAGGCTCTCGATCCGAACGGCCGGAATTAACCACTAGCGCCGGGAGGTGGAATTTGCGAATGTACCGGACAATGCCCGCCGCAGAACCGTGCAACTTCCGGTAGGCGGCTGGCATGGTTACCTTCCCTGAGAGGGGTTGAGAATGATCAATATTCATCCAAACAAACTCCCAAGGGCCTTTCAGCGCGATTCGATGGGCGGCCATGGTTGCCTCAAGACTTGATCAGTGTTGAACAAGGAGTCTGAACGGAACAGCAGCTAGTTTGTCGAGTCGATTGCTGGGTAGCATTCAAATTGCGTAAGCGGTAGCATTCAATGGAGTTAAGCGACTCTTGATGAGCCTTGCCAATAGTGGATTGGAGCGGCTCGGAAGTGACCCGAGAGTCTTGAGCCTTGCTCCCATCTACAAACTACTCGACAGCGTGGGATTTTCGACATGCATGATGCATCCATCGGTCGAGCGAGTCGAGAGTCCGTCATGCCGGAAGGACTGCCGTTGGATTTGTTGCATGCCTCCGAAAAGTTTCGGGAACGTCGATTGGCTGCGGTTGATCATGGGTCACCCACGGGATTGGAGAAGCCGAAGTCACCTGCATTTCCAGATGGTGACGACAAGTCCATCGAAATGACTGACACAAGTATCGCCGACAACGGCCGCGTGGTGTCAGCCGAAGTTGCCCAGAGGATTCCGAAGGCATTTGTCCCCGCGCGGGTCGCCGAGGCCCACTGGCCCCGGAGAACGTCCCGTCTGCTCGGCTTTCAGGTATTGGGTGTGGGAGCCTATGTTCCCGATCAAATTGTTACCAACGAGCAACTTCAGCAGGACTTCGGCTTTGACCCCGAATGGATCAAGCAGCGGACCGGGATCCTCGCGCGGCGTCAGGTTCCGGAGGGAATGGCAACGAGCCACTTGTGCATCGAGGCCGCCAAGCGGGCCATGGCCGACGCGGGCGTGACTGCTGCCGACATCGATCTGGTAGTGATCGGAACGTTCACGCCGGATCATCTTTGTCCTTCGACCGCCAATCTGGTGCAGGCGGAACTGGGAATCGAAGCACCCGCCATGGACTTGGCAGCAGCCTGTTCGGGCTTCGCCTATGCTTTGGCGACCGCAGCACAGTTCGTTGTGACGGGGAACAGCCATAGGGCGCTGGTGATCGGCGGCGACTGCAACAGCCGGATCGTCGATCCTAGAGATCAAAAGATCGCTCCCTTGTTCGGCGATGGAGCGGGTGCCGTCATCTTGGGACGTGGCGACGAGCGTCAGGGGTTGATCTCGTATCAACTCGGTTCGGATGGATCGGGTGCCGGTATGCTTGATCGGCGCGCCGGAGGTTCGCTGCATCCCTTGACGGAAGCTGATCTGAGCAATGGTGCGTTCTATCTGCGGATGGACGGTCGAAATGTCTTCAAATGGGCGGTCAAGGCCGTCTGCAACAGCATCCTGGTGACACTCGAACAAGCCCAAGTATCGATCGAGCAGGTCTCGATGTTCATTTTGCATCAAGCGAACATCAGGATCATCGACCACGTGGCCGAGGATCTGGGGATCTCCGGGGAAAAGATTTACAACAATCTCGATCGTTACGGCAACACTTCAGCCGGTTCGATTCCGATAGCGTTGGCGGAAGTGATGGCGAGCGGTCGTCTTGAGCGCGGCCAGTTGTTGCTGATTTGCGGTTTCGGCGCGGGCCTGACATGGGGCACCTGCCTGTTGAGGTGGTAGTGCTCCACGCTGCTGCAAGCCGCGACGGACGGAAGGCGGGATCTTACCGCGAACTCCTGGTAGCGTTCTCGCGGTGGCCATGCCGCATCCACGGGTGTCAACCGGTGGAGTTGCCTCGCATAACCCCCGGTTGCCTTGCATGGACAATCGTCCGAGGCGAACCTGGGGGATCTGTCGTCGATTTGGCACGTTTCTTTCCTGTGCGCACTGTCGATTCAGGTCGCTGCAACGGGCCCGCTCTCGTGGCCAAGCCGGTTGAGGGAGATCCGCATACCGACTTTCAGGGGGAAGTCATTGCTATCGGCGTCCTTCAATGGTTCGCATAGCCATCGATACTATGGGCGATAACCGCGGTCTATCGGCACTCCCTAAACATCGACTGACTCCTTTTCCGGATGTGTAGCAACGGTATGTATGGTCAGTAGGATTCTGCAGGTGGATCCTTCCTGCCGTAAGTCTAAGCAGGCTTTTTGCGGCTTTTCTGGATGCTATCCCGCTTGGGACGATTCGAATATCCTCGCTTCATGAAGCGGTATTTGCTGGGCAAACCACTCGTTTGGATTCTGTCTCTTAGCAGCAAGCGCCAGCCTTCATCGATATATTGCAGGGTATTTACGGATATTCAATGCTATGGGCTTGCAATTCACCGTAATCAACTCCACTATCAAGGCCTGTCGGTGCCGTATCAAAGTGGTGTCCGGAGTCGAAGGCTTCGGTGGACTCCAGGTTTGGCAGAGCCTGATCCCAATCCATAGGCGGTATCGATGACTCAAATTCTCCAGCATGACCAAAGGTCGGCTGGTTTTCACCTACCATCCAGGGAAGTCCACACATGGCCGCTAAGACAAAATTTGACAAGTCCATCAACAAGTCCTCCATTTATCGCGATACGATCATTGCCTTGGGCGGGCCGGATGCTGCCAGCAACGCCCAGGTGAAGAGCCATGTCGAATCGATCTACGATGGCTGGGAATGGGGTAGCAATCCCGCCGCTGCCATCGGTCAGGTTCGCAAGTCGATGCTTCAGGCCGCTGGCAAGCCTGTGCCCAAGCGGACGAAGAAGGTCGCCAAGAAGAAGCCAGGCCGCAAGCCGGGTCGCAAGCCCGCTGTTCTCGCCACTTCGGGTGGTTCGTCCTCCGCCGTCGCCGTGGCCGCCGCCTTGAGCTTCCTCACCAGCCACAATGATGCCGAAGCCGCTCTCGCCAAGGCCCGTGATATTGTTCAGACGGTGGGTCCCGACCTGGCCAAGCAGTGGGCCAGCATGCTTGCGGGCAACTAGGTCGTCCTGCCGATGGCCACGAGTTCGTGTGCTGTTGATTTCACGACGAGCCGACTGAATACAATCAATCCCGCCCAGTCGTCGAGATTTCCCTCGGCGGACTGGGCGAGGTTGTTTTTGCAGGCGATGTCGCCAGAATGCTGGTTGGTGCGACGGGTCGAAGATGGTGATTAAGAGGGAGAGACAGCTGTGCTGGTTCAGATGGAACTTGTCCGGATCATCATCAGCGAGATCAACGACCAGCAGGTTATCTACCTGAAGGAGGTTGAAGGCTCGCGCGCCTTCCCCATCCTGATCGGACTCTTCGAGGCTACAAGCATCGATCGTCGGGTCAAGGGAGATGCGCCCCCCAGGCCTTTGACGCATGATCTGCTCAAGAATTTCGCCGAACAATTGGGAGCCGAGGTTCAAGATGTGGTGATCAATCATTTGGAGGATCACACCTACTACGCGTCAATTCGCATTCGTCATCAGGGGGATCTGATCGAAGTCGACAGCCGCCCGAGCGATGCGATTGCACTGGCCGTTCACTATCAACCTTTTCTCCCCATTTATGTCACACAATCGGTGTTGGACGATGTGACCGGGCAGTAGCCACCGCAGGGTTTCTTCGACATGCAAAAAGGCCGTGATCGTCAAAGAACGATCACGGCCTTTCTCGATTCATAGAGCGGAAATCGAGCTCTATTTCCAGATCGTTCGGAAGAGCTTCAAGGTAGAATCCCATGACGCCTGATCGGCAGCGGCATCGTACTTCATGCCCTCGATGCCATGTTTACCAGCGTCCGGAACCGTGAAACTGTGCCGTGCTCCCGGATAGGAAATGAACTCGAACTTGGTTTTCGCATCCTTAAGAGCGGCCTGAAAGCTCTCGACGGCCTCGTTGGGGATGAAGGTATCCTCAGCTCCGTGGTAAACAAGGACTTGCGACTGGATTTTGGCTGCGGTGGCGGGGGTCACAGCGGGAAGTGCCCCGTGGTAGGAGACGACCGCATCCAAATCGGCACCGTCCAAGCCAAGCTGCAGCACGGTCGTCCCTCCGAAGCAATAACCAATGGCTGCCAGCTTCTGGGGATCGACTTCCGGGCGGGCTTTGAGCACACCCAAGGCGGCTTTGCCGCGGGCCAGCCACTCCTGCTGATTCGAGCGGACGCTGGTGGCCATGGCGCCGGCGTCTTTGGGATGATTAGTCGTTTTTCCTTCGCCGTACATATCGCAGGCGAAAGCGAAATATCCGGCTTCCGCCAGCTTACGCGCCCGGCTTTTCGCATAGTCGTCCAACCCCCACCACTCGTGGACAACCAGCACTCCGGGTCGTTTACCGGTGATGGCATCATCCCAAAAGACGACGCCCTGGGCTTTCACCGAACCGGACTGGTATTCGACATTCTCCGTCCGAATCTCGGCCAGTGCCGGAACTGTTGTAGTGACGATGATCGCCGTGATTCCAGCGACAAGCAGCGATCCTCGAAACATGGGAACTCTCCTTCATGGGTGAAATTCGACAATTGATGGAGTGGCCTCTCAAATGAGACTCAATTGAGTCTCCGGCTATTCGAAAGGATAGTCCTGCAGTGGCCATACTCCAAATGACAATGTCTGCCCATGGTTTCTGAAGTCGCCATCGAGTTGTCTTCAAGCGTCATCGGGCCAGCCAGCCGCCGTCGATATCGATGATGCTCCCATGCATGTAGCTGGAGGCACGAGAGGCGAGAAAGACGCAGAGGCCCCCGAGTTCCTGCGGTTGGCCCCAACGGCCTGCGGGGATGCGGTCGAGGATTTGCGGGCCGCGAACGGGGTCGTTCATGAGTGGGCCGGACAGATCCGTCACCATGTATCCGGGGCAGATGCAGTTGACGTTGATGCCGCTTGCCGCCCAGGCGTTGCAGAGGGATTTGGTGAGTCCCGCTAGACCGTGCTTGGCAATGGCGTAGGCGGGGATGTTGAACCCGCCCTGGTGGCTCATCACGGAACCGACATTGATGATCTTGCCATATCCCGCTGGCAGCATGTGTCTGGCGACTTGTTGGGAGAGATCGAAAGCGGCTTCAATGTGCACGCCGAGCATCGTTTGGAGATGGGCGAGGGGATAATCCTCGGGAGGATGGCGGGCGGTCAGTCCCGCGTTGTTGAGCAGGATCTCGACGTGTCCCATGACATCGACGATTCGATCGACGAGACCAGCCCGCTCGCCGGCGTGGGATAGATCGCAAGGAAAGTGACGCAGCGTTCGGCCCAGGGCTTCCAGTTGGCGGTATTGTTCCGGTGCTGGCGGCGTGCGCGAGACGCAGGCGATATCGGCACCCGCTTCGGCGAGCGCCAAGGACATGGCGGATCCCAGCCCACGCGAACCACCTGTCACGATCGCCACATGTCCGTCGAGACGGAAGGGTTCGGGGGTCATGCATGTGGCCTTTGTACGGGACGTTCCCCACACAAGATTATGAGAAATGGAAGGGGTTACTGGGCGATCCGGGGCAGAATTTCGGGGATGAGACGTGCAAGCTTGGCGCCCCCTCTAGCGGCCACCTCCAGAATCTTGCTGAGTTCGACCGGTTCAAGGGCATCGGGCAGACAAAGATCGGTGACAACCGAGAAGCCCAACACCCGCAGGCTAGCATGCACCGCCACGAGAACTTCGGGAACCGTCGACATGCCGACCACATCGGCCCCCATGAGTTTCAGCATTCGATACTCGGCCCTGGTTTCAAGATTGGGGCCGCTCACCGCGACGAAGACACCTTTGGGGCAGTGGATGCCCAACTCCATGGAAACCGCGCGGGCGGTCTCGATGTGTTCTCGATCGTAGGGGTGGCTCATATCCGGGAAGCGGGGGCCGAGTTCCTCGTCGTTCGGCCCCCGGAGGGGATTCTCGGGCATGAGGTTGATGTGGTCTTCGATGATCAGGACATCTGAGAGATCAAGTTGGGGATTGATGCCCCCCGCCGCGTTGGTGACAAGCAGCGTCTTCACACCCAAGGCCTTCATGACCCTCACGGGAAAAGTCACCTGCTCGAGGCTGTATCCCTCGTAATAGTGGAAGCGTCCTTCCATGGCGACAACGGGAATTCCACGCAACTTGCCGCAGACCAGGCGACCGGCATGTGACTGCACGGTGGAGGTGGGGAAGTGCGGGATTTCGGCGTAAGGGATGGCGATGTCCTGCTCGATTTGCTCCGCCAGCCCTCCCAGGCCGGTTCCCAGAATCATGCCCACAACCGGTTGGCCCTGCCAAAGCGTGCGGATCGAGGCAGTGGCTTCGGAGATGCGCTGTTGAAGTGGGGAGGGCATGCTGAGTATCCAGGAGTACTAGAGCGATCGAGATCCAGAATTTTCGCGGGAACGAGAGCAACGCGAAGGGGCTTCACGGCGACAATCGAGTCGGTCACCACGAACAAGCTCTGCAGGTCGCCAGTGGGAAGGAAAAAACAAAGGAGAGCCAGTGTGAGCAGGCTCTCCTTTGAATTCTCGGGCATCCCGACTCCACGCTCACATTTTCGTCAACGGGAGCTGCGAGGGGAGTTGTCAGGCTCGGAACATTGAGAACCAGATGTTTGGGCTCTTTCGACAATCAGTGATCGAGCAACCGACCCGATGACAATGACAGACGGAATTAGTAGTCGTCGTCTTCGTCATCCAGTTCGTCGTCGTCTTCCTCATCTTCGTCGTCATCATCGTCGAAGTCGTCATCCTCTTCGTACTCGTCGTCGAAATCTTCCTCGTCTTCGAAGTCATCGAGATCGTCGTCGTCGAGATCATCGACGTCGTCGTCTTCGAACTCGTCGTCCTCGTCGTCTTCTTCATCGTCGTCACCGTCTTCTTCGATGTCGTCTTCGTCGTCATCCCGCGCACAGACGGGCGAGGCGACGAACGGCAGATCGAAGGCCGATGTCAACGCTTCTTCCAAGAGGACGTGCAAACTGTCCGGTGAAACCGAAGGTACGGCCAAGCTCATGAATACGAACCTCAATCCTGTTGGTGTCGTTCCTGTGTCCAATCGAGACCCAAGCCGGTGGAGAGACTTCCGGTGAATTAGATGGCTATTCCCATTGTTCAAATCGCCTTGCCGGATGGATCACTTCCGTGCCACTCGTATTCGAGCGAACTGTCGATGTCAAGGCCCATCCTCAAGACGGTTTTCGAGAATTTTTGACGTATGACAAAAATCCGCTGGTGTCACGCAAACTCAGCTTTTCCGAGATTCGGTCGCCCCGTGCGCGGACACTATAATCAGGCAGTGGCGACAGGCAAGTGTTGAACTTGATTGGCGTGCAAATTTTCGGCTCACCACTCCTGTTTTTCAAAAAAGGTGGAGGTTGGCGGGGCAATCCTTCCACTTTTTCCTCAGGGTTGCAGTGAAAGCCTGAAGGTGGCGGCAAATTGGGGTTGTAGCCGGATTCGGCGTGTGCCTGTGGGAAGCCAAGTCGAATGTGGATTGTACGAAGTGGGTGATCGGCGGAATGGGGTGAATTCCCCTCCCGCTTTTCGTGTACACTGTGTTTTTCCTACTGCCGACTTCTTGGTGTCGGGCAATGACTTTGCAGCCTGGAACGGATTCATGGGCGAATCCGTGCCGGGAAACGTGTGCCATTGATTCATCGGTGAAGGAGGGCGGAACTTGGACAACTGGAGCAGTGCCGCTCGCGATAATCCCTTTGGCAATGAAATCCATGGCGACAATGAACGCTGCCCGGATGGTGTGGACGAATCATTGTCCCGCTTCACATTTGCCTCTCCAAAATCGGCTGTTCTTGACTGTACTTCACAGTCAACTTCGATGGTCAAGGAGCGATATTCCCACGGGGATGGAATGGCGTCCGGGGAACTGATGTCACCTCGTTCCCACTTCTGCGGCGAATCGAATGTCGTTGTCCCGCCGGGGCATTTTGTGCCTCCCGCGTTGAGAAGCGGCTGGCAGAAAGTCCTCTACCAGTCACTGGGATGTGTGTGTGTCGGGTTGGCATTTGTGGGAGCTTTTCTTCCTGGGCTACCGACGACACCGTTTCTCCTGCTGGCCAGTTACCTGTTCTTCAGATCATCACCGGGGCTGTATGCATGGTTGTATCGCAATCCTCTGGCTGGCCCGATGCTGCGGCAGTGGGAACGTGATCGGGGTGTCGGACTGCTCGTTAAGCTGGGGGCCATCGCTGTCGTGCTGGTGATGCTGGGCCTGACAGTCGCCTTCAGCCCGCTTCCCTATTTCCTCAAGGTCATCGTCTGCCTCTTGGGAAGTATTGGGGTGGGAGTCATCGCCTGCTTACCGGCCCCGCGCGCGGCATGCGAGCCATGGGGTGGTTCTGCAATTGTGCGCGACGATCGATGAAAATCGCCCGTCTTCAAGATTGCGAGTTGGAACTCTTCAGCATTCAATCTTTTTTCCGTTTTCACTTTGTTGTCCATGGGACGATCAGGAGTGACAGACTGCCAAGCCGCGATTTGGTCTTTCCGAAACAGGCCGCATTCCGTAGGACTGGAAGCGAGGATTCGATCATTCGACCCGCGACAGGACTCAAGGATGAGCCGGCGACACGCCCTTTTGATTGATGACAACCGGATCTGGATCCGTCATCGCGGGCATATTTTCGGCCCCTTCGACTATGAATGGAGTCCGGACTTTTGCGGGGCGGAATTTCATTATGCGGGCCGCAAGTTTGGCGAGTTCTGCAGTGTGGATGAGATCTTTGTCGATTCGAGTGAACTTGGCGTTCCGCGAACCGTCTCCCAAATCGCGGTGGTCGCCATCGCGAGCACGATTTGCGGTGTGCTGGCTGGTGAGGAATCCTCGCAACGGTTGGAACGCATCCAAAGTCGTTTGATTGAGTTCGGCTTTGATCGGTATCTGCCGGTGGAAATTCCCAAAGCCGGGTGATCGGAAGGTTGGGTAACTTTCCGGTTTGGGCAGGATGTGCTAGAACGCGACGCGGTGGCATCGGGGCACTTTTCCACCAAGGTTGCACATCGGCTTTTCGCCGAAGTCCCCCCGATGATTTGGCCGAGCAGAACGTCATGACCGCCGTTGTACTGAACGGTTCCGTGGCAAAAGATGACCGTTCGGATGCAGCGCGACAGCCGGTTCGCCGAGATCTGGCGGCCAGCATGGGGGACGGCGCGTCGTACGGCGTGATGGTGGGGATCGGCGAGACTTACGTTCCCGCCTTCGTGCTTGCGGCGGGGTTGGGTGATGTCTTCGCGGGATTGATCGCCAGCGTTCCCGTCTTTCTTGGGAGCCTGTTGCAGCTTGTGTCGCCGAGTGCGATCCGCATGTTGGGATCGAACAAGCGGTGGGTCATGCTGAACGCTTCCATCCAAGGGGCGTGTTTCATTCCCCTGATTGTCGCCGCCGCCTACGGTGCGATTTCTCAATGGCAGGCACTATTCATCACGTCGGTCTATTGGGCGACGAGTCTGGCGACGGGACCGGCATGGAATACCTGGATGGGGTCGTTGGTGCCTCTCTCGGTCCGCCCCCATTTCTTCGCCAAACGGGCTCGGTTCAGCCAGGCGATGACATTGGCCGGATTTCTCACTGGAGGTCTGATTCTCCAAACGGGCACCTCGTTGGAATCGCCAACCCGGGCCTATGTGCTGCTGTTTCTTATCGCGGGGATCAGTCGTCTGATCTCGGCGATGTGCCTTTCCCGCAAAAGTGAACCGTTGCCAGTCCGTTTGGCGGATGACGTTCCATTTGTCCAACGGGCCTTGAGATTTGGGCAGGGGAGGGCGGGGAGACTATTGCTGTTCGTGGTTTGCATGCAGGTGGGTGTTTGTATTTCCGGGCCGTTTTTCGTCCCCTACATGCTTAAGGGACTGCAACTGAGCTATCTGGAATATGTGGTGCTGATCGGCACCTCGTTCGTCGCCAAGTTTTTGACGTTGCCGTATTGGGGAAGGCTTGCCAAGAAGGTGGGCGCGCAGCAACTTTTGTGGATCGGCGCGATCTGCATCACTCCCATGGCGGCGGCGTGGGATGTGAGCTTCCATTATGGCTGGCTGGTGGTTGTACAGGCCCTCGCGGGCACGGCTTGGGCGGCATATGAACTGGCGGTGACGCTCCTTTTCCTGGAGGCGATTCCCGAACACGAGCGGACGGGGACACTGACCATCTACAACGTCGCCAACAATGCGGCCCTGTTGGTGGGTTCCTTGTTGGGAACACTGATGCTGCGTTCGATGGGAGTTACGGTCGAAGCGTATTTATGGATTTTCGCCGTCTCAACCTTGGCACGTGCGGCGAGCTTGTTGATCCTCGTGACTGTTCCCAAGATGTCCTCGGGGGTGGTTGATCCCACGTTCCGGCCACTTTCGGTCCAGCCTTCCATGGGTTCGATCGACCAACCGGTCTTGGCAAGTCTTCCTGCGGATGTGGAGAAACAGGTTGCCGAAGACGAAATTGAGTTCGCATCGAGTTCGCATGTTTCACAAGAACCGGCCGACGTTTCTCCGATCGAGGAAAGTTCTTCGGCAAAGGAAGGCTTGGAGGAAAGGAACCCGACTTGACACTTTATGATGGAAACGAGGTCGCGTCTCCGGTGTGGTTGTGGGAATAGCGAGATATCGCGGCAAATGAACAGGTGATTGACAGGGCTTCGGTTGCGGGGACAATGAACATGGACAGCCGTTCCACACTTGCGAGATAGAGCATGAAGGCCGAGTTGACGCCGCTTAAAGGTGGCTCGCCGATTCCGATCACGCGGGACATCACCCTGATCGGTCGGCAGGAGGATCTCTGCGACGTGTTCATCGATAAGAGCAGCATTTCCAAGCTGCACTGCCTGATTGTCCGCACCGATGGACTGCTCTTCATCCGCGATCTGGGAAGCACCAACGGCACCAAGGTGAATGGCCAGCGCGTGGTGCGCGGAGCCCTTCTCCCGGGAGACGAGTTGTCGCTGGCCAGTGAGAAGTTCAAGGTGACGATGGGGCCGGCGGATGCCGTGGTGGTGCAGCAGGAAGCCCACACGGAAGTCATCGCGGTCTCCGTTCCCGAGGATCGACTCCGACTTTCCCCGGAAACGCCGCTTCCACTCAACCAGCCCAGCCGTAGTGATGTGCGGCTGCTGGACGAGAGTTGATTGAGGACGTTTTGAAGACCAATGTCAGATTTGGTTGCTCGTTGTCTGTTCAAACTCTCCGATAGCGATGATCTCGCCGATCAAGAACGGGCCGAGCGTCACCAATTCTTCGGAAGCAAGATCCCGTGCGACGAGGAAAAGCGATGCGCCCGCGCTGAGGCGGCCGTTCACATAGCCTGACCGGTAGGTTCCGTCCGCAAGCGTGAGTTGCCACGGTCGACTTTCATCGAAACCGAGCTCGGGGTGGATCACCGGCCCGAATCGCTCCCATGCCCAGCGCCAGAGTGTGTGGTCGGGACTGACTTGGCCGGCGAGGTTGCCCCATTGAAATTCGGCGAGCCTTAGCGAAGTTTCATCGGCGGCCCGGCACCACGGGCGGAGCACCCGCTCGATCCACTCCCGACGGGAAGAAACCAGTGCGGGAAAGTCGGCCTTGCCGGGAAAGGGGAGATGGATTTCTGGCTGTCTTCCCTTCGGGGGCGAGAAGGGAAAAGAAGCGGCGGCAATCGAGGCTTCCAGTTCATCCATGGTTCAAGGCGGCTTTCGGAAAGTTGGCGGGAACCTTGAATGCTTCGAGCATCGCTTTCGCCAAAATGGGCGGCATTTGCCACAGTCAACCAAGATCGTGTTCGGCAGGACGCATCTCTTATGGATACTGCGTGGCAGGCAAAGAAGGCATCGCCAAGAACTGCTGAACCGTGTGGAAGACATCTGCTGCGATCGAGGTTTTGGAGCGAAGAGCCGAATCTTCGAGGCAGGGGATTACTCGCCAATGCAAATTGCCAGCCGCCATGGCGCGGTATTCATACAAAACTCTGCGCAGGTAGTCTTGGTCGGCTTCATGCATGTCGGCTTTGGCGGTGGTGTATTCGCGGATCGATTTGCGATCGATTAGGGCGGTGGCGGTTTCCGCTGTGGTATCGAGGAGCAGGATCAGATCCGGACGCGGCAGGCCGAAGATCTCGTGCTCCACCTGCTCGATCCACTCTTTCATTTCCGCCCGCGCCGCTTGGGGAGCTTTGATCAACTGATGAGCCAGATTGGAGGTCACATAGCGATCGCAAATAACGATTTTTCCCTGTGACAACGCCTCGCTCAGCAGCTGGCGGCTTTCAAACCGATCGCCCGCATAGAGCAAAGAAGCGAGAAAGGGATGGACCTGCTCCAACGATCCGAAGCGGCCGTTCAGGAAGTCGCCGACCCGCTTCCCGAAGAATGTCTTCTGATAGCGAGGAAAGCTTAAGATGACGACTTCCCGCCCCACCGATTTGAGGGAAGCGGCCAACAGTTCCGTCTGCGTTCCCTTTCCCGCGCCATCGATCCCTTCGATCACGATCAAGCGGCCGGCGTTACGCCTTAATGGGGAAGATGACTCGGTGTGCGGCGACGAACGGGTCGAGCATGACATAAGCTGATCAGAATCCACGAACCGTACTACCTTCCCATGCGGAATGAATGTCGCTCGAATTTTGATTCGGGCAGTATGATGACATTCGGTCGGGTTGGCGATGATCAAGCCACGGTCAATTGGCCGCTATGTGGCCTGCAACTGGGTCACGCCGGATTGCACGTCGGCGGCCATCGAGAAGTAGTCCTGCAGGCGACTGAGCCTCAAGACATCCGCCACACCCCCGCTTGCCGCCGCCAGGATCATTCGGCCCTCCTTGCGGTGCAGACGGCGGTGAAGCGTGATCAACCTCCCAAGAGCCGCACTTGTGACGAAGGTGACCCGTTCCAGGCTGACCACCAGTTTTCGGCAGTTGAAGACATCGATCAACGACAGAAGTTCCTGCGACATCTGTTCGAGGTTTTCTTCCTCCGTCAGTTGCTTGCAACTGATGGTGGCGACGAACACATCCCCGGCGGGGTGAAGATCGAAGAAGCTCGCTTGAAACTCAGGCTGACTCATAACGAACCACCCTCGTCTGCCCCTGACGCGATATCACTTGGAAACTTGAGTCATGACCCCGGCCACACGGAGAATTCATCACGGGATCGGCGGCGGGATTGAAGCGATTCGCAGGCCACCACTGTCACCTTCCGATGAGCATACCTTGCGACGCTCCAATCACCAACGATTCTCTGAGTTCGCCCAAATTGTCGGCGGTTCCTCGAAGCATCGCTTGGCAGTACAGGCGGTCAGTCCCGAGGACGTAACCCGGCAGTGTCGGATGGATCGACTCGACCATGACTTCCATTTTCGTTCCAACCAGGCTCTCGCAAAATGACTGTGCCAGCTCGGCTTCCAGTTGGCGAAGCCGCATCAAGCGGTCATCGATGACATCACCATGAACCCGGCCCGGAATCGAGGCTGCGGGAGTTCCGGTTCTGGCACTGAAGGAGAAACCATGAATCTTCGTGAAGCCAACTTCGCGACAAAGATCCAGCGTCTCTTCGAATTCCGCTTCCGTCTCGCCGGGGAAGCCGACGATGACATCGGTCGAGAAGCCGGGGTGGGGAAGTCGCGATTTTAATTGATTGACGACATCGAGAAACTTCTCTCGCGTGTATCTCCGCCTCATGCGGGCAAGTACGGCGTTGGATCCACTCTGCAAAGCGGGGTGAAACTGAGGGCAGAGATGCCGGGCTGAGGCGGCGCAGTCGATGAATTCTGTCGGCATTTCGGCGGCCTCGATGCTGGAGAGCCGCATTCGCCAATGGCCTTCGATCCGATCCAGTCGATCGATCAAGTCCCACAACCGAACCCGCGCCGCGCCCTGGGTCCTCCGATGGAGATCGACGCCGTAATGGCCGATGTGCACGCCGGTGAGGACGATCTCCTGATAGCCGTTGGTAATCAGTCTGTGGACTTCCTGCTCGATCTCCATCGGTTCGCGGCTGATGAGGTTCGGTCGAACCTGCGGTATGATGCAATAAGTGCAGCGTAAAGCACACCCGTCCTGGACTTTCACATAGGCGCGTTTGCGACCCTCGAAGCGTTCAATCCCCCGCGGGAAATCGACGACTCCATACCGCTGAAGGACATCCGGCAGTTCTCGGCGATCCGTCACGACATCGAAGACGGAGGGGAGCTTGCGGAAGTCCTCGGGGGCCCGCGTGGCCCCGCAGCCGACCACGATCGTGCGGGTTCCGGGATTGGATTTCGCCAGTTGACGGACAACCTGACGCGAACGGGATTCGCCATTGGCCGTGACCGTGCAGGTGTTCACAAAGCACAGATCGGCGACTTCATGCTCATCGGCCTCGCGGTAGCCGTGCTTGGCCAGCGCCTCCTTCACCAGTTGGGTTTCGTACTGGTTGACCTTGCAGCCGAGGGTGACCAGACGGCAAGTACGATCCGTAGAGCGTGTCGACGCAACGTTTTCCGATGGATGATCGATTGAGGCAATTTCGGCCGGGGGATTGATGATCGCCAGCGGTGAAGGGCCTGGAGCCATAGAGACACCCGAATGAAAACACCTGCGGCCGGTCAATGAAGAACAGGCCGCAGGTGCGGAAATTGAATCCAGGCGATCAAAGTGTGGTCGCCCAATGAGTCCGTGGACTATCGACGGGGACGGTCATCGCGGCGATTGTCGTCGCGACGAGGTGGCCGAGAGCCGCGATCGCCGCCTCCGGGAGGAGTCTTCACCAGCATCCCGATGGCCTCTTCCCAAGTGGGGATGTCATCATAATTGGCGGGTGTGATGGGATCGGCTGAGGAATCCTCCGTCACGGTGGAAGCTACCGGGGTGGGCCTGCGTGATGGAGGAACTTCCAAGTCACGAGGATGGCGCTCCGAATAGTTTTCATCGGTCACTGGCTTGTGTGAGCGACGTCGTGGTTCATCGACGAACTCATTGTCACGCTCGCCAACTTCCTGTGGTGCCCTGCGAGGCCGCGGAGCATCGCTGCGAGATTCCTCGGAACGGGGCGGCCTCGCGGGACGCTCGCCACCTTCGGCAGCGACTGTTGGGCGTGGAGGTTGATCGGTGCGGGCGGCATCCCGTCGCGGGCGGTCACTGCGACTGCGATCCGAACGAGGGCGATCTCCACGGCTGGCCGATGGTTCCCGGAGCGATGGGTCGCGCGGCGAGAAATCGCGGGCGGGGGCATCGGGTGCGGGCGTCCGACTCTCCGTGACATGCTCTTCGAGCTCATCACTGTCGACGCCAAATTCCTCTCCGGCCGAGGCTTCCTGGGGAGCTTCGCCAGGGCGGCCACCGGGACGACGGCGACGGCGACGGCGACGACGGCGACGGACTTCGCCATCTTCGGAAGTTTCGGTGGTTTCAAACTCGTCGGAGGTTTCAGAAACGAAGGCAACATCGTCGACCTCCGCAGGCATCTCGCCGAAGGCGTCGTCATCAACCAATGGCTCGGTTGGCACCGGGCGGCGTGGCTGGGAGACAGGGCGTGGGGCACGGCGGGGAGCCGCACGTTCCACTACAGCTGCCGGCTCATTCAAGCCAAATCCGAAATCGTCATCTCGTTCGACGATGGGTGTACGTTCCACAGCGGGGGGACGTTCAGCAATAGGGCCGCGTTCGGCAGCAACCTGGGGAGCAGGCCGCCTCTCAGGTGTCCGTTCGCGCGGCTCGCGGGGGCGGCTTTCGCGTGGGGCACGTTCTTCGCCGGAGGCGGGGCGATCCCGGCCACCGTCATCACGCGACCGCGACCTGCCGCCACCTTGGCTGGAACTGGATGATGAGGGTCGGCGCGAGGAAGTTCGGGGTGCAGTGGTTCTCGAGTCACCGTCTTCGGCCGCTGGCCTCGCTTCGCGCGACCTGCCTCGCGGGGCGGGCACAGGGGAATCGGCACGGCTGCGGGCATGGCGGGAGTTCTGCGAGACCTCGGCTTCGAGGGTCTTGAGGAGGTCTTGCGGGCGGCCCTCGCGTGAACGTCCGGAAGTTTCGTCCCAACTCCAGCTTTCCAAGGCATCCCAGTAATCATCGCCTTGTTCGGCAACGGTCATCGGGAAAGCCTCTTCTTCGATCAATTCGTCGTCGTCTTCATCATCCTCTTCGTCGCTTTCGAGGGCAGGTCTCGCCGCCACCGGAGCCAACTTGGCTGGCTCAACGTCTTCTTCCTGTTCCTCGTGAAGATCGTCGCCAAAAAGTTCTCCACCAAAACCATCCGCAGGGGACTTCCGCTTGGTGGGCGGGGCGGGGCGGGGAGCCGTTTGGGCTGTGACCGGGGCGGATACCACAGGAGCGACAACCGGCGTTTCTTCAATCTTTGCAGCGACCGGAGCGGATTCGTTCAGTTCATCCGGGTCGGGCAGATCCAGTTCATCGTCGACACCAAACTCGATACCGAACAGATCCGACGCCAGTTTACCCCAGGAATCGTCATCGCCCGCCAGAGGGCGCTTTGGCTGATTCGTCATATTTTCTCGCAGTCCATTGAGTCGCCGGAAGACATCACAGGAACGCAGGACGCTGCGCTCGAACCGGTCGTCTTACCTCGGCTTCCCTTGATCATCCCATAAGGGGATGCGAACCGCAAACGTGATGTCGCGCGGCTGGCGCGAATTTGCCGGTGGAAGGGATCAAATCGGCATGAAAAATCAGGAAGGCTTGGTCGTCGTGTGGCGGGCCTGGAGGATCTCGGTCTGGCGACGAATCGCCGAATGGAGGATCTCGGCGTACTTGTCGGCTTCGTGGAAGCCGTTTGATCTCGCGAGGAGTTCGGCTTCCGTGTTGATGATAACGGTGGCCGGCAGAACCTCGACTTCGAGAACCTTGGCCGCCTTGTCGTCCTTGTCGAAATCGAGCTTCACGGGGACGAATTCCCGCATCACGAACTGGGCGAGCTTCTTGTCGCCGAGCGTCTCCTTTTCCAGCTTATGGCAGAAACCACACCAGCTGGCACCAAAGATAATGAGGAGCGGCTTCTGGCGGGAAATGGCTTGCTGGTGAGCGGGCTTGAGGGCTGTGAACCAGCTGACCTTCCCCGTTTCGGCGGCTGCCAGAACGGAGTGGAGCAGCGGCTGGCTGGCGATGGCACCCATCGACAGTTGAATGAAGGAACGACGATCCATGCCCGGGCCCCCTGTGGAGAGGGCCAACGACGACGCCATCCTGGCGGCAGCCCCCCACTGGAACTATCGGCAGAACCGCTCCAAGGACTGTCTTCAAATTCCCGGCAAACCAGCGAACTTGAGTGACGCCAGTGCTCCTCGACACAAGACTTCGACCGGCATTATTTGCAGATGTCGTGGTCGCTCGGGAGCACCCGAACCGATGGCTATTCAGGAATCACAGGAGCGGTCGGGGCCGGGATCTGGGGGCGACCTTCTGTTGCTTCCTCGGCGGATTTGGGCTGCACGAGGGTTTTGCGTCCCTGCTGAAGGGCATCGAAGCTTTCCGCACTGATGACATAGTACCAGTCGGCGAAGCGTTGATTGAGTTGCTTCACCTGACGTTCGCCTTCGAGTTTGCGGTCTTCCCAATCGCGGAGGTCATCCTTGTACTTGCGGGTGGCTTCCAGAAATTTTGCTTGCGCTTGGGCGGCAGCTTCTCGGGCGGCAGCGATTTCCGCTTCACCCATGGTGGTGTTGGCGGGTGTGCTGGCGCTCGCCGGGCCATCCGCCGTGGCAGCTTGGCCTTCGGCGGCGGGCTTGACGCCTTCAGGCATGACGAACGGCTTGGGTTCGACGGGAGGTTCCGGCTTGGGGCCAAGAGCTTCGGGGTTAAACTGGGCCATCACAAAGAGATAGCGATTACGGCTCTTTGAAGGATCGGCTTTCTTCGTGTCGTCGGTCTTTCCGCCAGCTTCGTCCTTTTTCGCGTCAGCCTGGCTGGTTTCGTCCGTGCGGTTGGCGAAGCCGAACTCGATCTCCTGCTCGGTGCCGCTGAAGACGTTGCCAAAGCGGAGGACATAGACCACGCCTTGATCGGTGATTGCTGCCAGATCCCCCTCTTTGGCGTAGATCTCGGAGCCGCCATCGTCGGACTTCACGGGGAAGAAGCCGCTGGAAACGAGATCCATCTGCGTGGCGGGGTCGATCGCAATCCCCTTGTCGAATTTGAGGTCGCGGCTCAGGCGTGGCGGCTTGGGACGCACGCCCACGATCTTCATGTTGTCCAATCCTTCGACCAGCTTGCGAACTTCCGGCTCATTGAGCTGTTCCATCGTGGGATCGAGGTTGGCGAGCACCCAGGGGTCGTTGGGAGTGGCACGGGTCAGTTGATTCGTGTCGCGACCGATCAATCGACCACGGGCTTCATCGACGGTGTACTTGTCGATGGCGACGCTCTTGAGGCGGGTGGCGTCGAGCTTGAGCAGATCGGGTTCGATCCAATCGGTGAAGCGGGTCGAAAGGTTGATGTTCACCTTCGCGGCGTAGACGTTCTTGTCGCTTGTATCGAGCGGACGAATGTAGAACTGGCCATTGCGACCAGGAACGGCCTTGCCGATCACATAGGAAGCAAGCATTTTGCCGTCCGCATCCTTGAGCGAGATCCGCTGACCCCGGCCGGTGAGCTGTGTGGTGTCTTCCGATAGCGGGTCGATCACATCGAACTCGCCATATTGGGAAGGCTGGCGGCTGATCAGTGCCTCTCGCTTGATGCCGACGATGGAGGAGGCCGTCTTGGCCAGGCGATCCTTGCCATCGGCGGGATA
>PNLE01000032.1 GCA_013822855.1 Planctomyces sp.
GTCTTGGTGAGGACATTCACGCGGCGACCATTCTCCACCCATTCCTGCTTCCAACCGAAGAGATCAAGCGACGCGCCGGCAATAGGCGTTCCCGTCACCGAATCGGCCACAAAGTAGAGCGGCCCGCCATCCTGAGCCTTTCGCACAATCGCCGTATCATTGAGCCACAGGACAATGCGATCGGTGTTGCCATCCGACAGGACGACCGTGACGAGATACGCACCGGCTGGCAGCTTGGGAACTTCCACTTCGGCGATGCTGTCGCGGTGCTCGGGTCGCGGCACGACGTCGTGCGTCCACTGGGCCACCGGCTGGCCGACGAACTTGCGGTCCCCCTCCGTGACGATGGTGTAGCCCAACTGATCGATACTCATCCGCGACCAATTGAGCTCCTTGGGATTGGCCTTGAGCATCCGCTGCACTTCATCGAGCAGCCCGGCGACATTGATGGGCTCTGCCGTGAAGGAGAGCTTCGTCCCGTTGCGGAAACGGACACCCAGCTTGGCCTGGGTCGCGGAAACCTGCGTGCGGGCCGGTTCGAAGGAGAGCCATTTCCCCGTGATCTGGGCGAGACGTTCCTGGGCCAGCTTCGACGTGGGATCCTGCTTGAGAAGCGCCTGCCACTCGGCGGCGGCCTGCGGATACTGGCGGCGGTTCTCGAAACATTGAGCGAGCAGCGTGCGGGCCTGCGTGGCGATCGTGCCTTGGGGGCCGTCAGCCAACTGGCGGAAGCTCGGCACGAAGGCGTAGTCGTCACGCAGTTGGAAGCGGCGGATACCATTGGCCAGCCGGGCCACGGTTTCATTCGCGGCGAGCGTATCGAGCGTGAGGATCGCGCCGGCGTTGTCTCCGTCCGCAGGATCGGGCAAACGGAACCAGCCGCGCGACCTCAGCGTGATGACATCAAACTGCGACTGAGCGAACTGCGCGAACTCCAGATCGACCCGAGGTACCTCGGATGGCTGGACCTTCTTCTGTTGATCGAGCAGCCAGCGGTACCGCTCCCCATCCGACTTCGTGGCGTCCCAACTGGCCGGAATCGAATAATAGAGCGGTTCCCCCTCGGCCGTCACGGGGGCATCGGAACCCTGGTTGCGCCCCCACCAAGGGGGCGTCTCATCGAAATCCGGCAGTTGAGAAAGATCCGTCAGCCGCTGGAGTTGCCACGCCTGCCGATCGCTGCGATTCGTCATGAGGGCCTGCCTCAAGACCCGCAGCACGCTGACTTTCACCGCTGGCTGATTGTCAGGGACCAGCCGCAATGCCTCTTTCAGAAGTTGCAGCGCCCGAACACGGTCGCGGTCGCTCGTCCAGACCGCGCGGCCCTGGCCATCGCTGTTCCCCCGGGAGTACACGCCACCCACCACTTGGCCGTTGCTGGGGAGTGAGAGATAGATCCCGCCCGCCGAGGAAAGCACCTCGAACTTCTTGCTGTGAACTGCAATCGTCTTTTCCAACAGCGCATCGGTCTCGGCAACACGATCGAGCCGGGTGAGGCATTGAACGGCCTGTTGCAGGAACTTCGCCGCAGCTTCGGGAGGGGTCTGCGGATTCAGCAGTTGCGGCTCCACCAGTTCCAGAGCCCGCTTGAAATTCCCCTGCTTCATCAGTTCAGCCGACTGCTCTACCGTGACCTGCCCCTGCTCCTTCGCCGCCACAGTCAGCCTCCAAGTTGCCGTCACAAGGAACAATGTCAGGCCGATCATCGCCAGCCGAGAAGAGAGGCACGCACGAAAGAAAGCGTTGAGTCGCATGGCAATCCATTCTTCAAGCGCACCGGCGTCCCGCATACGCGTTCATCGCGGCGGGCACCCCGGCCATGTTGTCAATCGTTGAGTGGCAGATCGATGGGAAAAGGAAAGGTGGACTCGCTTCGCGGGAACCGCACGAACACCTCAAACAATAGCGATTGTCGTCGGATGTCGCCGTTTCTTTTTGGACTTGCGCCACCGGGCTTGGATCGAGGGTCGGGCCATAAGGTCCAAAATCAGGCCCTCCCTCTTAACGAGAGTCGTTGCGCCCGCAAAGTTCCCGAAAAAAACGTCCCCGCCTAAAAAAAACATCGCCAACGCGCATCCTTCATCCTTGATCCTTCATCCCCACCCGCTCCGCCACGCTGTACGCGTCACTCTCCCGGCTGTTGAAATGGACAATCAATTCCGCCAGGAAACCCAGCGACATCGCCTGCCCTCCCAAAACGGCCAAAGCGAGCGAATACGCCAGCAGGGGCCGCCCGCCGATGGGGGTCGCCGGCCACGCGCGGAACAGGTTCATCAGCACCCATTCCCCCGCCAGCCACGTCAAACCCGTTGCGCCGATCGCGAACAAAAACAGCCCAGCCGCACCAAGCAAATGCTGTGGGCGCTGCCGGTAAAACGAGAGGAACGACACCGTCAACAGATCGAGAAACCCGCGTGTGAAGCGGCGGAAACCATACTTCGAAAACCCGTGTTGGCGCGACCGGTGGTGCACGTCGATTTCCGTCACGCGGAAGCCGCGCATATGGGCCAGCACGGGGATGAACCGGTGCAGTTCGCCATACAGCCGAATCTCCCTGGCCACCTCCGCCCGGAAGAGCTTGATGCCGCAGTTGTGATCATGCAGCGTGAGGCCCGTGAGGCGGCTGACCATCGCATTGAAGACCCATGAGGGATAGATCTTATGCCACGGATCGAGCCGCCGGATCTTCCAGCCGTTGACGACATCCCAGTCGTCGCCGAGTGTCTCCAGAAACCGTGGAATGCCCGCCGGATCGTCCTGCAGATCGGCGTCCAGCATCATGATCAATTCACCGCGCGCTGCCCGCATCCCGGCGCTCAGCGCTGCCGCCTTGCCGAAGTTGCGCCGGAAGCGAATTCCGCGCACGCGGGGATCGGTTTCCGCCAGTGCTTTGATGGTTCCCCACGAGGCATCCCGCGAACCATCATCGACGAACAGGATCTCGCTCTCGAACGGTTGCGCGTCGAGCACAACCGCCAGCTCGCGATGCAACTCGACGAGACTCTCGGATTCGTTGTACACCGGAATCAAAATCGACAGCCGCATGCAGTCCCTTCCGGGTGATTTCATCGTCGTCGAGGGATCGTCCGAGTCATTGGGTGGCACGTCCCTGAGGTCCTCCGAAGGGCGTGGTCTTGGCTTGTCTCAGGGTGCCACTGGCTCTGCCAGTGTCTTTATCTTCCCACTTCGGAACAGCGTAACCCTTCGATTCGCCTCCGCCAGGTGCCACTGCTGGCTTGCCAGCAGTGCTCCTCCCATCAACCGGAAACATCACCCTTTCTGGTCAGCCACCAAGAAATCACGACTTCACCGGCTCCAACAAACTCCTTCTCAGCACCTCCTGCGCATCCGCAAAGAACGGCTGCCAGACGATCTCCGGCCGCATGTCCCGCAGGGCATCGCGCACCTTCTGCAGCGTGTTCCGGGCCATATGCGGGCACCGGTTGCAGGCGCACGTCTCGCCCGTGCTCGTCATGATCCCCGGCACCGGAATGAACGTATGCTGCGGTGCGATCTTCTGCAGCGGATGAATCATGTTTGCCTCCGTCGCCACCAGGAACGTCGTCGGCTCCGTGACGGCCACCACATGCCGCCGCATCTTCTCCGTCCCGCCGATCACATCCGAGTGCTCCAGAATGTTGCGCGGACATTCCGGATGGGCCATGACCACCGCCTGCGGATTGTTCTTCTTGGCCCGCAGCAAGTCCTGGATGCTGAACACTTCGTGCACCATGCAAGACCCCGGCCACAGGATCATCTTCCGCCCGGTCACTTCGCTCAAATAGCGGCCCAGATGTTGATCCGGCACGAACAGGATTTCCTTGTCCGCCGGCACACGATCGATGATCTCCCGCGCATTCCCGCTGGTGACGATCCAGTCGCACAAACTCTTCACGGCAGCCGAAGTGTTGATGTACGCCACCGTCTGGATGTCGCGCCCTTGGGCGCGCAACTCGTTCTGAAACCGCGCCAAGTCTTCCGGCTGGCAGCTTTCGGCCAGCGAACAGCCCGCCTGCAGATCGGGCATCAGCACCGTCTTTTCCGGGCTGAGGATCTTGGCCGATTCCCCCATGAAATGGACGCCGCAAAAGACGATCACAGGATTGGTGATCGTCGTCGTATCGCGCGCCAGCTTCAGACTGTCCCCCGTGAAATCGGCGATCTCCTGGAGATCGCCATCCACGTAGAAGTGGGCCAGGATCGCGGCGTTGCGTTCCTTTTTCAGGGCCTCGATCTCGTCCATCAGTTCCAATGGGTCTTCCGCCGGCCCGGCGGCAAGATCGACTCCCGCGAAGGCCGGGCCCTGAATCACTGGTAAAGACATCGTCAACTCTTTCAACTCTCGGGCTGGCAACTCTCGCCGGAATTACCTCCGGGCCAGCCGATTCCGCTCACGCGGCTCGCAGGGATGTTGTCTCTCGTTACTGGCTATGACACTCGCTTTGACACTTGAAGTCTAATGAGGTTCCCGCAGTGAATCGACCCCTCCGCATTCTCGTGATTGGTGCCCATCCCGACGACTGTGAACTCAAGGCGGGAGGCGTCACTGCATTATACCGCCAAGCGGGCCACCACGTGACCTTTGTTTCCGTGAGCTGCGGCAACGCGGGCCACCACCGCCTTGCCCCCACGGAGCTCGCCGCCCTGCGGAAGACCGAGACCGAGGCCGTCGCCCGCCTAATGGGGATCAACTACATCATCATGGGCCAAAACGACGGCGAGGTTCTCCCCACCCTCGAACTCCGTCGCCAGATGATCGCCCTCATCCGGAAGGAGCAGCCCGATCTCGTCCTGACCCACCGGCCCAACGACTATCACCCCGATCATCGCGGCACGTCGCAGGTCGTCGCCGATGCGGCCTATCTGCTCATTGTCCCCAACATCGTCCCCGAGGTCCCCGCCCTACGGGAGAACCCGGTCATCATGTACCTCTCGGACAACTTCCAGAAGCCGACCCTCTTCGACCCGGCGGTCGTCGTCGATGTCACCCCCGTCTTCGAGTCGATCCTGGACCAGCTCGCCTGCCACGCCTGCCAGTTCGGCCAATGGCTCCCCTACACGATGCTCAAACCGGAAGTCGAAGGCCCCGCCGCGATCCGCCAGGCCGCCCAGGATTTCTACGAAGCCTTCAACGGCCCTCTCGCCACCCGCTTCCGCCAGCAGATCGAAGCCACCTACGGCAAGGAAAAAGCCCCCAAAGTCCAATTCATCGAAGCCTTCGAACCCTGCGAATACGGCGCCCCCCTGACCGCAGAGAACAAGAAAATCCTCTTCCCCTTCCTGCCGTAACTTAGACAGGCCGTCGTGCCATCCCGCCATAATCCCAATAGGGAAGGCACAACCATGGCAGACGTTTCAGAGCCTCAAGGGCTTCCGCCTGTGCCAACTAGTTCACCCGAGACAGACACAAAAGGCGTCCTCGTTAGAGGCCAGGACATATCAAGTCACTGGGCCAACCGCCCTAGGCCACAAAGCGATTTCCGGCTTGAGGTCGCAAAACATGACCGTAGCAATGTATGGCCATCCTCAAAACGCATTCGGTGGGGGGAGACCGAGATCGGGCTGTTTCGGGGCGATGATCTCGAAGCGAGGAGTGCGGGAGAGTTCGCCGACCAATTGCTGGCGAAGAACGTTCCAAAGCGGTTCGGGCGCTGTGGGTGACGTCTCTTCGCCTGGTAGAATGATGACAGGGACGAGGGTGAAGACTTCTCCCCCCTCCTCGTCTCGTACGGTGACCCCATCGAGGCGGTTTTCATCCTTCTCGGGGAGCGTCACCCAACTGATCGGATGGAGGCCTCTCTTCCAGCGCATGCCGAGCACTCCCTTCCCCATGTCGATCACACCATATTGTCCATCTTGGAATTGGGACAAAGTCTCGACCGAGACAGGGACTTTCTTCGACGATTCGGGAGGAAGTGTGTTGTACTCGATCTCGTAAGTGCTGAGGACCATGTTGTAGGTGGTCTGCCAGGTCTTGATCACCTGGATTGGCACCAAGTCAGGCGGCGAGCGGTCGAAGAGGCCGTTGATGAGCCCCAGCGATGTCCACGCTGCCAGGAGTCCGACACATAAGAGGCCGAACCAGACACCACATCGGGAGCGGAAACTCATCTCGTGCTCCGGATCTTTGCGAAACAGGTATTCTCCCCCGAGAATCAGCAGGATTGAGAAACCGGCCGTCGTACCCAGGAGAAGTGGGCCATTGATATCGTCCGCGCTGTAGTTGCCAAAGACGTAGAGAAACAACACCAGCAGCCAGGCACAGGCGATCCCGATAGCTGTGATCAGCAGGGCCGTCATCACCCCTACAACTTTTAATCCCCGCCCGTTGAAAGATATCAAGTCTTCGGCGGGATCAAGTTCCGTCCACCCCCAGATCTTCCAAGGAGCATGGGGTTCGCCCGGCACATAGACGACGGTGGTGAAATCTCCCGGTTCCAATCCGTTGGCGTACTGGGGGAAGAGTCTCTGCTGGTCGGAGTAGTCCGAAGTGATCTCCCTCTTAACCACAATGCCTGTTTCAGGATCAAGGTGTTCCACCTTCGCAAGAAACTGGAACGTGTGGGATTCGCTGGTGTTCGTCAACAATGGCTCGGTATCGAGCACACGTGCCGCGACGGGTACTCCGTTTCGGGCATAATGAACCAAGCCAGGGTTGCGACGCTGGCTCACGAGGGTCCACAGCGCCCCCAGCGCGAAAGCCGCGCCGATCCAATTGAGCCAACCGAGTGGCAGCAGATACCACGCCAATTGCCGCACGACGGGAACCGGCGCCGAGAGCCAGCAAGCCCCAGCCAGTGCGAGACAGATCCAGACGGCCGCCCGGCGACGCTGAAGATAGCGGCCGCTTCTGATCTCCGCCGTGATCGGTCGAGGGCACGGTCGGGCGAGATACTCGGGAAAAGCGAAATCTGGGGGAACCTGAAACATTTCCGGTGATTCCTGCCGCTCGCGAACCTTGGCCATGAGTTGGTCGAACCGCTTCAAAATAGTCCGCAAGACGGGGCAATGAAAGATTGAAGGACTGTTCCGCCGTATCCCTTTTTGAATGGCAACCAATCCGGCTTTGATCGTCGGCGGTGCATCGAGGGATGCCGCAAGTCCCTTCCACTCAATCCACCGGCGGAAACCGCCGCTCCCTTGACCTTGACGCTCGAAATTCGCTGCCGAATTTCACACCGGGCCAACCAGCACAGACGGAAAAACCCGCAACTCCGAATCAACGGCATTCAAGATCAGAATCGTTACAGACCGAAAAATCACGATAACTCGACGGAGTGGCTGTACGGAACGTCTGGGCAGGAACTCGCCCTGTCCACGGTTTTGATTGGACGTACCACTCGCTGGTCAACACTGAATTCCGCAGCAAGAGGGCCCCGGACTGCCGCTTGGCAAGCTCCGCGAATCAAGAAAATTGGAGAGATCGTTCAATGCCTCTCACAAAACCCAGCCTGGCGTCCGCCCTTCTGTTGGCCATGGCCGCTCCTGCCGTCGCGCAATCCGTCGATGACGAACTCGGAGTTGCCACGCTGCAGGATTTCAGCGGCGGTGGCATGCTCAACGGCACCTACTTCGATGTTCGCAACCAGTCGAACAGCGGGGTCGGTTACCAGCATGGCTTCACGCAGCTGGGAGCCTTCGCTCCCCTGCTGAACGATGGGCAATATCTCATCGCTCCGCAGGCCCGGCTGATCATCACCGACACCAGCAAGATCGGTGTGAATCTCGGCCTCGTCGGCCGCGTCTACGATGCCGGCCGCGACCGCATCTGGGGTGCCAACCTCTTCTACGACAACGACGAAACCACTTACGAGAACCGCTACAGCCAGATCGGCTTCGGCTTCGAGTCGCTGGGCCAGTTCCTCGATGTCCGCGCCAACGCCTACCTGCCCACCGGCAGCAGCGACAAGGTCATCGGGCCCAACGGTCTCTCACCGAACCTCTTCTACACCGGCAATCAGCTTAACTTCACCGGCAGCTTCCTGAGCGAGGAATCGCTCCGCGGGGCCGATTTCGAACTGGGTGTCCCCGTCTCGCAGAACATGACCTGGCTGCGCGCCTACGGCGGCGGCTACTTCTACGACGCCACTCAAAATAGCGTCTCTGGCGTGCGCGGACGGCTCGACGCCCAACTGGCCACCGATCTCACCGCCGGCGTGATCGCCACCCACGACAGCACCTTCAAGACCCGTGTGAACGCTTATGTCGAATGGCGTTTCTCCGGCTTTCAACCCTCGGTCTGGTTCCCGCGTCAAAGTACGCAGGACCGCATGCTGACCTCTGTGCAGCGTAACTGGCGGGTCTCGACCACGACCTACAGTTCGACGGTCGCCGTGCCGATCATCAATCCCCGCGACAACGAGGCCTACTTCATTACCTGGGTCGACAGCGCCAATCCCAACGGTGGCACGGGCACAGGAACCTACGAGGATCCCCTAACCCAGCTCCCCGCCGGTTCGCCCCCCGCCGATCTGATCCTCGTCCGCCAGGGCAACAGCGATGTCACCCCCTACAACAACTCAATCACGCTGACCGATTTCCAGCGGTTGCTCGGCGAAGGCAAGATCCACCAGATCGAAGGCTACGCCAACTACGGCCCCTTCGTTATCCCCCAGCAAACCTTCACGCTGCCCGAATTCGACTTCAACGACCCCAGCCGCTACCCCACGCTCACCAGCACGGGTGGAAGTGTCGTCACACTGGCCAACAACAACGAAGTCTCGGCTTTCAACATCCAGGACGCGCTCGGCAGCGGCATCACCAACACCCCGGGCGGCTCCACCAACTTCCTGCTGCAAAACCTGAACATCACCGGCAACAACACCGCCGGTTCCCCAACGGCGGGCGGGATCTACCTCTCGAATGTCGATGGCACGGGAATCGTCCGCACGGTCGACACCTCCAATAACCTCGGCTTCGGCACCCGCATCGCCGCCGATACCGATCTCGACCTGCTGCTCGACGGCCTCACCAGCACTGGCAACGAACTCGACAACCTCAACGTCTCCGGTGCCAGCGGCGCCGATATCGATGTGACCCTCGCCACGACCTCCGGTGCCAACGCCTTCACGGGTAGCACCGCCGGGTCCGGCATCGTTATGTCGATCGATAACGCCACCGGCACCTTCACCTCGGCTTCGCCCATCCTCGCCTCCGGCAACTTCCTCGATGGCGTGCGACTCGAATCGAACAGCGGCATCCTCGGCACAACGATCGCTCCCGTGCTCCTTAGCGGGGCCGATCTATCCAACAACGGTCGCGACGCCCTCAGCCTCGTCGCCACCGGAGCCGGTGCGAACATCTCCGTCGCCGGTGCCAACATCAACGGCACCAGCGCCGGCCGTCACGGTTTCAATATCGACGCCACTGCCGGTGCCAATGTCACGGCCAACATTTCTAACTCGCAGTTCGGCGGTGCCGGAGCCAACGGCCTCAACGCCGCTCTGGATGCCGCGACGGGCACCGTGCTCCTCACTAATGTCGATGTTTCCAACAACGGGCAAGCGACCGGTGGAACGGGCCTGCAAGACGCTATCAATCTCGATCTCGCCAACGCGTCTTCGTTCGGCCTCGGCTTGACGGATGTCATCGGCGATGGCGGTGCCACACAGGAACGCGGCCTCGTCTACAACGTCGCCTCCGGCAGTTCGCTCACAGTCACCGGTCTTCGCGGCTCGTTCGACAACAACCTTGTCAACGCCATCAACGGCGTGGCCACCGGTGCCGGTTCGATCGCGAACGTCTCGCTGGACACTTTCACCGGCAACAACGCCGGGGCTGACGCGGTGGTCGTCTCGTCACTGCTCGGTGCGACTCAAAACTTCGAACTCCTGAACGGCACTTTCAACCTTGCTGCGGGCAATGGGGTGAACTTCACCGCCTCGGGTGCCTCGACGCTGAACACCGTGCTGGAGGATGTCACCGTCAACGGATCCGGTGCCGACGGCATGTTGGTCTCCTCCACCGGTGGTTCGACCTTCACTGGTGTCATCCAGGATTCGTTCCTGACCAACTCGACGGGAGCTGGCCTGAATGTCACCGTCACAGATGCGAACTCCGTTGCCACCTTTGGGGCGATCAACTCGCAGTTCAACGGCAACGGCGAGGAAGGCCTCATCGCAGCTGCCACCGCTGGCGGTGAATTCAACTTCCGCAGTGCAGGCAGCCAATTCAACGGCAATGGAACCTCGGGCATCTTCGATGGCGTGAACGTCACCGCCGACGGTGCGAACACCATCGCCCGCACACTCTTCGCCGATTCGCAATCGAACGACAACACCGGCGATGGCTACGACTTCGCCGCTTCGAACGGCGCCTACATGACGGCCCGCATCGACACCTCGACCGCCACCAACAACGGTGGTTACGGTGTGCAGATGGCGGGCACCGGCGCCGGCACCACCGCCGTCCTCCTCATGGAAGGCGACAACGACATCAGCGGCAACACGCTGGGGCAGATCAACTCCACCTTCACCAACGTCGATACCGCCGTCGTCAGCCTCTCGGGTTCGTTCAACAACGGGCCAGGCGATGGCGTAAATGTCAATATGACCGGCACGGGTACAGGCACAGGCCTGGTGTTGCTCAATGGAGCCGCTGGCCAGACCATCGATGGCAACGCTGGTAACGGCGTCAACATCTCGATGACCAACCTGCTCAACGCGGGGGTGACGGTCGCCGGCTACGATTCCATCAGCAACAACACGCTTGATGGCATCCATATCGAATTGGATACGATCCTCGGTGCCGCTGCGGTCAACCTCACCGGTGCGACCACTCTCTCCGGCAACGGCGACAACGCGATCGACATTGCTCTGACCGATGTCGCCCTCGGGGTTCTGCCCCCAAGCGTCGGCACGGGCACCTACTCGGTTCTCACTCGCACAGACAACGATCCGGTCGAACCCCGTCTGCCGGTGCCGGTCGACCTGACGCTCGCCTCGCTAGCCAACGTGCCGACAGCCGACGGCATCGTCCTCGACGGCATGCTTGCCGATACGTCCGGCGCCTCCTCGGCAATCGATGCGGGGATCGCCATTGTCGGCGACAATGTCACCAACGGCTCCGGGACGGCGGGCATTGTCGTCACCAACTCGCAGTCCAACGAAACGGTGGGAGGCGCTGGCCTCCTGGTCAGCCTGACCGGTTCGACGACGGCCGGTGCCGAGCTGAACCTCGACATCAATACGAACGCTTTCGTCGACAACGACCTCGATGGCGTGCTGGTGACGCTCGATGCATCGAACCTCGACACGCTCAACATCAGCGACAACGTCGATATCAGCGGCAACGGTGGCTCGGGCATCGTGGTCAATGCCATCAACGGCTCGACCGTGGCCACCACCACGATCAACAACAACCTGCTCATCGACGGCAACGCGTTGAATGGCATTCAGTTGGTTGTCAACGGATCCGACTTCACGAACGGCGTCGAACTCCGCGGCAACACCATCACCGGCTCTGTCGCCGGCGACGGCATCAACGTTGTCGATCCCACCACGACCGCCGGCCCGCTCGTGCTGACCATCGCTGAGAACACCATCACCGGCAACGGTGCCAACGGTGTGAATCTTACCGCCACCACTGGCGGCGACTTCAGCGGCTCAGTCATCGACGACAACACGATTGACAGTAACCTCGCCAACGGCATCAACCTGACTCTGGTCAACTCGACTGCCGACAACTTCCAGATCATCAACAACGGCTCGATCTCCGGAAACGCACTCGACGGGATCAACATTGATCTCGACAACTCCAGCTTCGCCAACTTCCTCATCGATTCCAACGGTCTCGGTGGAGGCCCGGTTACCCCCATCAGCCAGTTCAACATCGAGATTGTTCTTCTCGGTGGCCTGACACCTTCTCAACAGGCCATCTTCGCCCAGGCATCCGCCCGTTGGTCGCAACTCATCACCGGTGACCTTGCCGACGTCGATCTGGGTGGCGGCAACATCATCGATGACCTGCGGATCTCCGCCGAAGGGGTGGCGATCGACGGCGCCGGTGGCATCCTGGGTCAGGCTGGCCCCACCGCCATCCGGGCCGGTAGCAACCTTCCTTACAACGGCATCATGCAATTCGATACGGCGGATCTGGCTCAACTGGAAGCCAGCGGCCAGCTCTACGATGTCATCCTTCACGAGATGGGACACGTTCTCGGAATTGGCACGGTCTGGGATCTCCAAGGCCTGTTGCAAGGGGCTGGCACGGCCGACCCACGCTTCACCGGTGGCCAGGCAACTGCGGAATACAACGCCCGCTTCGCCAACGTGGAGACCGGCGTCCCAGTGGAAAACAGCGGTGGTCCCGGAACTCGTGATTCGCACTGGCGTGAATCGGTCTACGACAACGAGCTGATGACCGGTTTCCTCAATTCGGGTGTTGACAACCCGATCAGCCGCACAACCACCGCTTCGCTGGCCGACCAGGGCTATGTGGTCAATATTAACGCCTCCGATCCCTATTTGCAGTCGATCGCCAGCGGATCGGTTGTATCGACCCCATCGGCCGACGCCGAAGTCGTCCGCACCAACAATTTCACTGTGACACAGGCATTGGCCCCCCATGCGGCCTTGGCCAGCATTGCCAACAACGGCATCCATGGCATCGAGTTCAACGTCGTCAATAGCACCATCGGCGGCACGATCAGCAACAACACCATCGACGGCCACACCGGCGGCGACGGCATCCGCATGATCAACCCCACCAGCGGCAGCTCGATCGACATCCTCTACGATGCCAACACCATCACCAACAACACGGGTGGTGCCGGTATCAACCTGGCCGCCAACACGACGACCGTCCTCAACCAGACTTTCACCAACAACACGATCGACGGCAACGGCGATCAGGGGGTGAACCTCGTCCTGGCGGACACTGCCCAGGCGACGATGACCTTCACCGACAATGCCTCGATCTCTGCCAACGGTGCCGAAGGGGTCCACTTCAATCTGAGCGATGGCTCGGCGTTGACCACGACCTTCACCAACAACCGCATCAACAACAACACCGGCATCGGTGTGCGGGCCACCGCCAGCGGGACAAGCACGGTCGCCCTTACGATGGCCGCCGATCCGACGAACGCCAGTCTCATCAACATCATCGACAACAACCGCGGTGCGGGTGTCGCCGTCGATCTGAGCGACACTGCCGATGCGGCCGTCAACATCTCCGGCACCACGATCTCGAACACCCAACTGGGTGCGGTCTCTGGCTACGCCGGCCAGGGACTGTCGCTGCGAGGAGTCGATTCCGCGACCTACAGCGAAATCACCATCGGCGATGCCACCGACACCACGAGCACGCTGTTCAACGGCAACAACGCCGAAGGCATCGAGATCACCCTCACCGACAACACGCTGGCTCCCAACGTCACCGTGCCGTCGATCGTGGTGCAGAACATCGATTCCTCGGGTAACGGCAGTCACGGCTTCTCGCTCAACACGAGATCGTTCGCCGATGTCACCAGCGTCTCGATCACCGGGTCGACCTTCAACGCGAACGAAGGGACCGGTGACGGCCTTCACTTCGATCGCGAAGCTGACTCGTTCATCCGCACGGTGTTGATCGACAACAACATCATCACCGGCAACAGCGACGGCATCGACATCACCGCCCGTGCCCGTAATCTCGACCCCGATGTCTACACAATCACCAACAACACGATCGACAACAACCGCGCCCGCGGCATCGCAGCCCAACTTGTGGCCGACGCCGACCTCCAGGTCGACATCGACACCAACTCGATCCAGAACAACGGCGGCGACGGCATCCAATTCTCGGTCAATGCCGCAACCACGGATACGCCTTACATCGACAGTGTGATCAGCAACAACACGATTGTTGGAAACGGTGGGGACGGCATCGATGTCTCCGTCTCGCACACCCTTTCGATCACCGACAACACCATTAGCGAGAACACCGCAAACGGGATCAGCATCTCCGGTTCGAGTGTGAATCCGAATCTTGGAACTCAGACGGTCGATACGATCATCAACAACCTGATCGACGACAACGGTTCCAACGGGATTCTGGTCACGTCGTCGGGAATCAACAACCTGCAAATCGTCGACAACAACATCACCAACTCCGGTGACGACGGCATTCAGCTCAACTCGAGCGGAGTTCGTCTCACCGCAGCCATCGACAATAACCTCATCGCCTTCAACACCGGTGATGGCCTGCAGTACGTGGCGACCAACTCCGGCAACCTCATCGGTTCCAACAATGTCACCCTGACCAACAACGACGTCGCCGAGAATACTCGACGGGGTATCAACCTGCTCAATCGAGGCGACGCCAATACGGTCTTCACCATTGGCGATGGCACGGTTGGCAACCAGAACCAGATTCGACGCAACCAGCTCGAAGGGATCTATGTTGTCAACACCGCATCGACGAACCAGTCCGCGGATGCGAACGCGAATACCGCACTTTTGGCGGATGGCTCCATCTTCGCCTCACCGAATCTGCAACTGAATGTGATTACGAACGAAGTCACGGCAAATGGTCGAATCAGTAACTCGGCAGCGGTGTTTGATACAACTGGCCTGGTGTTGCGGGTGGGTACCAGTGACGGCGGAAGAGGATTTACCGATGCTGGCGGGTTTGCCAGTGGCGGGCGTGGTGGCGTGATCGCCAGCGTTACCGACAACATTTTCGGGGGCCACTTCGGTGCGGACGTCACCTTCCAATCCTTCACATCGACCGTCAATCCGGCAACGACCGGCGGTGCATGGGATTATGACAATACAGCGATTTACAATCCCGCCAACAACGTCTTCACTCCTTCGAATTTCCAATCTGACCCACTGGCCCGCCTAGATTTGACTTTCACGGGTAACACCGGACAGGGGATTATTGCGACCCGCGATGGTGCGGATTACACCAATGCGGAAGGAACCTTTAAATCTCGCACAACCACAGTGGATACTTCGACGGCGCCTGGTGCTCCTGCCAGCGTGAATGGGCCATTCGGAAGTGCGACTCGTGAACGCAATGCACAGCGGCTGGCAGGACGTACGATCGACACAGGGATTAACTATCCACCATCGATTGCGGTTGGTGCTTCAAACACGTTCCTCTTCTCTGGTTTGGGTGCTAGCACCTTCCGTGTGAATGCTGATGCCAATGTGGCTAACTTTGGATTCGGAGGCACGAACTTCCTCTTCGATCAGGCGCCATACAATGGAACTGTCGATGCCTTTGGTGTAGGCGGTGGCGCTGGTCCGAACGGTATCGACACCATGCCTTACGGCTGGGGAACTCTCCCATAACCTGATGCCAGCGTGAGTGCCCGGCACTTGCGATGAGTTTTCAAGGCGGGGTTGGCCATCGATGGCGAACCCCGCCTCCTTTCATGGGCAACCGGGACTTTCCCCGTTCCCTTTGACTTTTCCCCTCCGGTCGGGATGCTATCCACAGAGTTCACACTTGAGTGGCTGGTCCCAGCGATGCGTGCGAATGGACTAGGTTTCTTCGGGGAGTCGGTAGCGGATGGTGGCGACGCATGGACGCATCTGGCAGTTCGCGCATTGTGAGACCGACGCCATCCGCCGGTTGGCCTCAGAGCTGAAGATCAGCCCGCTCCTCGCCCGCGTCCTCGTCGGACGCCAGATCACCTCGCGCGAGGCCGGACTCAAATTCTTCTCCCGCAAGCTCACCGAACTGCACGACCCCGAACTCCTTCCCGGCGTCAGCCAGGCGGCGGAGCGCGTGGTGGCCGCCATCAAAGAGGGCCGCCTCATCACGATCTACGGCGATTACGACGTCGACGGCGTCACCTCCACCAGCCTCCTGTGGCATTGCATCAAACTGGCCGGTGGCCGGGCCGAATATTACATCCCCTCCCGGCTCGAAGAAGGCTACGGCCTCAACGTCGGGGCAATCGAAACCCTCGCCGCCCAGGATGCCTCCCAACTGGTGGTCAGCGTCGATTGCGGCATCACCAGCGTCGCCGAGGCCCGCCGGGCCAAGGAACTGGGGCTGGAATTGATCATCACCGATCACCACCAGTTCGCCGGGACACTTCCCGAAGAGACGATCCTCGTCCACCCGAGATTGCCCGGTGACTATCCGTTCGGCGATTTGTGCGGTGCCGGCGTCGCCTTCAAACTCGCCTGGGCGATCTGCACGCGCCTGGGCGACGGCAAGAAAGCCTCCCCCCGCATGAAGGAATTCCTGCTCAGCGCGATCGGCTTGGCGGCGATTGGCACCGTGGCGGATGTCGTCCCGCTGGTGGGCGAGAACCGGGTTCTGGTCCACTACGGCCTCTCGACCATCAACGAGAAGTCGTCGGTGGGGTTGAAGGCGCTCCTCAAAGCGGCGGGCCTGGCCGACAAATCGGCCATCGCGGCGGATGACATCGGCTTCGGCATCGGGCCGCGCATCAACGCGGCGGGCCGCCTGGGCCAGGCCCGGCTGGCCGTGGAACTCCTCACCACCGACAACGAACCCCGCGCCCAGCAACTGGCCGCCTACCTCGATGAACTCAACAAATCCCGGCAGACCTTGGAGCGGAAAATGCTCAAGCAAGCCAAGGAACTGGTGACGGAACATCCCACCTGGGGCGATGAGCGGGCACTGGTGCTGACGCACGACGAATGGCATGCGGGCATCCTAGGGATCGTCGCCGGCCGGGTGGCGGAACACTTCCAGAGGCCAACCATCCTGCTGGGCCCGTCGGCTTCCGTCGAAGTGCTGCAAGGCTCCGGCCGATCATTCGCGGGCTTCAACCTCCACTCGGGATTGATGGCCTGCGGCGAGAGCCTCATGACTTTCGGTGGGCACCACGCAGCCGTCGGCATGAAAGTGGCGAGGCTGCGCGTCGATGAGTTTCGCGCGGCACTTGTTGAGTATGTCGCCCAAAACCACGCTGTCGAACCGGGGGCCGCCCCGTTATTGATCGATGCGGAGGTGATGCTCTCCGAGATCAACGCCCGCGCCATCGAGGAACTCGACCTGCTCGCCCCCTTCGGCAACACGAACCCCAGGCCGATGTTCGCCGCGACCAACGTTGAACTCGCCGCACCACCCAAGACGATGGGCGAGGGAGGGCGGCATCTCTCGCTCCTTTTGCGGCAGCAGCAGACAACCATCCGGGCCGTCGCGTTCGGCCAGGGGGAATGGGCCGAGGAGATCGCCACCCCTCCCCGCATCAAGCTCGCCTTCCAGCCGGTGATCAACGAGTTCCGCGGACAAAGGAATGTCGATCTCCATGTGAAGGACTGGGCACCCGTCTGAGTCTGCTGGCAAGATTTGGGCTCAGCGCTGCTTAGATCGCTCGATCTGCAGTTCGAGAACTCCCACGAGGAACGACCCGAACATGGTTTGAACCCCCAGGACGGTGACCGTTCCTGCGGAGATCCACAGGGCAGGCTGTGCGACGGCACCCGTGGAGATCCAGCCCGCGACCACCGGTAGTGCCATTCCCAAACCGGCAAGTGTCATCAGGCCCCCCGCAATCAAGCCGCGCTCCAGCGTGAAGACCCGCAGCAACCAATCGACCCGCGGGCTCGCGAAGACCGGATCGATGCGATGGGCCTGCAACCTCGCGATGAGTCCCAAAAAGAACAGCTGCGCGCCCGCGATGGCCAGAAAAGCAGCCATGATCAGAAAGTTTGGCCCGAAGATCGTCTCATAGGTGCCGTAGCCAGCCAGCAGCGCGACGGGAGCCGCGAGCAATCCAAACAACATCAGCAGGATCGCAGGGAGCAGGAACAGGAAGGAGGGCGAATACATCAGGATCAGCTTGAGGTGACGCCAACCATCACGGAAGCTCCGCAGATGGGGCGGGCGATCCCGGCCATCCGGCGAAAGGACGATCGGAATCTCACGGATCTTGAGCTTCGCCCGGCTGGCCTTGATCACCATCTCGCTGGCGAACTCCATGCCGGGCATGTGCAGGCCGAGCGCCTCATAGGCTTCACGCCGCAGTCCCCGCATCCCGCAATGACAATCACCCACACCCGTGCGGAACAGCAGGTTGAGAAAGCCGCTCAACACCGGGTTGCCAAAGTAACGATGCAAAGGTGGCATCGCTCCCGGCTTAATTCCCCCCTTGAGTCGATTCCCCATCACGAGATCCGCCCCGCTTCGCAGTTCTACGAGATAGCGTTCGAGATCGGTGAAGTCGTAGCTGTCGTCGCAGTCGCCCATGATGACATACTTGCCACGGGCCTCTTCGAATCCCTTCTGCAAGGCACTGCCATAGCCTTTGCGGCTCTGCAGGACGACACGGGCACCCGCCTCCGTCGCCACTTCCACACTGCGATCGGTCGAGCCGTTGTCGGCAATGACCACTTCCCCGAGGACTCCCAGGTCGGCCATCGTCCGCAGGGCCTTCTCGACACAGATGCCGACCGTCCGCTCCTCGTTGAGGCACGGCATCACTACCGTCAACTCCAGCGGCGGCAGCGCGTACTCCCCAGAGAAATCCGCGATCGTCTCGCAAGGATCGTGTGTGGAAACGAATCGACCGGGTGCGAGCATCACTATTCAATCACCTTCCACATGGTTTACACAACACTCCGGATGCGGAACATCGCCTGAAGTAATCTTTCGCAGTGATCGGGAAACTCAAGTGAAGCTGCCGTGAATTCTTGTTAACACGTCAGTTCCGACCGAGGCGACACTCCCAAAATGTGATTACCAGGGTGATTACATCCACCACTAGTCAACAACCCGTCCTGTTGAGAACCGCTTCAGATCCTCCAGATATCGTTTCTTTAAGAATGAATGAAGCCGATGGCGGAGCTTGAGTGTTGACGCCACGTCACTTACCGTCACCCTTCAACTTCGGATTCAGCAGTCGATGTCCGAAGCCAAGATCTTTCCGCTGTAAAGTCTTTTCCAAACTGAACCAGCATCGTCACGACACGGATAAAAAATGCCCACAGCCAGGAGTCGAACTGTGGCCCAGAGGCCCGAACCCGCGGAGGGGGCGACGGCGAGTCCCGAGAAGCGGAGTCGTCTGCTCAAAGGCATCTCGATGTTGCTGGTCGCAATTCTCGGCATCGTCCTCTACCACAATATTTATCAGGTCGAGTTTGTGTTCGACAGCGTCGCGTTCATCCAGTCCTTCAAACCGGTGCACCATCTCTGGCCGCCGGATTACCTGATTGTCAATACCCGTCCGGTTCCTTTCCTGACATTCGCGATCAACCATGCCATCAGTGGCTCCAACACTTGGAGCTATCAACTGGTGAATATCGCCATTCACATCGCCAACGCGATCCTGATCATGATGGTGGTCGAAAACACTATTCGATACGGCCTCCATCGTGATGAAGAGTTGCGGAGCGATGGTTGGTGGATCGCACTGCTCGCAGGACTCTTGTGGCTCGCCCACCCGCTTCAGACTCAGTCAGTGACATATACCTACCAGCGGCAGGAGTCGTTGGCGGTTCTGTTCTACTTGTTGGCCATTCACTTTTTCATCCTGCTATGCCATCGCGACTCCCTCGCCCGCAGGATCGCCGTGCTCGTGGCGATCGCTCTGGGATTGCTCTCCAAGGAACTCGTCGCGACGGCACCACTTTTGATCCTTTGGTTGGATCGCGCGTACTTCAGCAAGTCATGGGGGGAGGTGCTATCCAAACGATGGGGCCTCCACCTCGCGGCATGGTCGCTACTTTCAGTCACCGTGTTGCAGATGTGGCTACACCGAGAGAACTATGCCAATTCGGGGGTGGGAAAGACGGCCTACGGCACATGGTGGCAATACGCTCTGACCCAACCGGGGGTCATCACCCGCTATCTGGAGCTGCTGATGTGGCCCGATCGACAGGTGCTCGACGCCGGTTGGATTTGGCGCAAGACTTGGGACGAAGCATCAGGAGAAGTCATTCCGTTTCTCGTCATGCTGATGATCACTATCTTTTTGGTCTTCAAGTGGCCCAGAATCGGTTTTCTTACCGGAGCCTGGTTGATCGTGCTCTCCCCGACATCGAGCGTGGTGCCGATCGCGGATGCCTATTTTGAACATCGCATGTACCTTCCCATCGCTTTCCTGGCGATTCTCTTCGTGATCACGTTGAGGTCGATGTCACGGTGTGCGACCGGTTTGTGGAAGTGGCGTGGAGATCGGAAAATCGTTCCGCTGGTGGCCTGCGCGGCCCTCGTATTGCCCATCCTCGTGGCGCTGTCCGCCGCTACGATCCATCGAAACAGCCAGTATGCCACGGCGGAATCGATCATGAAGGACAATCTGGCAAAGTGTCCGGATCTCTATCGCCCGCGGTACACACTGGCCTTGTGGCAGCTTTCGAAGGGCCGGAGGGACGAATGCGCGAAAAACGCCGCCATCCTCGTCAACAAGTTTCCGCATGAGGCGGGATCGTACAGCCTGTTCGGAATGGTCCTGTTGGACATGGGCGAGAATCGGGACGCGGCGCTGATGTTCCAGAAGTCGTTGGAGATCGCCCCTGACGATAGTCATGTGCTTCTCAATCTGGGTGACGCTTTGATAGCCATCGACCCGAAACAGGCGATTCCATCCTTGGAGAGGTCGGCGGAGTTGAATCCCAACCACGTGGACACGTGGTACAACCTCGGGCGAGCCCACTGGCTGGGATTCCGGGATGCCGCCAAGGCCGAACAATACCTGCTGCGAGGGATCGAATTGCCGGGCCCGAGAAATGCCAGCCGTGAGCTGTTGGCCGATATCTATGCCTTGACGGGGCGGATCCGCGAAGCATCGCTCCTTTACGACCAGGTACTGGATGAGGAGCCGTCGCGGCCGGGAGTCATGGCGAAGCGACAATCCCTTGGTGAAGGGTTGCGGTAGATTCCCCGGAGGCAAAAAAGGAAACACCCGCCGGGAGTCTCCGGCGGGTGTTCTATTGACGTTGCAGACACTTGATGCCTGATTGCTAGTTGGCCTGTTCCTCCGCCGGTGGATCCAGTCGGATGAGCAGCCAGTTCTCGGTCGTTTCCGTGCCGAAGTGGGCCATGACCGGGACTTCGTTCTGGGTCAGGTTGTAGAGCCCCGTTTCGATCACCAGATCGTCGGTGGTGCCCAGGCGGAACGCGACCCGCTGGGTTTCGGGATCGACCTGCCCCTGGATGGCGGTCGCTTCGTCGGTATCAGCGTTGTAGAGCGTGCCGCCGACGATCCCCGTGCGCGTGACCGCCAGCTGGATGCTCCAGGAGGCGTCCGTATCGTCCCGATCGGTCGAGATGGCGAACGTCCCCAGCGGCATCCACTCCGCCGCCGCCGCTTCCTCGTCGTTGGCCGGTGGTGGAACAGTGGCCAGGACAGCCGCGCTTTCCGCGAATTCGGCGGGAGTCGCGATCGGCTGACCGTTGATGAAGACCATATCGTTGTTCACGACGACGTTGCCGTTGGTTCCGTAATCAAAGAACACCGGTTGCGCCCAGACGACCTGGGGTGGTGGTTGCCGCCAAGTGAACCAGGTGGCGAAGCTGGTCCAGACGGGAACGCGCCACCAGAACCCAGGATTGTGCCAGGTATTCCAACGATGGAAGTGCCAGCCCCCCCAGGCGTGCGGATGTCCGACCCACCAACTGGGGCCGAACCAGTTGCGATGGATGTTGTTGTGTCTCCAGGACGATCGGACGCCTCCACCCCAGCTGTTCCAGTAGTCCCGGCGGTTGGGATGATTGTCGAGCCAGTTCCCCATGCCGGGGCGATTGGGGCCGGGCCGCACCGCGTTGCCCCAATTGTTCCGAATCACCGTGACGCGGTTGTTGTCGATGTTGACCCAACCGGGACGGTTGTTGATGTTGATATTCCCTGGACGACCGGGGCGGGGTCTATCGTCGGGTCGGCTCCAGTCGGGTCGATTGCCCGGCCGATTGTCGCCAATCCCTGGTCGGTCACCGATTCCGGGTCGATCTCCGATCCCAGGTCGATCGCCAATGCCAGGCCTGTCTCCGATCCCAGGTCTATCTCCGATTCCAGGTCGATCGCCAATACCGGGGCGATCACCAGGACGGCCGATTCCCGGGCGATCGACACCCGGCCTGTCAATGCCGGGCCTATCAATTCCCGGGCGATTTCCACCCAGATCGGGTCTGCCAATTCCTGGTCGATCAGTCCCAGGCCGATCGATTCCGGGACGAGACGGGGGATCGGTGGGGCGGATGGGCCTTTGCATACCCAAAAAGTCGCCCAGATCGCGAGGAGAGGGACGCGTCCCACCGCCGCCCAGACCGGGGCGGCCAAAGTCAGGTCGTCCCGTGGCCACGCCGTCGCCGGGCCGGGTCACTCCTGGTCGAGTGATATCGGGCCGGGAGATATCGGGACGGTTACCACCTGGTCTTGTGATGTCGGGACGGGAACCATCCGGCCGGGTGATGCCGGGCCGCGAGATATCCGGTCTCGTAACGTCGGGTCGGTTGATTCCCGGACGCGAGTTGTCGGCGATCGGTGGAGTGGGACGAGTCAGGCCGGGACGGTTCGCACCGCCACCAATGCCGCCTGGCAGCGATCCACCGGGCACCGAAGTTCCGGGGCGATTCAAGCCAGGGCGATTGCCTCCGAGGTCTGGCCGGTTCGGCAGACGGTTATCGGGCACATTGGGTCGGGTTTGCGGCAAGTTGGGCCGCGTCTGCGGAAGATTGGGTCGATTCTGGGCAACGTTCCCGCCCGCGCCGGGACGATTGGGGAGCGTCGGCGTCGTGGGTCGATTCGGAATCGTTGGCCGCGTTGTCGGCACGTTCGGTCGATTGCCCGAAGGTCGATTGATCCCCGCCGAGGGAAGCGAGGTGGGCCTGTTGGCCGGAGCCGATGGTCGGGCTGCGGGAAGGTTGGGACGAGCGGCCGGAGCACTGGGGCGAGCCGCCGGCGCACTGGGTCGGGATGGCATCGAGGGCCGCGCCGCTCCTCCTCCCCCTCCACCGCCGGAAGGTCGGGAAATGTTGGGGCGGGCACCACCGCCACCGCCTCCTCCACCACCGCGACCACCAAACGCGAGCACGGGATGCAAAGTCGTCAGTGCCGTACACAAGGCAATCACTGAAGTCAGTGTTTTATTCATGATCGGGTCAATCCTGAGGAAGCCATGATCGGTCGATGCCGCAGCATTCCGTGCGGCCGTTTCGTTCTGCCATGAGGGACGATCACCAAGACCGATCTGGTTTACTTGGCCGGAACCGACGGAGGAGTGGAGTCTGTCGTCACCGCTTCGGTCGCATCCCCGTCGCCAACGCGGACAACGCGAATCTCACCCGTCGATGGCAGAGGAACACCAGCGACCTCACGCCCGACCGCTTCCACCGTGTAGGCATCTGCCGATTCGGGGCGGATAATCTGTCGGGACGATCCCTTGGTGCCATCGGCGAGGGTCACGATGTTGCGGATCGTCCATTCGCCGGCGTTCAATGTCCAGATCCCTTCACCGAACGCCCCGTCCGATTCAAAATTCCATGAACGAACCGTTTTCTGATTGGCATCCCAACCGATGATCTGCGTCCCTTCGTGAGAAATCTCTTCACCAACCCGCACCTTGTACGAGCGAATGAGGAAGGCCTCCTGGCTTGACCAGCGAACACGGCTCTCGATGGAAATGTCATCGGTCTCGTCGCGCCAATCGCCCACCAGCCAGCCGAGACTCTTGAGGATGGCCTGACCGCCGACCGCGTCCGATTCCTTCACGGAATCCAGCAGCCATGCGTCGCCTTCGTTGACCAGCACGGCTTCGTAATTCGTGACCTGGAGGTCGGCATCCGGGGCACTGGTGCTGACCAGTCCTTCGACGATCAGAACATCCTTGGTGACGGGTCGGATCGTCTGGATGTTGATCGTCAATTGAACTTGGGGGTTGTTCTTGAAGACCTCGCCGAAGGCGGCCTTCAAGTCGGCCTTGCCACTGGTACGGGTTCCGCTGGTGGCATCGACATACTCGCCGGCGGGACGCCAGAGAGCGAGGACATCATCCAACTTGTGGGCGTTGAAGGCCTGCACGTAGTTCTGGGTGAAGCGGGTGACGGCTGCGATGGTCGCATCTTCCGTCGTTGTGGCGGTCGGGGCTGGAGAAGGGGCGATCACGGCTGATTCGGGAAGTGGAGCCGGGGCTGATGGCTGGGCCAGCACTTCTGTCAAAGAGAGGCCGCAGAAAATCAGGGGGAGCACGGTCGAACGCAACGAACTGGCAAAGCCCTTCAGCAAAATCGCCGTTGCAGATTTTCGACGCGACTTTTCAGTGCCTGGAGCATCAGTGGCTGGAACATTGGAATGGTTTTGAAGCATGGTGAGAATCTCTTGTGATGGGTTCATCGGAATGATGACTGTTCGATGGGAGACGGAGTTGTGAAAGGAGTGGGGAGCATCGACCTTGCTGAAAAGGCTTGGCCAAGGTCGGGAACTGAAGTTCGATCTTTTCCATGACGCTTGACGACCTCTCACCAATTTAATGATGGGAAGTCGTTGACCAAGAATCGAGCATACGAATCAACTCGGGACGCGGAAACTTTTGGAACAGAACCGCGTACTCATGGCGAATAACGTTGGACACCCTAATTCTGGGCGGACTTCGCAAAGGATTGCGAACAAATTCCATCGCGGGTGGCCAATTCCTCGCAGGGATCAAAAGCCGTCTTCACGAGATTTTGGCATTCATCTAGATTTTGTGGACGTCCGCCCCGTGTTCCACAGAGCGGAGGGTTCGATCGGCAAAGGAATGCTGTCATGCGATTGGCCATCTTTGAGAGTGAACTCGCCGCCGGACTGGAGCCTGTCGCCTGGGTTCGGCCGGTCTTTGAGTTGTTGACCGGCCACTTCACCCCTCGCGAGCGCTGGCTGAAAGCACTCCAACCCGATGAATGGGGTGTCTTGGTGCGGCCCCATCTGGTGGACACCTATCGCGAAGCGGCACCCGATGCGTATGTCAACGACCCACGCTGGCTCGCCGGTGAACCGACACTGCTGATCAACGGACAATGGCTGTGTGATCCCTCCGCCATCCCTGAATTCAACGCCGATTATGTGGGCATCATCGACGGCGAGATCGCGTGGATCGTCTGCGATCCTCTCGAAGCGGGCCTCTTGTCCGATCATCGACTGGATGACACGCTGGCGTCTCTAGCCCAGTCGCGCAAACGGGTCGCGGCCGCCGGTCAACTCATCCGCAGGCCCTGGGATCTGGTGGGATTCAACGACTCCCAGATCCGGCTGGATCACACCTTCCGCCAACAGTTGTCGACCGGGGACTCGCCCAAGTATTCCGCACCATTGACGATCATCGGCCCCGCCGGAGATGTGCATGTCGACCCCACGGCGAAGATCGATCCGTTCGTGGTCTTCGACGCCACGGGCGGCCCCATTTACATCGAGCGCGACGCGGTGATCCAAGCCTTCACCCGTATTGAGGGGCCCTGCTATGTGGGTCCGGGAACTCAGCTCTTCCGCACGAATCTCCGCGCGGGAAGCAGTTTCGGCCCGATGTGCAGGGTGGGTGGCGAGATTGAGAACTCCGTCCTTCAGGGATTCTCGAACAAGTACCACGACGGCTTCTTGGGCCACAGCTATGTCGGCTCTTGGGTGAATCTCGGGGCGATCACGACCAACAGCGACCTCAAGAACGATTATTCAGCCGTCAGTGTGCCGATTGGTGGCACGTCGATCGCCACCGGTGAAAAGAAGATCGGCTGCTTCCTCGCCGATCACGTGAAGACCGGTCTCGGCAGTCTGTTCAACACGGGAACTGCCGTCGGCGTGATGAGCATGATTCTCCCCGCGGGTGAACTGCTCCCCAAGCACATCCCCTCCTTCAGTCGCATCTGGCACGGAGAACTTCAGGAACTCCCCTCCTTGGAACCCTCTCTGGAGACGGCGGCCATCGCGATGGGCCGCAGGGGACAGAATTTCACAATCACCCAGGAACGCCTCCTCCGTTCGGTGTGGCACTTGACGAAGGACGAACGCCAGAAGGCCTTCTCTCGACAAGCCGGAGTCTCGACGACTCTTGCGACAACAAATCTCTCCACCACACTGGGAAGGTAGGCAGACGCTCAGGCTCAGCCAGTTCAAATCGGCGTCTTGAAGCCCATGGCGCGGATGGCGCACCAGCCTTTGCGGGCTTCGAAGATCTGAAACGCACCCGCGACCAAGAGGCCGATCCCTGTGCAGACCAGCGGCACGACCGCCACTCCCGCCGCCGCGAGACCCAGGCAGATCACACCCGCAAGAGTGCAGATGATGCCGCCGATCATCCGCACCCGGCGTCCGCGCTGATCGATGTTGCATTGCATGGGCCTGCTCCTTGGGAAGTTCCGTCGCTGGGGACTTCGAAATGTTGTGGAATTCGATTTCGGTATTGGCCTAGTCTATCGTCACCCAACCATAGACCATCCCGCCACCGAGTCGACACCATGCGCCGATTTCACTCCGTGTTTCTTTTCCATTTCACCTACCTCGCCATTCTAGGTTTGGCAGCTAGACCACTGCTGGCCGAGGAGACTGGCCGGGTCAAACGTCCGAATGTCCTCTTCATCATTTCGGACGATCTGAACAATCTACTGGGTTGCTACGGCGACCCCCTCGCCAAGACGCCGAACATCGATCGCCTGGCGGCTCGCGGCGTGCGCTTCGACAAGGCGTACTGCGCTTTCCCGCTGTGCGGGCCGAGCCGCAACTCGCTCCTGACGGGTCTCTATCCGAACAGCACGGGGATTCTGCAAAACTCGCAGATCTTCCGACAGACGATTCCCGAACAGCCGAGCCTGCCCCAGCAATTCCGGAATGCGGGCTATTTCGCGGGTCGGATCGGCAAGCTTTATCACTACAACGTCCCCAATTCGATCGGCACGGATGGCCATGATGATCCGGCCTCCTGGGAGTTGGAACTCAATCCCGCCGGCGTTGATCGCTTGGAGGAAGAAGGCCGGATCAACACCCTCACGCCGGGACAGTTCGGCGGCACTCTCAGTTGGTACGCCTCCCCGAAAGGAGATGCCGACCACACGGACGGCAAATTGTCGGATGACGCCAACTGGGTGCTGGAACGCTGCGCCAAAAGGAATGATCGTCCCTTCTTCCTCGCAGTGGGCTTCTTTCGGCCCCACACCCCGTACGTCGCACCCAGGGAACCGTACTTCGGCTGGTATCCGCGGGAGAAGATGCCGCTTTTTCCGGACATCAAATCCGACCAGGCGGATATCCCCGCCGCCGCCCTCGCCAGCTACAAGCGGGAACAGGACAAACTGACCGATCCCATGCGGCAGGAAATTCTCCAGGCCTATTATGCGAGCATCAGCTTCATGGATGCCCAGGTGGGCCGGGTGCTCGATTCGCTCGACAAGCACGGCCTCGCAAACAACACGATTGTCGTCTTCACGAGCGATCACGGATATCACATCGGCGAACATGGTCTCTGGCAGAAGCAGAGCCTCTTCGAGGAAAGCGCCCGCGTCCCGCTGTTAATCGTGGCACCCGGTGTTTCCCAGGTGGGAACGGTCGTTAGAGAGCCGATCTCGCATGTCGATCTCTTTCCCACACTGGCCGAACTTTGCGGCGTGAACGCACCCGCCAACCTCCAGGGTCAATCGCTAGTCCCCCTGCTCAAGGACGAAAAAGCGAAAGGCCGAGGCTGGGCTCTGACTCAGGTCATGCGGGGTGGGGGAGCCGCGAACCCCGGTGGAAAGAAAGCCGCCGGCAAAAAACAGGGAGCCCACGCCTCGGCTCAAGTCGCGGGTGAAGGTGACAATCGCCGCTTCTTTGGATACAGCCTGCGAACGGATCAGTTTCGATACACCGAATGGGATGGCGGCGAAAAGGGGCGGGAACTGTACGACCATACCCAGGATCCGCGCGAGTTGACCAACCTCGCGGAAAGTCCCGCCTATGCCAGCCAAGTGGCCGAACTCTCGGAAAAACTTCGCACCGCCATCGCAGTAACATTCCCAAAAAGTGGCACCACCCCCGAGGTGGCTCCCGGGCTGTGGGCACCCAAACTGACGAAGTAGCTCCCGAACCGCCTCCCAGCTTGATGGCAGGGGGGGCTTCCTCTTGGTAAGATGTGGAACTTCGCACTCGAAAACCTCCGGCCCTGAGCCGTCGCAGGGATTTTCGCGCGAGAATTCCGCTTAGCACATTATTCGATTCCATGGGTGTAACAAGCCGATGGGTCGTGCCTTCGAGAGTCAGTTGGGAAGCGTTGGAGTGTCCGCCACTAGCCAGTATGTGATGCATCCGGTCGGCAGGCCCGTGTTCGGTACCATTCGGCCCCCCGGCTCGAAAAGCTTGACGAATCGAGCCCTGGTGACAGCCGCATTGGCCAGCGGCGTTTCCCGGCTGACGGGCGTGCTCAAAAGCCGCGACACCGAAGTGATGATCGACAGCCTCAAGCGATTGGGGATCTCGGTCGATGATCGCCTCGATGAACAGTGCGTCACCGTGACAGGATGTGGTGGCCGGATTCCTCGACTCACAGCCGAACTCTGGCTGGAAAACAGTGGCACGAGTATCCGTTTTCTGGCGGCGATGTGTGCGATCGGGCCGGGCGACGGAGCGAAAGGCAGCTATCGACTCGACGGCAACACCCGCATGCGCGAGCGTCCGATCGAAGATCTGACGAGCGCACTCGCCTCGATGGGATGCGTGGCGAAGTGCGAACTGGGAAGCGGCTGCCCACCCGTCGTCATTGAGTCGACCGGGCTATCGGCTCCCCGCGTATCGATCGGCACCGGCAAGTCGAGTCAATTTCTCAGTGCCTTGTTGCTGGCGGCTCCCTATAGTTCCGTTCCGCTCGACATCGAGACCCTGGGCCCGATGGTTTCCGAGCCTTACATCGACATGACGCTCGGGGTGATGGCCCGGTTTGGTGTCACCGTCGACATCTCCCAGCCAGGGCATTACCGCGTCTCTCCGAGCGGTTACGCATCTGCTGATTACGACATCGAACCCGACGCGTCGGCGGCCAGCTACTTCTTCGCGGCGGCGGCGATCACCCAGGGCCGGGTCACTGTCGAAGGGTTGAATCAACAGGCCCTTCAAGGCGACGTCCACTTCGTGAAGGCCCTCGAGCGGATGGGCTGCGATGTGAAGTGGGGAGCCGATCACGTCACCGTCACCGGCCGCCCCTTGCACGGCATCGACATCGACATGAACGCCATCAGCGACACCGCCCAGACACTCGCTGTGGTGGCGACCTTCGCCGCCGGATCGACGACCATCCGCAACATCGCCCATGTCCGCCACAAAGAGACCGATCGCATCACCGCCGTCGTCACCGAATTGTCCAAACTCGGGATCCACGCGACCGAATTTCACGACGGCATGACCATCCAACCCGGCCTGCCGAATTGCTCGGCGGCCGCACCCCAACTGGTTCACACCTACGACGATCATCGCATGGCCATGAGCTTCGCGCTCCTGGGCCTCGTTCATTCCGGGGTTGTCATCGACGATCCCGCCTGTACCTCAAAGACGTATCCCGACTTCTTTGCGGATCTCTCCCGTCTCTGCGAAGAAGGCTCCGCATCATGAGTGAAGACACCGGCAACATCGAATCCGGCCCGAATCCCGCAGGCCAGAATCCCGTTGGTCAAAATCCCTCCGGCAATACTGAAGCTCGGCCACCTGTGGAAGGAGCGGATCCTTCCGCAACTCCTCCGGAGAATTCCTTCCGCCAAAGGCGTGGCGAGGTGCGACGTCCGGGCAAGCCCCGGCCCACCATTCGTCAGAAGAGCGTCAAACACCCGCCGCGTGACAACACCGGCTCGATCAACACCCGCACGGGTGAAGGTCTCGCCCCGTCAACCGGTGGCGGAACTGCGGGTGCGCCTCGTTCCCGGGGATCGTTTCAAGGCGGAGGATCCGGTTCAACAGGCAACGATCGGCCAGGCGGCTATCGCTCTGGGAACGGTGGATCGGGTGGCTATGGGGCCAACCGGCCCCGGCACTTCGGCACTGCCCGGCCACCGCAATCGCGGCCACCAGCCGATCGACCATCCTCTGGTCATTCTTCCGGCGGCTACGGTCAGGGAAGTGTCGACAGGCGCCCGCCCGGCGCGGGAATCGGCAACGCCCAGCCGAACCCCTTCCTCTGGGTGGCACCCGGAACACCCGGCTCTGCACAGCCCCCTCAAGGTCCACCGTCGCAAGGCGGCGTTCCACAAGGCGGATTCCAGCCCGGTGGCCCACCAGCCGGTGAACGACCTCGCTACCGTCAATCGCATCAAGGGCAAGGCGCAGCGAGCGATGGCTCCGGTCAGCAGCGTCCCCCCCGCGGTGGGATGAGCTGGAGCGAAGCCCGCCCCGCGCGTCCACCGGGTGAGCGTCCCCGCACGCCACGCCTCCCCACCAATCAG
>PNLE01000033.1 GCA_013822855.1 Planctomyces sp.
AGTCCGGCGACGCGGGACTTCTCCGGATCAAGGCCGCAGATCGCGGCGAACTCGCGCGACTGCGTGATCTCACCTGTCGACCACTTCGAAGCAATGCCGCGCGACCACAGGCTGAGCGTGAGATTCTGAATCGCACAGGCGCACGCTGCGTAATCCTCTTCCGCAATCGCTGGATCCTCGGCGATCTCGCAACTCACCACCAGCCAGCCTGGAACGGCGGCCCATTGCTTCCGCTTGCTGGCCGCCACATCGGCCCCCTTGGAAGCCGTGAGTGTTTCATCGCTGAGCAACAGGACTTTCTCGATCGTCTGCGGGCCGAGCTTGTGGAAGTTCCACGGCTCCGTCCGGCGATGATTCGGTGCCCAGCGTGCCATCTCGACCGCTTCCACGAGCGCCTCGTCCAACCCGTCCACCCGCGAGAGAAACGCGCCGATCGTACGGCGGGTGGCGATCACTTCCTGCAGAGCAGGAGTTTCGCTGCTGAAAACAAAGTTCGTCTCTGGCTCGGTCATCTCGGGGTCTTCAATCATGGCTGGAGGGTGGGGTTGATACGACCTTTGGAAATGACTCCGCGCCATGTGAAGTCATTTCTCAAGACGATTCGCCACCGGCTTCGGGAGGGATGGCACGCGAATCTCAAACAACTGCGGCCAGTTCTTGCCGGTGACAAACAGTTTGCCGCTGGCGGCATCGTAGGCAATTCCGTTGAGAACCGCCTCCCGGTGCGGGCGACGATTCGCGGGCAGCAAGTGGCTCAAGTCGACCCATCCCAAACCTTCGCCGGTGTTTGGATCGATCCTCAGGATCACATCGCGATGCCAGACATTGGCCCACAACTCGTCGCCCACCATTTCCAATTCATTGAGATCTCCCACAGCTCGACCATCAGCCCGCACCGAAATCTTGCGGATCGTCCGAAATGTTTCGGGGTCGAGCACCTTCAACACGGACGAGCCGTCGCTCATCACGAGTTCTTTGCCCATTTGTGCCAGTCCCCAACCCTCGCCCGCATAGCGAATCGTCGACTTGTATTCGAGTGTCGCCGCGTCAAACACGAAGGCTTCGCGGTTCTTCCAGGTGATCTGGATCAGACGGTCACCGCTCTTGACCAGTCCCTCTCCGAAGTACTGATCATTGAGCCGGATGATCTTTTGGACTTTGCCGGTCTCCAGATCGACCACCCGCAGGGAGGAACTCCCGAACAGCCCCGTGCTTTCGTAGAGCGTGTTCCCTTCGACGACGAGCCCCTGGCTGAAGGAGTCGGGATCGTGCGGATAGGTGGCGACAATCTCCCCTTTCTCGATGGGGAGCGCTCGATCCTTGGAGAAGGCCGTGGAATTGCCGCAGGCCGCCAGCGTACACAGCCCCAACAGAGCCCACATCGCCGCCGCGAACAACCGCAGCTGTTTGTCTCGGGTAAGCAACATTCCACACCATTCGGCTAAGTCGGTGTTCGAGTCGGGTTCAAAAATTTCCTCCCCAGTTCATACCGCAATCGACTTCCACCAGCCAGACGAACTCTTGCCCGCGACGATTCGAGTCTGTGCAATGATAAAACATGGAATCCCAATGGAGTTATGGCGAATGCAAGCTGTCGCCCGCCCGGACGTGCGGTGCATTTCGCCCACGGCCTCCGAGAAACGATGCCCTTGAAGCGGAATTCTGTTAATGAACGCCGACCAACCTTCACACACGCCCGACGCTTCCTCGCCTTGGCTCCATCCCGCCATTCAAACAGGCGTGGATGTCGTGCTTGATCTCTCGGCGAACTATGTAATCGCCGGAACTGTCCAGGAGGCGAACGCCGCCTGCATCACCCTGGCCGATGCCGATGTCCACGATCTGCGCGATTCCAAATCGAGTCGCGAGCTTTATGTCCTCGAGACTCGACGTTTGGGAGTCCGGGTGAATCGCAAACAAGTCATGGTGCGATGGGATGAAGTGGTGGCGGTTTCACGTCTGGAAGATGTGGTGATCTGATGCTCGAAATCACTCAAGGTCGTTGCCGCTGGCCGGAATTCCGCCTGCATCCCCACGAATCCAGTCCCATTTCACCATCCCCAATGTCTACGCAACCGGCGTGACCGACAACTCTGTCGGAGATCGGGCAACCCGAAGTGACAACCTCAGGTTGAATCCGTGGTTGATCGGCGAGCCTTGAACGACTGGTAATCGCCCCACGCGGGAAATACTATTTGAGGAGGTGCCTTGAAATATCCCACCGCCTAGGTTGGCGTTTCTTGATGACACGACTGCTCACCGGCAATTCTCCTCGCGCCAAATTGTCAATCCCGCCGTATCTCAAAACGAACCGCACATTCCACACCCTGACGATACCGACTCCATGCTCCTGATCATCATCCGCATTCTGTACGCCGTGATCTGCGCGGGGGCCATCGCGTCGTTCGTGGCTCCATCGAGCAATCCTCCAGCGATCGTCGGCGACTACCCGCTGGTCTGGTTCTTCGGCTTGATGCTTGTCACCCAGGCATTCACGCTGGCCGATCTGTTGATTCCCCACAAACGGCTCGATCTGATCTCCTCAATCTACTTCGGCCTCCTGATCGGTGTGCTGCTCTGTTACCTCCTCTCCGTCGCTCTCGAACCGCTGAATCTCCTGCCGTACATCAAGAGTGCGCTGAATGTGTTGGGCCTGATCGTGTTGCCCTATGTCTGCATCTCACTCCTCCTGCAAACCCGCAATGATTTCCGCTTTGTGATCCCCTATGTCGAATTCGTGAAGGAGATCAAAGGGGGCCGTCCGATGGTCGTCGACACCAGTTCGCTCATCGATGGACGGATCGCCGACATGGCCGACACCAAGATCTTCGACACGGAACTCATTGTTCCCAGCTTCGTGTTGGAAGAACTTCAGGAAATCGCCGACAGCAACGACAAGCTCCGCCGCACCCGTGGACGCCGCGGTCTGGATGTCCTCACGCGGATGCAGCAGAACGCCAAAGTCGAGATCCGCGTCGAAGAGGTCAAGGAAAAGAACACTGAAGGCCTCACCGTCGATCAGCGAATCGTCGGCCTGGCCAAGCAGCGCGGTGGCCGGGTGCTGACCAACGACTTCAACCTCAACAAGGTGGCCAGTGTCCAGGGGGTCGATGTCATCAACCTCAACGACATCGCCAACGCTCTTCGCCCGCGCTATCTCCCCGGCGAACAGCTCCGGATCAAGATCATCCGCGAGGGCGAGGCCTACGGCCAGGGGGTCGGCTACCTGGACGACGGCACGATGGTCATCTGCGAACAGGGTGCGGCCCATCTGAACCGTGACATTGACGTCGTGGTGACAAGCGTCCTCCAGAACAGCGCTGGCCGCATGATCTTCGGACGCATGCAATCGGCCGCAACGCCCGTGGCTGCCAAGTCAGTTTAGTATTCCTCCCTCATCTTTCCGGTGTCACACCGATTGTTGGAGAAGGATGAAACAGACGAGGCACCAAGCCGGTTCTTGGGGACATCACCACGCGACACCTGAAGAATGCTAGAATTCAGGGTCTGCGGCAATGCAGCGCGAGGCCATTGTTCCACCGCTGGGGCAGCCATGCTCAACGTCAGCGTCTTCTGCATCTTTGCGAGTTACCTCGTCGCCTTCTGCTTCGAGCTGACCCGTCTGCGCGGTCAAAGTCTGGTCGCGCGGATTGTTTCGCTCGGCTTCGCTTCCGCCGGTCTGTTGGCCCATACCATCTACCTGCTCGCCCGCTCCAGCGAGGAGCATCTCCCGCCACTGCTTAGTTCCTCGCACGACTGGCTGCTGGTTCTCGCCTGGCTGCTGATGGTACTTTACCTGGTGTTGACGATCGTTGACCGGCAACTCGCGATCGGACTGGTCTCCCTGCCACTGATCATTGGCTTGGTGGCGACGTCCTGGCTGCTCCCCGACACCGCCTCGCGCGGCTGGGATCCCCTTCGCTCCTGGGCGATGCTCCATGCCAGCTCGCTCGTCCTGGGAACAGCGGCGGTCCTGATCGGCTTCGTGTTGAGCCTGCTCTTCCTCTGGCAGAATGGACGCCTGAAGCAGGGCGCTGTCGCCAAACGGGGCCTGAGCCTCCCCAGTCTGGAACAGTTGGCGCGGCTCAATCTCTGGTCGCTCTCCGCCGCCGTCCCCCTGCTGAGCTTCGGCATCATCTCCGGGATCGTCCTCACCTATTGGACATCCGAGAGCGTCTGGAACGATCCTGTCGTCCTCGGTGGAACCATCGGCTGGGCTGCGATGTGTGCCCTCCTCATCTGGCAGCTGTCACAGACCCGCACGCCCGGCCGCAAAGTGGCGATCGCCACCGCTTGGTCGTGCGGCCTGCTCCTCTTCGCCTATGTCGGTTTGCAGGTGCTCGCTTCCGCTGCGGGGATGGATTCGGTACACGGCCGCAAGCCCACCGATCCCAAAGAAGGAGCCCCCTCAGCACTTTTGAAGGCCGTTCCGACCGGGGAGGTCGTCGAATGAACCTCCATGTCGTCTCCTGCAATCATCAGTCGGCGAGCCTCGCCATCCGTGAGCGGCTCGCTTTCTCCAGTGCGGAGGAAATCCAACGGGCTTACCAGGAGTTTCACGACCGCTTCCCTTCCTCGGAGGTCGTCTTCCTTTCCACCTGCAATCGTGTGGAAGTCTATGCGGCCAACACCGAGGACGATCCGGCCGTCGTTCGCCAGGATCTCGCGACTTTCCTCTCCAATTTCCATCAAGTCCCGGTTGAGGAGTTCGTCGGCGAGCTGACGGAACACACCGGCCCGGAAGCGGTTCGCCACTTGTTCGAAGTCGTCTCCAGCCTTGACAGCATGGTGCTGGGCGAGCCACAGATTGTGGCCCAAGTCAAAGAGGCCTACCGCAAGGCCGAAGAGAACGGCAGCTGCGGTGCTCTGACGCATGCCCTTTTCCAAGGGGCGATCCGCACCTCCAACCGAGTCCGCACCGAGACCCGTCTTTCCAATGGCCGCGTCTCGATCGCGAGCGTCGCTGTCGGGGAGTTCGGCAAGAGCATCTTCGACACCTTCTCCGACAAGCTGGTGGTGGTGATCGGTGCGGGAGAAATGGCGGAGGAGACCCTCCGGTACCTGGCCGATGAGGGGGTGAAGCAGGTCGTGGTGGTCAATCGCAGCCGCGAACGGGCCGAGCGGCTCGCCTCCACCTACAGTGGCGAGGTGGCCGACTGGCGGGAACTCGATGATTGGATCGGGCGTGCGGATGTCATCGTCAGCACCACAGGGGCCGAGGAACCGGTGGTGACCTTCCAGCGGTTCGATCAGGCCCGCTCCCGGCAGGCCCGCTACAAACCGGTCTTCGTGATCGACCTGGGAGCCCCCCGCGACTTTGATGCGAAGATCGCTTCGATGGACGATGTCTACCTTTACGACATCGACAGCCTGCAAAAGACGTGCGAGCGGAATCGTCAACTCCGGCAGGCGGAAGTGAGCAAGGCCAACACGATCGTCGAGGAGGAGACGCAGCGCTTCATGTCCGAGTTCTACAGCCGGGCGGGCGGAGCGATCGTCAAACGCCTGCGTGACGACTGGCATTCGATCAGCCAACAGGAGTTGCAGCGGCTCTTCTCGAAATTGCCCCACCTTCCGGCCGACGACCGCGAAGCCATCGAGCGAACCGTCGCTCGCATCGTCAACAAGCTGCTGCACCCACCGCTGGAGGCGCTTCGAGACGAATCCAGGGACGGTGCCCCCAGCGGCCTGCTTGAAGCCCTCGCCCGGCTCTTCCGCCTCCGCTGAGACCTGCACGATTCAAGGATTCAGGTTTCCCCTCTCCCACTCGAAAGGGGAAACCACTCCATGTCAATCTGTAGTGTGACCCAGACACCACTTCACTCGTTGTGGAACTTCTCGTGGCAGGCCTCGCAGCGCTTCATCCCTTCCGCGAAGACCGCCTTGGCCTTCTCGGCATCCTTGGAACGCATCGCGGTCGCGGTGGCGGTCATTTCCTTCTGGAAGTTGCCCGCCAGATCCTGCCAGAAAGGCTTGTCCGCCTCGTTCTTCACCTCATGGGTATCGGCATAGGTCGCCACGGCCAATAGCGCCAAGGCGGTCGCATCGCGGGCCTCGTCCTCGGGCTTGCGAAGTCTTTTGAGTGATCGCCGCACGGCGGCCGCACGGGTGTTCATCTCCTCCATTGATGGATGCATCTTGGTCAGCTTGGCCCATTCGAACTCGGGCTTCGCATCGGCTGCGAGTTCCCCCGCCACCGCCGCCGTGATGACCTTGTGCCCCGCCTGGGCCTCGGCCAAGGTCTTGCTGCGGGCGATCTGCATGGCCCCAGTGCGCAGTGATGGAGCAGCCGCTTTCAGCGGGCTGGCCTCGCCATGTTCGACGATCGCCTGCGAAACAACAGCCAGCAGGCTTGAACCCTGCTTCCAGACCTTCGCGTCCTTCTTGTAGGTCTCTTCCGATTCCAGCGACTTTCCCAATCCGGCGATCAACGCCTCGGCTTCCGCATTGAGATCCGAGATCGGTGCGACGGAACTGATGGGAATCGGGCTTTCCGCCATCGCCACCGACGAACACATCCCCGGCATGCCCGAGGCCGCCAGCACACCCGAAGCTAGGGTCACGCCGAGCCATCGGCGAATGCGTTGATCACGACGACGGAAACTCGATTCGATCGATGGCACGGGTGCTCTCCTCGGCGGTGGATTTCAGATCACTCAATATCCTTCGGGCCTTCGCCCTCGCTACGATTGTGGGCAGCTCTCCGATCGACCGCAAGCGCTGAAACCCGGCCCCGGCAAGACGCCTGATCCTGCCGAACTGGCCTCCGACGGAAATCCACAATGCTGTTTGGAAATCGTCTGCCGTTGACCACCGTCGCCGCTTGGTGCCGCTCGATGAGCACGCTGCTCCATTCGGGCGTCAGCATCCTCAAGACCCTCGATCTCGCGGGGAAGCGGGCGGGCGATCCACAGCTGGCACCCGTCACCGGTCGACTCGTCGATCAGGTTCGTGCGGGCAACGGACTATCCGAAGCTCTCATCGCCGAGGGGAATACGTTTCCCACACTGTTGATCGACATGGTCTCCGTCGGTGAACAGACCGGCAACCTCCCCGAAGTCCTCACATCCCTCGCAGGCCATTTCGATCATCAGGCGCAAATGCGAAGAACGTTTCTGAGCGCCATCGCCTGGCCCATCATGCAGGCCCTCGCCGCCATCCTCATCGTGGCGATTCTCCTCGTAGTCCTGGGCTTCGTCGCACAGGTGACAGGTTCCGAGGCCCTGGATGTGAGCGGCGTCGGCCTGACGGGCATGACCGGCGCCATCGTCTGGTTGACAGGCTGGGTCATGCTGGTGGTGGGGGGCTTCATCGGCTGGCAGATGATCGATCGACTCGGCCAGCGGGGCGTGTTCGATCAATTCCTGCTCACCGTTCCCGTTGTCGGCGGCTGTCTCCGGTCGTTCGCCCTCTCCCGCTTTTCGTGGGCTTTTTCACTCACCCAGAACTCGGGGATGGCGATCGGGCCCAGCCTCGATGCCAGCCTCAAGGCCACCGGGAACGGCGCTTTCGCCGCGGTCGCACCCCAGGTAAAGGCCGCCGTCATGGCGGGAGAGGAACTCTCGGACGCACTACAAACCTCCGGCCATTTCCCGGCCGATTACCTGGAAATGGTTCGCGTGGGGGAAACCTCGGGAACAGTCCCCGAAGTTCTCGAACGCATGGCCCCCCAGCTTGACGACGATGCCCGCCGCAGCCTCTCCCGCCTGACAACCGCGTTCAGCACCGTGATCTGGGCCGCCGTCGCCTTGATGATTATTGTCCTGATCTTCCGCGTCTTCTCGATCTATGTCGGACTCATCAACGGCGCGTTGAAGGACATTTAGGGATTGGGCATTTGTTATTTGGCGTTTGACCGACCAACAGATGGTTGCGGTTCGAGCACTTCCCCTCAAAGACCAAACATCCAATACCAAATACCCCCACCCCATCACGCCGTCGTCGAGCCTCGCCCCGGCCGGTTCGGATCCAACAGCTTCTCCAGGCGATTCAGATTCTCCTGCAGCGTCCCCGCCGTCTGGGGATCCAACAGCTCATCACCGAAACGGACACGATAGAAGAGCTCCGTCAGCTGCTCGGGAAGTGTCAGGAGCACGGGATCGCTCACCCTGTGCTTGAGCCGGTGGGTGACATACTGCGCGAACTCACGCTGCGTCTGCGTTTCCTCCCGGTGCAGCCCCGCCTTCGCGATCACCTTCTGGTACCGCTCGTAGAACTCGACCACCCTCCGCTGCACTTGCTGCTTGCGGGAGTACTTCCAAAGTCCTTTCATCGACAGCCTCAAACCGCGCGTCAGCACGTACCACAGCCCATAGAACAGGGCCAATACGACCATCAGCCGCAGCATCCCGCGAATGGTGAACCATTCCCTCGGCGAGGTGAGGATCGAGAAGAATTCGACGACCAGGCTCTGAATGCCGCCCGTGCGGTTCTTGAGCTGGGCCCCCAACGAAGCGACCCAATCGCGCATGGGGCCGTACACGCCCCGTTCCTGGTCGTTGAGAGTCACGTTCACCACATACCGCGACCAGAACATCGACAGTTCCCCCGACATCGCCTGCCAGAAAGTGAGTTTACCGCCAATGGTTTCCAATTCGGTGTTGCGCTCCGCGACGGGCGTCGCATCGAATGTCCCCCAGAAAAACTGGCCGTCCGGCTCCGTCAAAAAAGCCTCGACCCACACGTGGGCGTGCCGCTGTTGCACCTCGTACCGTCCGTTGAGGGGATTGATGTCGCCTCCCTTGAAGCCGCTCACCAGTCGCGCGGGAATGCCGGCGGCCCGCAGCATCAGCGTGAGCGCCGAATTGAAATACTCGCAGTGCCCCTCCTTCCGGTTGACCACGAAATCGATGACCGGATCGATCGTGCTGTCGACGCGGGCCTGCTTGAGTGTGTACTTGAATTTGCCGCTGTCCCGCAGCCACGCCTCGATGGCCGAAGCCGCCTGGAAGGGCGTCGGTTTCTGGCCCAACTGGGTCGTCTTCTCGGCGATGATCCCCGCCACGATCGGCCGCAAAGGCTCGACCCCGTCGCTCAGTCGGGTGAGATCCTCCAGATAGTTCCGCGCCAGATATTCCTGCCACAGCCGCGACGATACAGGTGTCGTCGCGAGCTTCTGCACAACGGAAGGCATCGGCGGTGAATACGCCGTGTACGAGATCCGATCCGAATTTGATTGCCGCCCACCCGAGTCCCGCGTCAGCACCGAGGTCGTCGTGTGCTTCACCACCCGCCGGCGATCGGAACCTTCCAGATCGCAGGCCTTGATGTTCCCAATCACAAACAAAAGATCGGTTCCCACCGGCTCCAACACGTACTCCTGCCGCACCGAATGATCCGCCGCGATGCGGGGCAGCGGATCCTGCGAGGAAAAGACCACATCCGCCAGCCACTGGCCGGATTCGTATCGGCTCAGCACCGTGCCGCGAAACAACGGCTCGGCATAGCCCAACCGCTCGCAATATTGTTCGACTTGGATCTCCTTGTCCGTCTCCGAATCGAACAGTCTCACCTGCAGCACGGGAGACGAATTCTCCAGGATCTCGCCCAACGCCCCCAGCTTCACCTGAGAGGTGAAACCCGTCATCGCGTTCCGGCTGATACCCGGCAGCGGCCCGTCCGCTTCATCCCCGAACGACAGCCGCGGGCCGACCCAAACGCGGGGCACCAGCGTGAAGAACACCCCGCTGAGCATCAGCGACAACATCGCGATCGTCAGCACACCCGCACCGAAGCGGGGTGTCACCCACCGCGCCGAGCCGTCGTGGCGGATGGTACTCCAGGTCTCGCTCGGCATCACCACGCTGGTGGGAACCCGGGTCATAGCCACCGCAGCACCCGTTGGACGCGCCGCTGGTTCACGGCGGCCCGATTCAAACTGCTGGTTCGCCTGGTGGAGCGAGAAGATCGCCAGCGACCACATAGCCAACACCGCATACAACACCAGCATCGCGCCATACCAGCTGTCGTTCGTCAGCACCGATGCGACCGCCACCTGCAACAGGCTCAGCGCCGCCATCGCCCAATACTGCCGATTGGACTTCCGCTGCAGCAGCACGATCCAGTTGAGGTACACCACCAGATGGGCACCAGCCAGCAGCTTCCCTTCGCGGTTCCCCACGGTGAATTCGACCGCCGCGACCAGGAACGCCAACAGACCCAGGGCGTTCGCCACGGGGATGGTGACCATCCAGCGCTTGCGATGCTCGGTCAGGTAATACCCGATGATCGCCACGATGATCGTGAGATACGGAACAAAGCCACCTTCCGCCCGCCCCAGGATGAACCCCGCCAGGCAGATCGTGCCGTAGAGGCTCGCATGAAAGACGGTGGTCAAAGGCATGTCATCATCCCTCAGGCATGCAAACGCGAAATCCGGGCGGGAAAACCATTATCTCACTACGCCCAGAATGCACTATCCGTTGGAGCCAGTCCACTCTGGCCTCTTCCAACCGACACCGGTTGCGAGTGCTGCGGTCATAATGTCGGAGCAGAACAGCGGCAAGCGGGGACAACTCCCTTTTTTCGTAGCTCTAAGCCAGATCTCAAGGATACGATTTTCTCACTCAGGGAATCGTGAGGTGAACTGATCTTCCAGTCTGGCACCATCTGCGCGAAGGCCGATCATCAGCCCCAGCCGAAGAGGAACTCCATTTGAACTTCGCAGCCTTAAGAGCAGTCCGAGTGGCGAGTCTCCTCATTTTGGCACTCTTCATTTTGGCAGCACTGTTGACGGGATCGCCCTTCTCCCATGCGGGCGAGACGACAACTCACCCCGCCTCGGCCGATCTCCATCCCTTGGAAAGAATCGCCACCGATTTCAAGATATCCATCATCACGGCCAATCCCACCTTTCCGGTGAAGATCACCCACGGCACGATCGACGGCCGGAGTGCCGAACTCCACGACATTCACAATTACGCCGGCCTGTTCGCATCGGAATTCGGTATTTATCCCCCGGAACTGGTCTCGCGATCGAAACTCAAGCAAGTGGTCTTCTGCCGCGAGCTCTCTTTCGCGGGACAGCGACGAAACGCGATTCCGGATTTCCAGAACAATACGCTCTACCTCGATATCGCCCGCGGCACCGACAGCAAGACCTACCTGCGGAAGGTGATCCACCACGAGTTCTTCCACATCATCGACTACCGCGACGACGGCAGCGTTTACCGGGATGACCAATGGGCCGCACTCAACCCGCCGGATTTCAAGTACGGCACGGGAGGCCGCAATGCCCAGCACATGCGGGACACTTCGGTCCTGACCAACACGCTCCCCGGCTTCCTGGACCACTACGCCACCACGGGAGTGGAGGAGGACAAAGCCGAAGTCTTCGCGAACCTGATCGTCGACGGCGAATACATTAAAGAACGCATTCCGCAGGACACCATCTTGGGCAACAAAGTCCGCCGCATGAAAGCGCAGCTGGAGATCTTCTGCCCCGAAGTCAACGCTTCCTTCTGGGAGAGGGTCGGTAGCGTGAAGCGAAACAATCAATGAGCCCTCGGCCTTGATTCACAAAAGAGCAGCTCAGCACAAACGGCTCTTAGAGATAATTTTGCATGGTGCGGTTGTCGGAATGCCTCCCCCGTCCGTGAGTTGCCAGCAAGGTTTGCCCAACCGACAGATCGATTGCAATCTTCGGATTCGGCGTGTGGAAAAATCCGTCCCCCCATCGGCTGGGCCCAAGTCATGCCGAGAAGATAGGGCGGGGAATGTTCGTCAGCAATACGGGTGAACATTCGGTTCCATCGTTCTGCCAGGGAAGGCACTCCGGATGCGCGCTCGTCGAATCATGTTGCGCCTGAACTGCTGGCTCGGTGCCTGTTTGTTGGCGCTCTCATCCACTGTGGTGGCGGGCGCGGACAACCTTGATCTCCTGTTCTGCGACACCGGCGAGACGTTTTGTGCACCCGGCGAATTGACGGCACAGTTCATCTCGGCACCGGTTTCTTCAGACAGCCTTGCCGAGCGTCCCCTGCTCCTTGGCGACGCTGGCGGCCTGCGTCCCGCCTTGGCGGAATACGGAATCTCGGCCAATCTCAGCACCACCCAGTACTATCAGGGTGTCACATCCGGTGGGCGCGAGCAGACGTTTCAATACGGTGGCCGCAACGATTACTACATCACAATGGACGGCGGGAAGCTGGGAGTCCAGGAGGGGTTGATCGTCGATCTCCACGGCGAAAGCCGCTACGGCGAAAGCACATACGGCCTTGTCGGTGGTCTGAGCCCCGCAAACGCCGGGCTTTTGTTCCCTGTACCAAATGAGGATGTGACCGCCCTCACCCAGGTGAAAGTCACCCAGTTCCTGAGTGAGCAGTTCATCGTCTTCGGTGGCAAGATCAACGTCGTCGATGGCTATACCAACACCTTCGCCGCTGGCAAAGGCCAGACGCAGTTCATGAACACTGCGTTCGTGTTGCCGCCGATTCTCGGCCGCACCGTCCCCTACTCATCCCTTGGTGCAGGCTTCGCCATTCTGGATGGAATGGAGCCCATCTTCAGCATGATGATCATGGATCCGGTCAATCATCCCACGACCAGCGGGTTCGACGATCTCTTCGCCAACGGCGTCTCCATCTTTGGAGAAGTCAACGTCCCCGTGAACATCGCCAATCGTGCGGGGCATCAACAGCTCTATTTCAGTTGGTCCAACCGCGACGTGACAGCATTGGAGCCTTCGGCCTATATCGATACGCCGATCGGGCCGTTGCCCATTCTTCCCAAGATCAGCAATTCGTGGTCATTGCTCTATGCCTTCGACCAGTACCTGGTGGTGGATCCCTGCGATCCGAAACGTGGCTGGGGCCTCTTCGGTCAGTTCGGGCTCTCCGACGGCAATCCTAACCCGATCCGCTGGTCGGCCACGTTGGGTGTCGGTGGCTCCAGCCCCCTCAGGTCCCGGCCACTCGACACCTTTGGCGTCGGCTACTACTACTTCCAACTCAGCAGCGAACTCAAGAACACGGTCGACCCCTTCATCCCTTTGGCCAACAACCAAGGGATTGAAGCCTACTACAATGTCGGCGTGACCAAGTGGCTCAACATCACCCCCAACCTGCAGGTCATCGACCCCGCCACCCGCGCCAACAACACCGCCATTCTCGTCGGCCTGAGAACCCACCTTGTATTTTGATACAGGGCGGGGGCATTCCCCGGCGAACCATGTGACAGCCATCCAAGCAAAAAGCCGCTCCAGCATTCCTGCTGGGCGGCTCTTTTGTTGTTAATCGGAAACTTCCAATCCATCACAGACTAGACGCTCGGTGAGGGAGCGACTGGCTGAGCGGGGGTGGTTTCCGGGATCGGTGCAATCGGTGGCTTGGCGGCGTCAGTGGGAACCGGGGCACCCGTTGAAGGAGCCATGGTTCCACAAGCGCCGGTTTCGCAACCGGTGTTGCAGGCAGTGGTTGGGCAGACCGTCTGGGGAACCAGCCGGCACACTTCGTACGTCTCTTCACGAGGCACGCAGCGGGCCACATAACGGGTGCAATTCACGTTCTCGACGCGGGGCACGCAACGAGCCACGCGGCGGGTCACGGTGAACGGCTCCTGACGGGTCACACAGAACGGCACGCGGCAGGTCTTTGTCTCGCACACCATCTTGCAGGTCCGGACAGGAATCTTGCGGACGCATTCTTCGCTGACCATTTTGCAGGTCCGGACGGGCACCTTCTGAGCCACAACCTGTTCGGTCCAACGGCAAACCTGCACCGGCACCTGATCGACAACCGTCTCGCAGGTCATACGGCAAACTCGCTGGGGAACCTTCGTCACCACCACTTCCGGCACCAGACGGCAAACCGTCACGGGGCACGACTGGCGAACCTGGCGGGCGACATACGTTGTGCAGGGAATCTGGCGTTCGACAATCTGCGGGCACCACACCCGGCGGCAAACAATCCGGCCGGGACGCTGAACCATGGTCAAACGGGGGCAACCGCAAGCATCGGGCACCATGGTTGGGCAGCAGTAGCCGGGAAGCTGAACCTGCTGGGTCGTCCAGCGGCCGCAATCCTGTCGAATCGTGCGGAAGGTCGTCACCGGCTCGTTGACGGTGAAACAGCGTTCCTGGTTGATCGTCTCGCTCACCTGACGCATCACGGTCTGGCGGCATTCGCGTTCGATCGTCTCGAACACGGGTCGCTGCACGACACGGCGGCATTCCCGCATCTGCGTTTCGTACACGGGGCGGCGCACTGTGTAACTGCAATCGCGGTAGCTGGTCTCGAAGACCGGCTTCTGCACGGTGTAACGCTCTTCCCGGCAGCTCGTCTCGTAGACGGGGCGGGAGACCTGGTAGGACTCTTCGCGGAACTGCGTTTCGACCACGTTGCGGTAACAGGTCTGCTGGACGTCTTCAAAAGTCTGGTCGTAGACAGTGCGCTGGACGGTGAACTGCTGAGGTTCCTGAACCGTGTCGTAAACCGTTCGGCTGCAGGTCTGCCGTTCGACTCGACACGTCGTGTAGCAGGCTGTGGGCTGGCAAGCCGTTGTCGGACAACAGCTGTAACTCGCGGCACCGCAATAACGGGCCGCTTCGGCAAATTGCCCACTTGCCATGGTGATCAGCGCGATCGCGGCACCGATCCAATAAGTCTTCATTGCAGTTCCCCCCTGAGTTGTTGGCAGTGTTCACAGTCAATCTTCAAGTCGAGCCACCTTCAGAAGAGATCCATCGAGGAATTTGACTGTCCGAAAAACCTACCTAAGGTCATCTGGCCAGACGCTTTCCGATGTCCGCAAATCTCAACTTTGGGCCGCTTGGAAACGTGGCGACAGGAACCACGCACCCCGACTTCAATTCTTTTCCTTTGAGCCGTGGAATCGCTGAATCCCCCATAGTCCCTCAGCCCGGCATTATGCGCAGCCTGACAGACGACTTGCAAAGGAATAGTTTTCGGCGGGAGGGGACCGAGCTCGAAAACCGTCAGCGTCATCACACAAAACTCCCAGAACGCACGGTTTAACGTGGTCTGGATATGGCGAAGCATAGGTCGAAATCATGAGCGCAGAGCCGAATCTTCGTGGAAGAACATGCTCCGCGTCTTGCGGCGGTGAGGTGGTCGTCATCGTGACGGTCACACCGAAAAGTCCCGAAAAAAGGGGCAGCGACCGCCCGACTGGCTGGATTCTGCCAGATGCTGTCCCCGCGATTTGACTCTCCACAAATCATGACCTGCCGATCGACCGAATCCAAGCTTCTCTTGGAAGCCGAGATCGCATTTCTGGCGTTAGCTCAAGTTTCGGGAGATGTGCGGATGGTCGATGGCCGCACCCCCAGCACCCGCTAGTCACTGGCGGTGGCAGGCAGCCCAAGACACTATGGTGCTGCGGGAATCACCCCTGGATGGCTGGTTCCCCAGATCGCTCTGGCAGACCGACAACCGATGGGCCCGCTTCCATGCACATTTTGCTCGTTAACGACGACGGGATCCACGCCCCGGGGATCAACGCCCTGCATGCGGAACTGGTCAAATTCGCGAAAGTCACGGTTGTCGCACCGGCTGTCGAGCAGAGTGGCGTGGGACATTCGATCACTTACCTGCATCCCCTTCTGGCCCATCGCGAATACCGCAACGACGAGTTCTTCGGCTGGAAGGTCGAGGGGAGCCCCGCCGATTGCGTGAAACTTGGGATCATGGAACTCGCCCAGCCGAAGCCGGATCTTGTCGTCAGCGGCATCAACCACGGCGCGAATGTCGGCATCAACATCCTCTATTCGGGGACGGTGGCCGCCGCGATCGAAGGGGCGTTCTTCGGTGTGACATCGATCGCCCTGTCCCAATGGCTCGGAAACACACCACCTCATTTCCCGAGGGCGGCGCGGATGGGAGCCGAACTGATCCGGCAGCTCATCGCTCAGCATCCCCCGGAAGGATCCCTGTGGAACATCAATTTCCCCACTTGGCCCAATGCTCCGGAGAACAGCGATCCGGAGAACAGTGATCCTGAAGACAGCGATCCGGAAGTGACTCTTGAGAAGACCGCCCGCGCGAACGGCCCCAAAGGCGTGAAAATGACATCCATGGGTGTCCGCCGCCAGCGCGAGACCCTCGAAAAGCGGATCGACCCGCGCGGACGCACCTATTATTGGACCGGCCTGGAGCCGATCCACGGGCACCAACTGGTGGAAGGGAGTGATGTCGCCGCCCTGGTCGATGGATATGTCACCATCACTCCCCTGCACTTCGACCTGACCAACAACCCCCTGCTCGCGGCAAGTTCGGCCCAATGGCCCACGTTCCAACTCCCCGCTGAAACAAATCGGGAATAGCCCGATGACCGCCCCCACGGAAACATCACCCGCAGCTGCCATTCAAACCGGTTCGTCGATGGCGAACACCTCGATCAGTGCGGCGGGAGTCCGCAAAGCGCTCTATCGCGAAGCGCTCTTCGCGGCCTGGCTCGGCTTGTGGATCAACCTCGGCCTCGGAGTGATGAAGCTGATTGCCGGCCTCGTCGGCCAGTCGTTCGCACTTCTGGCGGATGCCTTCAATTCCATCAGCGATTGCGTCACCTCTTCCGCCGTGATCTTCGCCCTCTATCTTTCACAAAAGCCCGCCGACCCCCACCATCCCTACGGCTATTCCAAAGCGGAGGCCCTCGCCGGTTCGCATGTGGCGCTGCTCATTCTCATGTCCTGCCTGCTCCTGGGTTGGGAAGCCGTCGAACGGCTCTTTGTGCTCCATCCCGTCCCCCCAATATGGACTCTGGGAGTGGCGGCTGCCAACATCGTCATCAAGGAGTCGCTCTACTGGTATAAGATCCGGATCGCCCGCAACACAGGCAGCACGGCACTTCTGGCCCATGCCTGGGATCACCGCAACGACGCCCTCTGTTCCCTCGCGGTTCTCATCGGTCTGTCGGTGGTCATCGTTGGCGGCCAGACCTGGATCGCGGCGGATGAAGTCGCCTCCCTTGTCGTCGTCGTCGCAGTCGGAGTGTCAGCGGCCAGCCTCTTCCGCCAAAGCCTCCGCGAAATGCTCGATCTCCAGGTCGATGGAACTGTGATCGAATCCATGCGGGAAACTGTGGAAAAAGTCCCCGGCGTCGTGGGGATCGAAAAATTCCGCGTGAGGAAATCCGGCATCGAGCAGATCGCGGAACTCCATCTCGAACTGCCCGCCACCCTCTCTGTCTTCGCTGGCCACGCGCTGGCCCACGAGGTCAAGGAGCGGCTCATGGCCCACCACCCGATGCTCCGCGATGTCATCATCCACGTCGAACCAGCCGGCCATCACGATCATCCGCACGAAGTCGAGTCGAGACTCGGCGTAGCGAACTGACTCTCCCCCAACCATCAACCATCAACCATCAACCATCAACCATCAACTCCCCACACCAAGCCTCCCCTCCCGGAAACCGATACGCCTCCAGCGTCGTTGGGTGCATCTCGATGCTGTAGCCCGGAGCGGTCGGCATCTGGTAGTGCCCGCTTCTCATGACGATCGGATGGATGAAGTGTTCGTGCAGATGGCCCGCGTGTTCGCACAGCCGGTCTTCGAGAGAACCACTGATGGCGATGTAGTCAATCATCGAGAGATGCTGCACATACTCGCACAGACCCACGCCGCCAGCATGCGGACAAACGGGGACACCGAACTTCTCGGCCAATAGCAGCACGGCGAGCACCTCGTTCACTCCCCCCAGCCGGCAACTGTCGATCTGGCACACCCCCACCGCGCCGGATTGCAGGAACTGCTTGAACATCACACGGTTCGCGCAGTGCTCCCCCGTGGCGACCTTGATGGGCGCGACCGCTTTCGCGATGGCCGCATGGCCCAGCACGTCATCAGGACTGGTGGGCTCCTCGATGAACCACGGCTGGAACTGGGCCAGCGCCCCTACCCATTCAATCGCCTGGGGGACATCCCACACCTGGTTGGCATCGATCATCAACCGCCGGTCGGAGCCGATTTCTTCCCGAATAATGCGGAGCCGCCGGATGTCGTCCTCCAGGTTTCGCCCCACCTTGACTTTGAACACCTCCCAACCTTGTGCCAGCGAACTGCGGCAAAGCTGGCGGAGCTTGTCATCCGTGTAGCCCAGCCACCCGGCACTCGTGGTGTAGGCGGGATAGCCCGTCGCCTGCAGACGCTGGATCCGCTCAGCCTTGCCGGCGGTCTTTTGATGCAGCCGCTCGATCGCTTCCTCGGGAGTCAGTGCATCCGTCAGATAGCGGAAGTCAACACACGCCACGAGTTGCTCGGGCGTGAAGTCCGTCACCAGCTTCCAGAGAGGTTTCCCCTCGAGCTTGGCCCACAGATCCCACAGGGCGTTGACAATCGCCGCCGTGGCGAGATGAATCACCCCCTTCTCCGGCCCCAGCCATCTCAGTTGGCTATCGCCAGTCAGTTCGCGCCAGAAATGACCGGGAGCACTGGTAAACTCCCGCAGATCGCGGCCCAGCACCAACCGGCCCAGCGACTCGATCGCCGCCACACACAGCTCGTTGCCGCGTCCGATGGTGAATGTCATCCCGTGACCGGTGGGAAGCGAGGGGTCGTCCGTGGTGAGGATGACATAGGCCGCCGAATAATCCGGATCGGGATTCATGGCATCCGAGCCATCGAGCAGCCGCGATGTGGGAAAACGCAGGTCGATCGCTTGGAGTTGGGTGATTCTGGGCATGGCAGCCTTTTCCAGGAATCAGTGGGACAGCCGAACGGCTCTTGATACCTCGGCCTACCACTTCGTGCGGCCGGAGCGCTCGAGCGAGAGAACCGCGCTGCCGTTGCGGAAGACTGTCACGGTTCCCGTCGACTGACTTACCGTGATGGCCATGGCCTGGGTGTGGGCCGAAATGGCGGCTGCCGTTTGATGACGCGCTCCCAACCCGTGGGCCACACTTCCCGACGCCGACTTCGGCGTCAAATACGTCCCTGCGGAAAGGACCGTCCCATCCCCCTGGATAATGAACGCCCCGTCGATGAGGGCGAACTCCTTCATCGTTTCCGCCAGGCTGGGATCCAGCACATTGCGAAGCTGCCGGGCATAGCCATGGAACGGATTGAGCACAAGTTGCTGCGAGTGACGCAGTACCTGCCGCGAGTCGCCAATGACGAACAGTGCCCCGATGGGATGGGCCTCTCTCCCTTCGGCGGCGATCTCGATCGCCAGCGTCAACACGCGGAGCATGACGGCCGGACGGACCACATCCCCGCCGCGGCGATTCTTCTCCGACAGCATCGCCCGGAAATGAACTTCGGGCTTGGTGACATTGATGCTGTCCAACCGCCGACCATCCGGGCCGGTGACGCACACCACACTATTCTTCTCAGTGAGCAAACCACTCGATGCGGCCAGCAATAACCCCAGATTGGCGCGATCCGCCCGGGAAAGCGAAGCATGTGCCACATCGAAGATGTGCATGTCATCCCGCTTGTGGTCGAACTCTTCCGAGTGCTGGGAGGTAATAAGCAGCAACCGACCTTTATAGGGCGACAACGCCTCCCACGGCACGTTGTCCACCCGCTCGACAGCTAAGAGAAGTGCTTGTGCTCCAAGACTTTCCGTCAACTGAATGGCGTTTTTCACCATATTGACTGTCAGTCGCGGAATGCTGGGACCGCGAACCGGGCGATTCTCTGGCTGAATGCCTGCTTGCGTCAGCAGCAAGGTATCGATCGCCTTGACATCTTTCGCATCGATAATGCTCTGTCGAAATTCCGGGCTCTTCAGGAGTTCGGCCAGTGCAGCCAACACTTCGACATGCGTCTGCTGGAGCTTCCGACCGATGACCAACAGGACGATGAGCTGGACATTGACTCCCGCTGGTCCGCCGTAATCGACCCGCGATTTGCTCCGGCCCAGCACAATGCGAAAGTCGCCTTCCCAGTCGATGAAGGCATGTGGAAGTGCAAAGTCATTAGCTACAAGGGTTTGCGCGGCGGCCTCGCGCTCTTCAATCGCTTCGAGGACCTTTTCGGGATTGATGCCGTCATCATCCCAATTCGCCGCTTGAACGAGTGTACGAATCGCGCCCTGACGCGTCTTGGCAGTCAGCTCGACAATCCGAATTCCGCTGACCAGATCTGCCAAGTCCAAGATGCGGTACTCCCAAGACGCCTCCGCCCCACCTCAATCGTCCCAACTCGTGAGATCATCAATTGTTATAAACCGCTGGACATAACTCTGCCAACCCCACCCGTGAGATCGTTTGCTCCATTTCGTGATCACCCACAATGTAACTCAATATCAAATCTTCGACCGTGCCGATTGTGGATAAGTCGTCAACAAATTGTGGATAAACGGTGGAGAGATCGCGTTTTTTTGATGAATTTCACTGCGAGTCAACTTCTGTCCGGAATCGAACTTGTCCCGACTCCCTTTTCGTCGTAGAACTGAGTAATGCGGCAAACTTTACCGCAAGGGCTGCTGTGTCGGGCACAGGGTTGAGGGCTGCTTTCATGGCTCAGTTTCGTGCTGGCGACTTCGTCGTTTTTCGGATCACCAAGTTCAGTACCGATCCCGGTCCTCGCGCGAAAGATGTGCATCCGGCCCCTTACGGTGAGACGTACAATTACTACGTCGATAAGTACTGGGCCGTTCAGTCGGTCAGTGTGGACGGCCACCTCGATCTGGTGACACGCCGCGGCAAGCATCATCAAGTTCCCGCCAACGACCCCCGGCTGCGCCACGCCACACTGTTTGAACGTTGGTTTCAGGCCGATCGCTTTCCGAAGCCCGATGTCCCGCCCCGCAAGTCGAACCGGGATGATTCATCAGCGACTCCATCAGCCAGCACTTCGCTCCCTGTAATGGCCGGTCAGTCGCGGTGATTGCAACGCAGTTACTCAGACTCTGGTAAACTCGCAGCACCCCATTCAAGCCTTCTCTCGCCCACTGACCGACCTCGGCATCATGTTCAGACCGTAGGTCCATTTGGCGAGCGGTTGTGGCACGTCTCTGGGAGCATTAGACTCTTGACGCACTGGGTGCGGTATCGCCTCGTTCCGCATGAGGAAAGATCGCGAACTTTCCTCCGAATCTGGTGTCAGGGGCCGATGCGGCATGATCTCAAAGTCGCTGCCTCATCTCGTCTCTTCCGCACGTCACGAGATGCGCCGGTGCTTCGGGTCTGCTTTTCAGAGTTCGACCTGCGATTCCTCCGCTGCCATCACACGCCTTAAGCCTTCCCGTTTGAATAGAGAATGAGTTCACAATGAAGCATGTGTTGTCGGCCATGGTGATGAACCAGCCCGGTGTTCTGGCCCATATCTCCGGGATGCTCGCCTCTCGCGCTTTCAACATCGAGAGCTTGGCTGTCGGTGAGACGGAGCGTCGCGATTTTTCACGAATTACTTTCGTTGTTGCTGGCGACAACAAGGTGCTCGACCAGGTCCGCAAGCAGCTGGAGAAGATCGTCACCGTTGTCAAGGTGATGGATTACGGCAACCAGGACATCGTCGAACGCGACCTCATGCTCCTCAAGGTTTCCATCGCCGATTGCGGCCTCTCTCGTGTCAAAGAGATGGTCGAAATCTTCCGGGCGAAGATCGTCGATGTCGGTGCCGAGCATGTCATGATCGAACTTTCTGGCCCCGAGACAAAGATCGACGCCTTCATCGATCTCATGCGCCCCTTCGGCATTCTCGAACTGGTGCGGACCGGCCGAATCGCCCTCGCCCGCGAATCCTCCATGTCGATCGAAGATGCCCTCAAGCCCCCCACTCCCTACGACACCGCCGAAGTCGAAGTGGCTGTCTAATCTCGCCAACCACCTTGAGTTCGCTAAACTATCCGCCACAAAGAACTTACAGCTCCTCAAATCCACACGAGTAGCGAGATCCGACGACGAGCCTTCCCTCATTTTCTCCAAACTCGTTCGCTTCGGCTGAAATTCCGGCGAAAATGATTAAACTCTGCGAAGCATCGCATCCATCAAAGAGTGCGAATGACATCGTCTCCGGATCTTGAAAGTTGCGATCTGTCCGCATTCAGTGGACAACGCGACTCACCGATCCGTGAACGCGGAGAAAACAAGGCCCAGGCAAGTCTTCGGCACCGCCAGACTTCGATATCGACTCTCTACGAAAGATCCGCAGCATCATGGCAGTCAAGGTTTACTACGACGACGACGCCGATCTCTCCCTCCTCAAGGGCAAGACGATCGCCATTCTCGGTTACGGCAGCCAGGGACACGCCCAGGCTCAGAACCTCCGTGACAGCGGCCTCAACGTCGTCATCGGACAGCGCCCCGGCAGCAAGAACTACGATCTGGCCATCAGCCATGGCTTCAAGCCGGTTTCGATAGCCGAAGCTGTCAAGCAGGCCGATCTGGTGAACGTCCTCTTGCCCGATGAAGTTCAGGGCGACACCTACAAGGCCGAGATCCTTCCCAACCTCAAGCCCAATGCGTTGCTCCTCTGCTCGCACGGCTTCAACCTCCACTTTGGCCAGATCGTCCCGCCTGCCGGTGTCGATGCCGCTCTGGTCGCCCCCAAGGGTCCGGGCCACCTCGTTCGCAGTGAATATGAAAAGGGTGGCGGGGTTCCCTCGCTCATCGCCCTCTGGCCCGGTGCTTCGGACAACAGCCGCAAGCTGGCCCTCGCCTATGCCAAGGGGATTGGCGGCACCCGTGGCGGTGTCATCGAAACCACCTTCGCGGAAGAGACCGAAACCGATCTCTTCGGCGAGCAGGTTGTCCTCTGCGGTGGTGTCAGCGCCCTTATCAAGGCCGCGTTTGAAGTCCTCGTCGAAGCCGGCTACCAGCCAGAAATGGCTTACTTCGAGTGCATGCACGAGATGAAGCTGATCGTCGACCTGTTCTATCAGGGCGGCCTCAACTACATGCGCTACAGCGTCTCGAATACAGCGGAATACGGTGATTACACCCGTGGACCGCGGATCATCACCGCCGAAACCAAGCTCGAGATGAAGAAGATCCTGGGCGAGATCCAAAGCGGCCAGTTCGCCCGCGATTGGCTCCTCGAGAACCGCGTCAACCAGGCCAGCTTCAAGGCCATCCGCCGCCGCGAACGCGAGCACCAGATCGAAAAGGTCGGCCGCGATCTTCGCAAGATGATGAAGTGGATCAACGCCAAGGAATTTTAAGCCGACCCGGCTGAGTACACCCACATTTCTGGCAGATCTTCACAGATCGAATGGCCCGGCTTCTCTCGCAGAAGCCGGGCTTTTCTTTTGGCGATCACCAAGAGGGGACAATTCCCTTTCGCATTTACCCATCAGCCTTTTGCATACACTGCTCGAAGTGGTGCTTCGCCGCCCGGCCGCTGATGGTTGTCAGCTTCATCAGTTCTGCGGCGATGACTTTCACCGCTGACCAAAGGCCTGGTTGTGAAAGGATATGCTCGGTCTTGTCGAGCATCCGCCGCTCCAACCGCCCGACTTGCTTCGGACCGCCCGCCCGCATGAGGGAGTAGACGCGAACCTGTCGGAGATCGCTGCTTGCCGCCGCCCAGTGGTAGACCCCGGTGAAACGTGCCTCCGCCGCCGCTCCCGCCAACAGGATCAGGATTTCCCCTTCGAGGATGTCGTGGCTGGGCTTGAAACTCCCCTTGTTGATCTTGCACTGCCCCAACCGTTGCGTGTTCGGCTCGATCGTCACCTTGTGAACCGGTCTCCCCAGATACAGGGCCATGACGGCATGCCCCGCTTCGTGATAGGCGGTGGCCTCATGGGGTTCGGCGGGCGATGCGGCATCGGACATGGAGATCTGGAATTCAAAGGGAGGCACGAATGATTCTTTTCGCGGCAAAAGGATCACTCCCCGTGCCCGCCCATATCTATGGGCAATGATGTTTCAACCGTCGAAAAATGGGGTGTTGGCACCTCGAACGGGGCCATGGCTCTCTCATCCGTTCCCTCGCTCACCGGAACCTCGTTCACCCGCAGACTGGCCGGCAAGGCTTCGGGGAGATCCGGAGTTCGCGTGATCCGGGCTCCGAGTTGCACCAGTTTCTCATCCAATCGTTCATAACCCCGGTCGAGATGATAAACCCGGCGGATGACCGAATCCCCTTCCGCCGCCAAGGCCGCGATCATCAGTGCGGCACTCGCGCGAAGATCCGAGGCCATGACATTCGTCCCGCTCAAATGGGCCGGCCCGCTGATGATGGCACTGGCCCCTTCGCGACGAATCCTCGCTCCCATCCGCATGAGCTCCGGCACATGCATGAAGCGATCCGGGAAGACTTTATCCGTCACCACGCTGATTCCCGGCACCAGGCACAACAGCGCAGTCAACTGGGCCTGCAGGTCGGTGGGAATGCCCGGATAGGGAAGTGCGGTGCAATCGGTCGGCAACAACCCGGCCATGCCCGAAACATGCAGCCCCCGCGAACCGGAAGCCCCCTTCCCAGGTTCGATGCTCACACCGATCTGACGGAGGATGTCGATGACCGCCGACAGATGCCGGGTTTTCGCCCCTTCGATGAAAATATCGCCGCAAGTGGCCGCAGCGGCGACCATGAGTGTGCCCGCTTCGATGCGGTCGGGAATCACCGCGTGTTCGACCGCCTGCAACTCTTCGACACCTTCGATCTCGATGACCGGTGTCCCGTGTCCGCTGATCCGCGCCCCCGCCGCATTGAGATAGTTGCCCAGATCGACGATTTCCGGCTCGCAGGCCGCCGCCGCGATGCGGGTGGTGCCGCTTGCGAGGCAGGCGGCACTCATGACGTTCGCCGTCCCCGTGACGGTGCTTCCGAACGGGCCTCCCAGGTAGATGTCAGCACCTCGAAGTCGGCCGGCGTTGGCCACCACGTAGCCCCGTTCGATGCGGATCTCAGCCCCCAGGGCGGCCAGCCCTTTCAAATGCAGATCGATGGGCCGATGGCCGATATTGCAGCCCCCGGGCAGCGAGACCACCGCACGGCCCCAGCGGGCCAGGAGCGGGCCTAGGACGCAGACACTGGCCCGCATGCGGCGAACTAACTCGTATGCGGCCACGCCCGTCGTTCGTACCGGCGGGTTGATGGTCAGTCGATCCGAGTCGAGATCGCGTTCAATGACCGCACCCAGCGATTCCAACACTTGCTGGAGCGTTTTCACGTCAGCCAACTGCGGCACGCGATGCAAGGTGGTGCGACCACTCACCGCCAGCGAGGCGGCCATGATCGGCAAGGCGGCGTTTTTCGCACCGGCAAGTCGCACTTCACCCGCGAGCGGCACACCGCCTTTGATGATCAGCATGTCCATCCATGGACTCCTAAATGGCCCTCGCCCACCCCTGGGCCGGGGGCCTGCGACCACGGAGACCGTGATCGACAAATGGAATATTCAGCACTTCATCACGACGCGGGGCGGCTGGCAATCCCAGATTGAGGATTGGTACCAAGGCCTGCCGCACCATTGGGGAGGGGAGGTGCCGGTAAAGTATTCCCCCGCTCCGGGTTGGTAACCACCTTCTGATTCGCGGGAATCGCCCCGTCGATGATCTCCGGAATGAGGCTCGCGTACCACGTCACGTTCAGCCCGAGGCGATCGTCGTAGAGCGGATCACGGTTGGAGACATCGAGCGTGGCGGCATGAACCCCCAGAAGGCACCAGCGGTCTTCGAACTGTCCTGCCACCGCCGTCGGCCGCCGCAATTTGGTCACGACGGGAGAGCCGCTGGTTCCGCGATGGGTGCGGGCATCCGTCACAAAGTATGGGTCTCCCTTGAAGGGATGGGCGAACTCACTCGCCACGACCGCCTGCCGCACCAAGGGCAGGTTGTGGAGCGTATCGTGGAAACCCAGTGGAAACCCGATGATCAGCACCTGCTGCCCGGGCGGCAACGTCTCGTCGGAGCCCAGGACATCCTCCGCGCCGAAACTCGAAAACTGATACTTCGATTCCAACGCGTCATCGGCGAGGGGAACCGCGACGACGTCGATCTCCGCACGATTGCTGGGATGCGCCTTCCATCGGGAAAGGTTGTTCTCGTAGAGCGGAATCGTCAGCGGGCCGTTCTGTTTGGGGTCGTCCCGATGGGTATGCAATTGCAGTTTGAGGGAATCCGGCTGGTGACCGACGGCATCATCGCGGCAGACATGACGGTTGGTGATCAGATACAGCTTCGACTTCCACCGAAAGAAAAAACCGCTCGCGTTGGTCAGCAGTTGTCCCCGCAGGTAAGTCTCCACCTTGGCGACACGCAGAAACAGTTCGGGAATCAGCATTCAACGCCCCTCTCAGCCCGTGTGGCGGCACTGCTGTCTTGCAGAACGGTCGTACGAACTGAATTGACCAAAAGGGTCGACAGATGTTCCGAGTTCGATTGCAGGCATCTTTGGATCGATGTCGCATCATCCATATCTTGCCAAGATGGATGATTCTTCGCACCCAACATCAGTCGATTCGCATGTCGCATCGCGTGGATTCAAAGGCTGAAAAAGATTCGCCAAGCAGCGGAAGAGAGACCGGCTACCAGTCTCCCCGCACCTTCATGACCACCTTGCGAACGGGCGACGGCTCACTCACTGCCAAACCGGGGGCGTGGATATCCTGGGGAAAGAAGACCAGGAATGTTCCTGCCGTCACCACCAGCCGTTGATGGCCCGGCTCATAGAAGGTGACGTCGCGCTCTTCCGAATACGGCATCTTGACAGGAAGTGCGTCCAGAGAATTCGCCACGCCGAACGCTTCGGTGCCGCTCGCGACATACTGGACATCCACATGCCGTCGATGGGATTCCCAGACTGCCTGTGGGGCCAGCTTCGTCAAGTACTCTTCGACGATCGCCACCAGTTCCTTGCCGTCGATCTCGTAGCGCCCTGGCGGAAGTGCTTGACACTCCTCGGTGGCCAGAAACTCCAGTGCACGCTGAATACCAGGATGGATCCCCCGATAGCTTGCCGCATGGGACAAGAGGTCGACAATCACAGGCAACCATCCTCTTGCAGAAAAAGCCCCGTGCAGAAAAATGCCGCCACATCGAAACAGCGACGTGGACTACCAGAAGGCAGAATTACTTGATCACTCCCAAAGTTTCCAACAAACGCCCGATCTCTCGATGAACCGCCTTCTCGAAGCGGAGCGCGATCCGTCCACTGGAAACACCTCGACCTCGTGCGACGTCGACAACGACGGCACTCACCAGCAAGGCGATAGCCAATATCAAGGCCATCAGCGTCGCACGGATGGCGATCTCGAACATCACCAACTTTCAGGAGACGGTTTGGACAACTTGGGGAGTTTCCGCCAGCACGTTCTCATGCACCTTTCTCAATCCCGCGATCAGTGCCTGGATCTCATCGGCAGTGAAGTTTTCGACGGCGACGGCCCGGACATCCATCACGCAGTCGACGATCTTTTCCCAGATTGGCTCGGCGGCCGGCAACAGCCGGATGATTTTCTTGCGGCGGTCGCCGTAGGCTTCCGTCCGTTCGATCAGCTTGGCCTGCTCCATGCGGTCAAGAATACGGACAAGCGTCGGCGGTTCGATCATCATCCGTTCGGCCAACTCCGTCTGGCAGAGTTCCTTGTCTTTGGCGAGCCAGCCGATGACATGCGACTGTCGGTAGGTGATCCCATACTTTTCCAGCTCGGCGTTCAACGCGCGCTGGTAGCTCTGGGTGGCGGTTCCCAACCAATATCCGACGCTGCTTTCAAAGTCATACTGTCTCAAGATAGGCTCGCAATAAAGACCGAAGGGAGATGGGAAACGAAAGGGTCTGTCGGTGGTATCGACAGGAATGTCGCTCTGACCGACAATTGGAAGAACTTCCGATGAACAATCGTCAGATCGACGAAATCCGATTGGACTTCGCGCAAGAACAGTTGGCAAGAGCATTCAACCGAAAATCTACCTGAACTTTTCCTTAAGAAAACTAAAGCCTCTCACAAATGCGGAAATGTCGGATGAGAATCTGAGATGGAACAGGACATCATTTCATTCTCAAAAAACACCCCCCAGCTCCTCTGAGGCCGCCTTTGCTCAAGGAATAAAGATGCGGAAGCTAAGTGAGCCAGCGACTCAATGACACTGTGGTTTCCTGGCAATTTCCCCCAAAGCCTGTTGAATCTCTACAGCCGTCAATTCATTCGGAACGGGAAAACCTCGCCAGTCACGAGACTCGACACACGAGTTGCTGAATCTCTCGTGGCTTGGCACGATGCGGTGTTTGATGAGATCGGTTGACGCGATCAACTGACGTCCACACTCCCCAGCCACCAATTTCCCACTGAGGAACGCATTCATGACCGGTCAGTCCACGACCACGCCGCAGGCCACCGTCGTCATCTTCGGGGCTTCCGGTGACCTGACCGCCCGCAAGCTACTCCCCGCGTTGTACGACCTGTGGAACGACGGTTACCTCAGTGACACTTCGCCCATCGTTGGTGTCGCCCGTCGGGAAAAGACCAACGAGGACTTCCGCAAAGAGATCTACGAGGCGATCAGCACCGCCGTTCGTGATGGCAACATCCCCGCCGAAAAGTGGGAGAAATTCTCTGCCCGGCTGTTCTATCGCCAGACCGACATCTCGGATGCCAACGAGTACGAAGGTCTCGACAACGATCTCAAGCAGATCGAGGCGACGGCTGGCCTCCCGCCCAACCGCGTCATCTACATGGCCACCTCGCCCGATCTCTTCCTGCCGGCGGTGGAACATCTTTCACTGGCCGGTATGATCCCCGACCGCGATGACGAACGCTGGCTCCGCGTCGTCTTCGAAAAGCCGTTCGGCCACGATCTGGCCTCCTCCCTGCAACTCAGCGCCAACCTCAAAAGGCTGCTGCGTGAGGATCAGATCTACCGCATCGATCATTATCTGGGTAAGGAAACCGTCCAGAACATCCTGCTTTTCCGATTCGGCAACTCGATCTTCGAACCGCTCCTCAATCGTAGTCACGTGGAGCATATCCAGATCACAGTCGCCGAATCGCAGGGGATGGAACGCGGCCGAGGTGGGTACTACGACAAGTCAGGCGCGCTCCGAGACGTGTTGCAGAACCATGTGCTCCAACTGCTGTGCCTGATCGGCATGGAGCCACCCGCCAGGTTCCTCGCCTCCGATTTGCATGACGAAAAGCTGAAGGTTCTCAAGTGCCTGCGTCCCGGCAACAAGGGGGACATCACTTCCTGGGTGGTACCAGGGCAGTACTCCGCCGGGATGGTCGATGGCCAGGCGGCGACCAGTTACCTCTCCGAGGACCGAATCGCACCCGATTCCCGCACCGAGACCTATGTCGCCATGAAGGTTGAGATCGACAACTGGCGCTGGGCCGGTGTCCCGTTCTATCTCCGTACGGGCAAGCGGCTGCCCAAGCGCGTCTCGGAAATCGCCATCCAGTTCAAACTCCCGCCGCTGAACCTGTTCAGCACGGTCGAGTGCGAAGGGGATATCTGCGACCTGGTGAGCGCCAGGCCCAACACGCTGATCTTCCGTATCCAGCCCAGCGAATCGATATCGCTCCGCTTCTCCACCAAGAGGCCCGGCATGCAGTACCAGATGCATCCCGTGAAGATGGACTTCAAGTACGAGGA
>PNLE01000034.1 GCA_013822855.1 Planctomyces sp.
CTGCTTGACCCAGCCGCCGGGGGCGTCGTGGGGATAGATGTAGCCTTCGCCGTGGCCCAGCCGTTTCGCGCCGGGGTAGTGGCCGTCCCGCAAGTGGTTGGGGACGGGGAGGATGTATTGCTTCCGGATATCGCCCAAGGCCTCGTTGATCGCGTTGTAGGAAGCGTTCGACTTGGGAGCCATCGCCACATAGAGGGCGGCCTGGGCTAAAGGGATGCGACCCTCCGGCAGGCCAATCATCTCCAGCGCCTGGGCGGCGGCCATCGCCACCACCAGAGCTTGCGGATCTGCCAGACCGACATCCTCGCTGGCGGCGATGACGATCCGCCGGGCGATGAACCGGGGTTCCTCACCCGCTTCGAGCATGCGGGCCAGCCAATAGATCGTCGCGTCGGCGTCGCTACCACGCATACTTTTGATGAACGCGCTGATCACGTCGTAATGGTCGTCGCCGCTTTTGTCGTAACGGATCGCCTTCTTTTGCAAAGACTCCTGTGCGATCTCGATCGTGAGGGCCCGCTGGCTCGGTCCCAGCGATTCGACCGCGATCTCCAGTGCGCCCAAGGCCCGGCGGGCGTCGCCATCGCTGCTGGCGGCAAGGAAGTCGAGGACATCATCCGGAACGTCGAGCTTCCGCTGGCCGTAACCCCGGTCGCGATCGGCCAGTGCCTGCTGGACAACGGCCTTGATCTCGTCGGCTGAAAGAGGTTTGAGCTCGAAGATCTGGCTGCGGCTGAGCAGCGGCGCGATCAGTGCGAAGAACGGATTGGCCGTCGTGGCCGCCACCAAGGAGACGACCCCCTGTTCGACATCCGGCAACAAGACATTCTGCTGCTGCTTGTTGAAATGGTGCAGTTCATCGACGAAGAGCAGTGTCTTGCCCCCGCCCGATTCGAGCCGCTGGCGAGCGTCGTCGAGGGCTTCGCGCAGTTCCTTGACCCCCGTGGCAGCCGCGTTGAGGGCTACGAATCGCCGCTGGGAACTTTTGGCGATCAATTCCGCGAGTGTCGTCTTCCCCACGCCAGGGGGGCCGTAGAAGACCACCGATTGAATGCGGTCAGCCAAAAGCATCCGGCGGAGGAGTGTCCCTTCTCCCAGGACATGCGATTGACCGAAGAATTCATCGAGCGTGCGGGGCCGCATGCGGGCGGCAAGCGGTTTGGCGTCGTCGAGATGAGACGCCTCGATACTGGCGAAGAGAGACATGCAGCACCTGACACGCAGTGGGGCGACCGCAGGATACTCTCATGCAGTCAATCGAGACCTCGCATTAGAGCGTGTCCAACGAGGCAAGTCTTCCCAAGCCTCGACGATGCACCCATGCCGCACAATCAAAGAAGAAGACCACACCCTTCGCGGTATTCTTCGGACGATGCTTCAGGGTCATGCCACCCCGTGAGTGCCATGATCGGATCAAAGCTGTGTCAAAAAGGAAGTGCAACCTCCGCGCGAGCCGTGTGAGCACTGATGGTTTTCTGAACCCTTAATGTTCAGGTGGATGCCGAACGCCCAGGTTGTGTGAGCCGAGAGGCTGCGTGAGCAGCATCGGATATACACGCGGCCAGACGGATCCGACATCCTAAACAATGATTGTAGGGTCAACGCATTTGGCTCATCACGCGCACCGCAGGGGATGCACAGATCCCGAAGGATCAAAAGAAATGGTAGCGCGCTCCCGAGGGGGTGACAAGCTCCGCATTCCGCACGAAGACCATCTTCTCGAAATCTTCGGTGAAGCCGTCTGGGACTGGCCACAAAAGCGATCTGATGAAGAGGGAACCAGAATCTCACGCCTCAGACACTTTGTGATTGGCACAATCCGTGCGTACAGTGGCATCCTGCGGAACGCTCAGCGAATTCAGCCGAAGTTTTGTAAGCTTTACGGTAAGATTCACTCAACCTGCCGGAATTCGTCACTGAACTCGTCACGGGGGATGTGTGCTATAGATCTGAGATGAAACAGAGGCGCCCGTTTCACTTCCATCCACTGGCCACCTCGCCCGACGAACTTGCCCCCCTGCCTTGCGGACCACCTTATGCCTGCCACTTCCTGCTTCTTGCTTGCACAGCCATTGGACGCCAATGCCCGGATTGGGACAGCTTGCATCACGTCACTTTCACTGGGACGGTGGTTCTTGCTGCTGTGCACAAGTGTGGTGCTCTGGATGGCCTCCACACAGCCCGCCGTGGCCCAGTTTGAAGATCTTTTTGGCGAGGCGGATCTCGGGGGAGCCGTTTCGAAGCCCGAGATCTCCGCCCGGCTCACACTGCTCCCTGATGTCGCCAGCAAAAGGCGGGCCCAGTTGGATGTCACCGCCGATCTGCCGACCGGCTACTACATCTACGACGTTCAAGGAAAGTTCGACGGCCGCACGCAGATCAAGACCAAGCTCCCGCCGGGTGTGAAGGCTCTCGGCGAATTCGCCTCGGCCAAGCCGCCGCAAAAGGTCTTTGAACCCCTCTTCGGGGTCGATCTGTTCAAAATCTATGATTCCGCCACCTGGACGCAGACTCTGGAACTGGAACCAGCGGTGGCGCTCGGTTCACTCGCCATCACCGGCTCACTGGAAGGCCAATACTGCAGTGCCGGGGAAGGTGGCCAATGCTTGCCGATCATCCCCGCCATCAAGTTCGCCGCCAAGCTCGAAGGCGATTATCCCGCCGAAATGGCAGGGCCGAACGCGACATCCGCCCCGGCAGCCACTCCGCCGGTGATGCTCCCCTTTGAAGTCACCGAACGATTGAAACGGGGCGTTAAACCACAACCGATGGAGTTCACCGTCAAGCTGACGCCAACGGACGCCAAACCGGGCGAGAAAGTCTCGCTGCAGATCATCGCCAAGATCGATCCCAACTACCACACGTTCTCAATGACGCAGCCCGACGGCCACGGCGGAGCGGCCACGATCGTCGATTTCGACGGCCTCTCCGGACTGACGGAAGCCGGCCCCTTCACGCCGGATCATCCCCACGAGATCGAACCGGGCGACGGTGGGCCGCTGGAGGTCTACTACGACAAGGTGACCTGGACAAAGCCCTTTCTGGTGGCCGAAGGGCAAGCCCCCGGCGTCTACGGTTTGAAGGGCGTCATCCGCTCGCAAGCCTGCACCAAAGGCTCCTGCGTCCCCATGCCCAAGTTTTCCTTCGCCCTCGGGGCACAGGACGAGGCAGAAGCCATAGCCCCGCCGGTGACTGCAATGACGCCGCGCGATGGAAGCGTGGTCGGTGAAACTGGAAAGGCTCCCCTCCCGCCGGATGACGAGCACGTTGCAGCCACCCCTCCAACAGTTCCCTTCGAGCAAAACGACACGGAGTTTGACAATTCGGTAATGCAGGAAGGCTCAATCGCACCGGGAACGATCGGCTACCTTGTGACCGCATTCCTCGCGGGCTGGCTGGCCTTGTTGACACCCTGCGCCTTTCCCATGGTGCCGATCACCGTCGGTTTCTTCCTCAAGCAAGGCCACGGCAAATCGTTGGGCTTGGCCGTTGTCTACTGTCTTTCGATCATCGCCACGTTCACCATGCTCGGCGTCGGTCTCTCCGTGATCTTCGGAGCGACTTTCCTCACGCAATTGGCCAACAACCCTTGGATGAACTTCGCGATCGGTGCAGTTTTTGTCGCCTTTGGTTTGAGCATGCTGGGCCTGTTTGAGATTCAGCCCCCATCGTGGCTACTGACCTACACCGCCAATCAGGAATCCGCCGGTGGATATCTGGGCGTCATCTTCATGGCCCTGACATTCACCCTGACATCATTCACCTGCACCTTCCCCGTCGCCGGGACGATCCTGGTGGCCGCCTCGCAAGGGGATGTGCTCTGGCCGATTTTGGGAATGCTCGCTTTCTCGACGGCCTTCGCACTCCCGTTCTTCTTCCTCGCCCTCTTCCCAGGCATGCTGCGAAAACTCCCCAAAAGCGGCGGCTGGTTGTTCACTCTCAAGGTGGTGCTGGGTTTCGTCGAAATCGGTGCAGCCATCAAGTTCTTCAGCGTGGCTGATTTGTCGATGAATCCACAGCCGATCCTCTTCGATTTCGCGTTCGTGATGGTGGCTTGGAGCGTGTTGTCAATTACTGCCGGGTTGTATCTGCTGGGGGTGTTCCACCTTTCGCACGATCAGCCGCAGGATCGCATCTCGCCACTGCAGGCTCTGGCGGGAACATCCTTCTTGGGACTGTCGCTCTTTCTGATGGTGGGGGTGCTCACCCCCGAAAAAACCGGCGGGGCGCTCATGCCCCAGATTCTGGCCTTCGCGCCTCCTCAACTGAACAAGTCAGCCACAAAGGACAGTGACGAATTGGGGCCGGTACTGATGCATGAGGATCTGAAGTTCGCCCTGGACGTGGATCGCGCCATCCAGCATGCCCAAAACGAGCAACGCCCATTGTTCTTCGATTTCACAGGCGTGAACTGCATCAACTGCCGTTTGATGGAAAAGAAGATGGGCCAAGAAGCCAATCATTCCCGTCTCCAGAAGTTCGTTCTCACACAACTCTTCGCCGACAAGGTGCCCGTCATCACCGACAAGAAATATGCGGAGAGTCTGTTGGAACGAAATCTCGAGCTGCAAGTGAAATGGTTCGGGGATGTCTCGCTGCCCGCCTATGCTGTTGTGAGCCCCGACGGGAAAACGATCCTTGCGTCTTACAAAGGATTGGAGCGGAAGGAGGGCGAGTTCGCCGCCTTCCTCGACAAGGGCTGGGATAGCTTCGAGCAGTGGAAGTCGAAGAAGCTGGCGGCTGGAAAAAAGGCTGCTGAAGTCTCCCAGAAAAACTCGGTCCCGCCTCCGTCTCAACTGAATAAACCTGTCGCTAAAGACAGTGAAGTATTGGGGCCGATGCGGGAGACTGAGGGTCTGAAATTTGCCTTGGATTCAGATCGTGCCGTCCGGCATGCGGATCGTCGGAAACAACCATTGCTCTTTCATGTCACGAGCATCAATGACATCAACAGCCTATTCATGGAACAAAAGATGGGCCAGGAGGCAAACCGCTCCCGAATGCAGAGGTTCGTGCTCACACAACTTTTCGTCGACAAAGTGCCCATGATCACCGACGAGAACTATGCGAAACAGCTTCTGGAACGAAGTCTTGATTTGCAGGCTCAGTGGTTCAATGACATCACTTGTCCGCTCTCTGCCATCGTGTCACCTGACGGTCGGGAAGTCCTCGCGGTCTACAAGGGATTGGAACGTAATGACGGCGAGTTTGCCGCGTTTCTCGACAAAGGATGGGATCGCTTCGAGCAGTGGAAGTCAAAGAAACTGGCGGCTGGGCAAGCGGCGGCGGTGACTGTGAAGTAAACGTGGCTTCACTCGTTCACCGCCGATGAAATTGCGGCTGCTGCTCGCATAGGGGAACGCATCCGGTTCTTTGCCGAGGGTCGTCCCGGTAATGAAAACCGGATTGATCATCATCTCGGCCAATGTCATCGCCATTGAGATCATGAAAGTCTACTTCTTGGATTTGACTGAACCCTGGGGCAGCCGTCGCTCACCAACTCGGAATGCTGGAGTACCCGTCCAGGCCACCTGACATGCCTGAGTGAACAATTCCTCTTCAGCAATCAGACCAGCCCCGAAAGCGTCCCGGTCGCATCGGAGAAGCGGTCGGTCTCCACGCCCATCCGCTGGGCCAATGTCAGCAGTACGTTGGAAAGCGGAGGATGCTTGGCCGTGTCGAAGGCGAGGTGCTGGCCGTGCTTGAGGCCCAGTTTCCCACCACCCGCCACAAGAAGCGGCAGGTTCTTCGGGGAGTGTTCGCCCCCTCGGCCCGAGTTCATGCCGCAGCCATAAACCAGCATCGTCTGGTCGAGCATGTTCCCACCGGCTTCTCCCGTTTCTTTGAGCAGGCTCATGAACCGGCCGAGCTTCGAGAGGTGGAAGCGGTCGATGTTCGCTAGCTTGGCCAGCATCCCGGCGTCGCCCCCGTGATGCGACAACTCGTGGTGGTTCTCACCGCCGCCGCCGTACCCACCCGCCTCGCGCGACCACTCGAAGGTCACTACCCGGGTCGTATCGGTGAGGAACGCCAGATAGGTCAGTTCCAGCATGACATCGATCCACATGGGTCGATCATGGGCGTTGCCGGGCTGGCTGCCCAACTGGAGATTCAATTCCTCCACCTTGGCCTTCGGACGGTCGATCCACGCTTCCATCCGAGCGACCTGCTCCTCGGTGCTGCGGACGCTGCTCAGGTATTCGTCCAGCTTCCGTTTGTCTCGCACGGCGAGTGTCTTCTCCAGCGATTTCGCTTCCGCCAGCACGCTGTCGAGGATCGATTTTTTCTCCGCGATCCGCCGCAAAGTCGCCGCCTTATCGGCGGCCGATTCGGGAACGAACAGACGATCGAACAACCGCCGTGGCGAGTTCTCGGTCGGCAGCGGAGTGCCGTTCCCATCGAAAGACAACGTGTGGCTGTGCCCGGCACTCCCTGTTCCCGATTGATCCCCCAATTGCAGGGAGCCGTAGCGTGTGTGGATGCCGTGGGTCCGGGCGATCAACTGGTCGACCGACAGGCTGTTGGTGTAATCCGCCCCCGGCACCGCCTGCAGATTCGCACCCGTCAACCAGGTGTCGGCTCCGCTGTGCCCTCCCTGGGAGTGGGGATGCCCCAGTCCGGAGAGAACCGTGAAGTCGTTGCGATGGGCCGCCAACACTTCGAGCGTGGGCGAGAGTTTGTAGTCCTTCCCTGTCGTTTCGGGCACCCATTCGAGAATGTTCACGCCATTGGGGACATAACAGCAGATCATCCTGGGTTGAGCACCCGGTGATGCCTTCCAGGCCTTGAACTGCGAGGGGGCCGCGAAGCCTCGCGGCAGCATGGCATCCAACAGTGGAAGGGCCAGCATAGCTCCGGCCCCCCGCAGGATATGCCGACGGGAAAGCTGTTTTTGCCAGAGTGGATTCATAGGCCTATCCCGTGATTCGCAAGTCGTGTGGAATATCAATCAAGTCTGGCCCGCATCGCGGATCCAACGCGGTTTTCAGAGCATGGCAAGTTTCATGATGCGGCCCGAAGAGAACCCGACGATCACCGCGTCGCCCAGAGCCGTCACCTGCATCTTCAGCAGCGGTTCGGGTAGCACCAGCAGATAGACCAGGTCGCCTGTCTTACTCATGCAGGCCAGATGCTGTTCGAGCGTGGCGGAGTAGATGCGATGGCTGTGATAGCTCTGCCCGACATGGCTGGCTGTGCCATCGAGCATCAATGTTCCAGCGGCGGCCCCATCGCTCCCGAACATCTGCAAGCCGTGCATGTAGCCTGCCAGGAGGATTGACTCACCGTTCCCCGTGGCGGAGAGGCCACCGACCGTCGACCAGAGCGATTCCGACCACTGGATCTGGCCGTCGAGTCGCACTTTGGAGACCAGCCCGTATTCCGCTGCTCCCACCAGGGCGGGCTCCGTTCCCAGAAACGCGATGTGCTTCAGCGGCCTTGGGGTTTGGAAAGTGGCATGCTTCTTGTTGGCTTGCGTGTAGATGACCGACCATCCATCCGTCAGCGAGACCGCGACATGTTCGCCGTAAGGAGCGAGTGCCAGGGAAAGGATGGAATCGGGGAGTTGCCTCGTCCATTGGAAAGCCAGCCGCCTGGTCATCAGCGAAAGGGAACTCGGCCCCGAGACAACAGCGATGGCAGCCCCGTTGTCGGAAATGGCGACTTCACGGGCGACCTGCCCGAGCCGGGTCAGCGATCGCACCTGCCCGTCGGAATCGAGCAAATAGACCCCGCCCGAGTGGTCACTGGCAACGATCTCGCCCGTCTCGCGGGCGAGTTTGAAGTCGGCCAGCGGTGCGTCGGTGGTGTAAGACCACATGCAGACGGGTAATCGCCCCTGTCCGTCCTGCAGCCACCTCAAACTCTCCTGATCCACGCGTTTACCTCACAAAGAACAGTTCCCCACCGAACACATCAACCTTGGCTGATCAACCTCTGCTGATAATCCCACCCCCCGGAGCGAAAAGGAAGTGCGAAGTTCCATCTCGACCTGACGAGTCCGCCGGAGACAGGTCTGTCGGCAGCTTTCACCGATCAACGATCGCAGCTTTCACCTGAAAGTCGCCCCATTCGTCAAAGTCGGATCATTCCATTGCGACTGCTAGGTGTGAAAGGTCGATCTCCCGAAAAGATCATTCTCCGCCAAGGCCCGAGACTTGTCTCTCGATGGCCGATGAACCCGGCGGAGCAGCCTCCAACAGAAAGCGTTGCGATGGAACCGACATCCGCACCGATGTTCGTTCTCTCCACCGATGGCGAGTTGCACGGTGTCGACACCGAAGGCAACCGCGAACTCGTCCGACGGATCTACGCCTGCTACCAGGCCTGCGAAGGGATTTCGACCGAAGAGCTCGAGATGGGCGTCGTGTCGGAAATGAAGCAGCTCCTCGGACAGGTCGTCCCCTTGCTGCAAAACCGCACTCCCCAAGGGGAGCGCGAAGCGGCCTAAGCCTCTTCCCGTGGCAGATCCTGCGGCAGACTCGCCTTGACCTCAATCGCCATCCATCGGACGATCTGCCCCCAGCGGATCTCGGACAGGATGGCGAGATCGTTTTCACAGGTTCCCAACAACGCCCCGGCGTCGCGGGAACAGTTTCGTCAGGGACGATCGATATGCATCTCTTCTTCTCGGTGGGTGAGCCAAGTGGCGATCAGCACGCCGCCCATCTGATTCGCGCGTTGCAGCATCGTGTTCCCGGCCTCAAGGTGAGCGGGCTGGGGGGGCCGGCGATGGAAGTCGCGGGCTGCGACGTGATCTACCCGTTGACGAACCTGGCCGTCATGGGGATCTTCCGCGTTCTGCCGCTGCTTTCAAAGTTCTACAGCGTCTTTCGCCAGGCGCGGGCCCATCTTCAGAAGCACAAACCCGATGCCGTCATTCTGATCGACTTCCCCGGCTTCAATTGGCACATCGCCAAAGCGGCCAAGTCGTTGGGAATCCCCGTCTACTATTTCATGCCTCCCCAGATGTGGGCGTGGGGCGGCTGGAGAATTCACAAGCTCAAGCGGACGGTCGACCATGTCCTCTCCGGTCTCCAATTCGAGACCGAGTGGTACGCGAAGCAGAACGTGGCCGTCACCAATGTCGGCCATCCGTTTTTCGACGAAGTGGCGCATCATCCGCTGGATCAAGCCTTCATTCGCGAATGGAAGCCGTCGCACGGTCGTTCGATCGCGCTTCTGCCGGGTTCACGCGGGCATGAGGTGACCCACAACTGGCCCCGCTTGCTCGAAGCGGCCCGGCTGCTCAACGATCGCTTCGACGACCTCACCTTCTTTGTGGCGAGCTACAAGGAGAAGCAGAAGCAGTGGTGCAGCGAGGAATTCGTGAAGACCGGTGGTGGCCTGCGGATGAATTTCTTCGTGGGTCGCACCCCCGAGATCATCGATCTCGCCGACTGCGCGATGGTTGTCTCGGGATCCGTGGCTCTCGAACTTCTGGCCCGCCGGACGCCCTATGTGACGTTCTATTCCTGTAGCAAGCTGACGCATTGGATCGGCCGCCAAGTCATCGACGTGGCGCATTTCTCGCTTCCCAATTTGATGGCCAGCCGTCGGGTGTTCCCGGAACTGCTTTTCTCGGGCGAGTCGCCCACAGCGGGTGTTCAATTGGCCGACGCACTCACCCCTTGGCTGGCCAGTCCCGCCGTCTTGAATGCGAAGCTGGACGAACTCGATGCGATCCGCCGGGAGGTGGTCCAGACGGGTGCCATGTCGCGCACCGCCGATGTGATCTTGAAGCTTCTGGGGAATCGCGCGAACGGCAATCAGGACTCCTCGGCCGCCGCGTGAGGCCACAGTGAATTCATGCCTTCGTTACTTGCCAGTGGAAATTCAAACTCCCGGCGTTGAGGAAAACGCCGGGAGTTTTTCATGGTCAGCCTGTTGAGAAGGGCTGACTTTCAAAGTCGAGAATTATCGCAGGGCTTCCTTCGAGAAGTTCGCGATCACCGAGCCAACGTATCGCAGGATCCCCTGGTTGGCGTTGATCTCGCCGACCACATCCTTGTCCTTGCGTTCCAGGCTGAAGGTGAAGAGGTCGTCCCCTTCGGCGAAGGCGTCCACCGCGAGCTTGCGGAGGTTTTCGATCTTCTTAATGCGATCGAGTTCCGCCTTGGTCTTGCCGGTCTTCACGACGGGCGTGTTGTCGCGGAAGATCTCCAGCACCCGGACGGTCGGGCCGAACTTGATCGTCCCCGAGAGCACCACCGGGTTGACGGCCTTCGGTCCGGCGGCGTGGGTATCAATCGCCGCCTTGAGCTCATCCATCGCGCCCTTGCCGGCGGCACCCCAGACGATCTCCTTGCCAACACCAATCAGCAGATCCGACTGATCCTTGCCGAAGACCGATTGGAACCCTTCGAGACGCCGGGCGGGGAATGTCAGTTTGTGGATCTTCACACCGGCATGCTCGGCGACATCGGTTTCGACCTTCCAGTCGTCGCGAATCTTCGGCAGCAAGGTGGTCAACTTGGCCACGGAAGAGGTGTCGGCGGCGAGGATGCCGCACGTCATGTTGTGGACACCCCCGTCGATTTCATGAAGATCGATGTAGGCGTCCAGCACACCCATGGGAATGCCTGATGTCAGCTGGGCAAAAAACTCGTTGGAGAACTCCTTGGCGGCTGCTTTGCCCTCGGCGGTCAGATTTGGCCGCCCTTCGATGTTCACGCCAATCGCGGCGTTCATCACCGGGTAAAGTTCGGCGGCGTGCTTCTTGCGAAGCTCGTCGATTTCGAAGCAAATCTTGCCGGAGATGACCGGCTTTTCATGCAACTTGATGGCGGAGAATGCACTTTCCTTGGTGCCCAGCAAATCGATGCTGGTCGCGAGATCCGTTCCCGGAATTGCCCTCAACAGGAAGGTGCCAACACCTTTGGTTCCGGCAATATCTGTTGTCCAAGTCCCCTGCAGATGCTCCGACTCGACGATGAAACGCTGCAGTTCGGCCAATTGATGGGCCGTCACCAGCTTGCGGAGTTCAAAGACCTCCTTGGCTTCGTCCCGCTTGAATTTGACCGCCGCTTCGAGTTCGGTCCGCAGCTTGGCGAAGTCGGTTTGGCGCTGTGCCAGCGTCGAGGGATCGTTCTTCAGATCGGCGACGATATCCTGCGAACCGCCAAGAAGAGCCGCCGCCTGCTTGCCGGGATCGGGGGCGTTGGCGGGAATATCCTGCAAACGCTGGCCCAGCATGGCGTACTTGCCGTTGGTGCGGAGGAAGTACTTACGCTTTGAGGCGCCCTGCTCGGTCAGATCGTAATGACCGGCAGCGTTCTTCTTGACCGTGTACCCGAATGAAGCAACGTTGTCGAGAAAGCCATCCCGCCCCTCGAGCTTTGTGATCGGGAAATTGAGCTGGTAGAAAATCTCCTTGTCGCCCAGCAGCACATCCACCCTGATTGGCGTTTTGCCATCGACACCGGCCAGAAAGCTTTCGAGTGTCGCGTCGAGGTTCTCCCACTCTTTCTTCAGAGCGGGGGGAGACAGGTTGACCAGATACTTCAGGTCTTCGCGAAGTCGATCCGCACCCGGCTGCACGAAGGTGAACCGTGGTTCTTCTGCCGAAAGGGAAGATGACGCCGCCAGAAGACCGGCACCGAGCAAAGCCGCCGACCAACACTTTTTCGCCCACTTCCCGAGGTTGAACTGCTGCACGGATCAGACTCCCTTCGTTTTCGATGTCTCAAGATGAACTGCGTGGGTCGCCGCGATGTGTCGAATCCAACATCGGAACGAATGGTGCTGCACCCGACTAGGTTCATCGAGCATCAACTTGTTTGTCAACCAAAACCTCGATGTTTGACGGCCTGTTCACTACAGACAGTACGGGAAGAGTATCGTCGACACCGGCTTACCCCGGGAAGCCTGTTGGCCCTCAACACAGACAATTGCAGATCATCCCGACAGGAACGCGCAAATCAATCATCGAGTGTGAGAAACCGAACACGCCACCAAAGAAAACAGCCAGGTTCGCCACATGACGAACCCGGCTGCTGAGATTCATTTCGACAATCGTCTACTTCGTGCAGGTCGAGCAGGGAGCCTGGGCTGTCGCACCAGGGACGGCACAGCTGGGATCAACTGCGGCACAAGCGGCCACCGGCACCCGGCGGCAGACCGTGCGGGGGACGCAGACGGTCTTCGTTTCGACAACCTTCTTCGGAACGCAGCGGGTCTGAGTCACCATCTTCGTCTCGCAAACCTGACGGCAGGTGGTGTAAGGAACTTGGCGGGTCTTCACTTCGCGGGTCATCGAGCAGGTGGTGTAAGGCACGCGCTTGGTAATGCATTCGCTGGTCCAGCTGCAAGTCGTGTACGGGACTCGCTTGGTGATGCACTCGTTGGTCCAGCTGCAAGTCGTGTAGGGAACACGCTTCGTGCAGGTTTCACGAACCATGCTGCAAGTCGTGTAAGGCACCCGCTTGGTCACGCACTCTTTTTCCCAACGCACACAGGTGTAGGGAACCTGCTTGACCGACTGGACGGGAACACGGCGGCAGACAGTGTAGGGCTGCTTGCAGGTCTGGGTTTCGCGGACATAGGTGGTGCAGGGAACTTGTTTGCAAACTTTGCGAGGAACCCAAGTTCGTTTGCAGCAGGTCGTTGGAGGACACTGTTCGCAGACGGTACGGACGCAGCCGGGACGGTAGACGCACTTGCAGGAACAGGCATCCCATTCCCACGTACCGGGATCTTGAACGCATTTCTGCACCATCTTGCCGGGAACCTGGTAACTCTCGGTGACCCATTCGCCGGTGCATTCTTCCACCGTCTTGTAGGTGGTGACGGGCTTGCAAGTCGTGTAGCAGACGTCGCGGTAACAGGTTTCGGTCTCTGTCTTGTAGGTCGTGCAGCAGACCTGGCGGTAGTGGGTCTCGCAGATCGGCTTCTTGATGGTGCAGGTCACATCGCGGTAGCAGGTCTGGAAGACCGGCTTGCACTTGGTGTAACAGACATCGCGGTAGCAGGTCTGGTAGCAGGGCTTCTTGATCGTGCAGGTCACTTCACGATAGCAGGTCTGGTAGACCGGCTTCTTGATCGTGCAGGTCACTTCACGGTAGCAGGTCTGGTAGACCGGCTTGCAGACCGTGTAACACTCTTCGCGGTAGTTCGTTTCCTGAACCGTGCGGGTGCAGGTCACGGGCACTTGGCAGGTGATCTGGTCGTATACCGTCCGGCAGCACTGGTACTGCTTGGTGTCCCACACCGTCTCCTGCACCGTCTGGTAGCAGGTGGTGGGGCACGCCTTGGCGGCGCAGTAGTCGCCAGCCGGGGCGCAAGCCTCGGTTGGGCAGCAGCGGTATCGAGCCGCACCGCAGTATTTCGCTTCGGCAACATCTGCCAGTCCGAAGGCCAAAAGGCCTCCCAGAGCGACCATCATGGACGCAATTCTCATCGCTCGATCCTTGTTCCTGTCAGAACGGCGTGGAGCCGTCGCTCGGCATTTGTTCGCAGGTGCCAGGCAACAGCTTGTCTCATCGTCTTCATCGACACCCCTTTGGTGGGGCTTGAGACAAAAGTTGGTTTTTTTTCGGGGGAATCTTTGGGATCGGCAGAACTGGAGACTTTTTGGCCGCGTCTGGCAGAAATTGCCGAAGTCTTGAAAAATCGACTTCCCAGACGCCCCAGACCCACAAAACTTTCTGCTGATTCTTTTCGGGAAAGGAATCACTCCCGGTGTGGAATCGGCATTCGAGGCCGCTCTCCCACGGAAATGACAACCCGTCACCGCCAACCGTCACAACCGGGAGATCTCTCACCGAGAATCCGCCAGCCACCCCAGCTGCGAGAAGCCCCCGGTTCACTCACTCCACCCAGTCCGTCGTTTGAGTTTGTGACGCTGAGTCAACTGATCACCCCAGTCCTCACCGTTTCATTTTCTGTGAAAGAGATTTGAGATCGGGCAAGACCGCCTCCAATCCATCAGCGATCTTCGATATGGTCTAACGTTGACCCAAAATTTGTTGTGAACCCGAAGGCTTTCGATTCATGGCCATCACACCCCGCCCCCGGTACTTCTATCGCTCCGTAACCTTCTGTTTTGCAGTGGCTTGCGCGATCCTCTGTGGGGTGGAGCGGGCTCCCCTTCCGGTGTTCGCCGGTCAGGGTGTCCCTTCCACGGAAAAGAGCCGAGATGAAAAGGGGCGCCCCAACATCCTGGTCATCATGGCAGACGACCTGGGGTACGCCGACATCGGTGTCCACGGCGGTTGCGAGGTTCCGACACCTCATATCGACGCGCTGGCCAAGAGCGGCATCCGCTGCACGAACGCTTACGTCTCGGCACCTTATTGCAGCCCCTCGCGGGCAGGATTCTTAACGGGCAAGTACCAGACACGTTTCGGCCACGAGTTCAACCCGCATGTGGGAGATGAAGCCAAACTTGGCCTTCCTCTTGATCAGAAGACGATCGCCGACGCTCTTAAGGCGGCAGGGTATCGCACGGCTCTCGTCGGCAAGTGGCATCAGGGATTCAGCCCCGAACATCATCCCCAAAGCCGTGGATTCGACGAGTTCTTCGGGTTTCTGGTCGGAGGGCACAACTTCCTCCTGCACAAGGAGGCTGTTCCAAGATTCGGGACGGCCCACTCCCACGACATGATCTACCGAGGCCGGGACGTTCAGACACTGGAGGGCTACACGACCGATCTCTTCACCGATGAAGCCATTCGTTTCACATCGACCAGCGCCGATCGGCCTTGGTTTCTCTTCCAGTCCTTCAACGCGGTTCACACGCCGTTGGAGATCGCCCCTCACCTAGAATCCCGCATCCCGGATTCGGTGAAGGATCGTGCCCGCAGGGGATATCTTTCCCTGCTGTTGGGATTGGATGATTCCATCGGGCGCTTGCTGGCCCATCTGGAGGCCACCGGCCAGCGACAAAACACCCTCATTTTCTTCCTCAGTGATAACGGGGGCGCGGGCCGTAAGCCGTATCTGGCCTTCAACACGGGAGTCAACACTCCCCTGCGAGGAGACAAGGGGCAGACGCTGGAAGGAGGCATCCGTGTGCCGTTCTTCGTCTCCTGGCCCGCCCGGTTGGCAGCCGAGACAACCTACGATCACCCCTTGATCGCGCTCGACATACTGCCGACAGCCTGCGAAGCGGCTGGCGCGGCGATTCCCGACGACATCGACGGTGTCAGCCTGCTCCCCCAGCTCACCAAGACGGAACCAGATCCTTCACATCCCTCACTTTGCTGGCGTTTCGGCCCGCAAAAGGCGATCCGGCAAGGAGATTGGAAACTCGTTGACTGGCGGGACTTCAACCAGTCCACCAGCAGCGGATGGGAGCTGTATAACTTGCGGGAAGATATTGGTGAAGCCCACAACCGGGCCATGGAGCATCCGGAACTTGCTGCCAGACTTCGCGGCGAGTGGGAAAGTTGGAATCAGCGAAATGTCGAGCCCGCTTGGCGAGGCAGCAAAACAGAAGACCCACCTCTATCACGACCGCCAGAATCGACTGATCCACTTCCCACGAAGCCGTGAGGTTGCTCAGTCAAAACACGTGAACACGGCCTTGGCGACAACTGTTCTTGTCGAGGTTCCCCGCTTCTGCGAAAGTCGCCTCCCGTGCCCTGCTGGCTGTACGGCAGGGCACGGACTTGCCCCCGCCTCAGACCCCTTTTCCCTTAACAGAGCGATGTGTCGGACTCATGGAGAGTCTCACCCAACTTGCACCTTATCTCTGGCGCGTGCGGACGTACCTGATCGGTTCGTCGGTGGCGGCGATGATCGTGGCCGTCCTGTGGTCGGCCGGTCTGCTCCTCTCTTTTCCACTCCTCAAGGTGCTGGTCGAAGGAGAGAGCCTCACGACATACCTCGCTGCGGAAGTCGAGTCGGCTCGTGAAGATTCCGCCCGCCACGAGGCCGAAGCCCGGAGTGTGCAGGAAAGACTGAATTTGTTCCCGCAGGACGATGAATCGCCCGAACGGATCAGCTTGCTCAAAAGCCTATCCCGCGCCCGCAGACAATTGGCCAGCTCCGACCGGCAATTGATGATCGCCACTTGGCGGAGAGACTTGCTGTCGCCCTGGGTTCCCGAGCAAGCCTTCCCGACACTTGTGCTGCTGCTGCTGCTGCTGTGCGCGATCACTTTCGCCAAAGGGGCGATGGTTTATCTCCAGGAAAATCTCGTCGGCAGGGCGGTGGAATCGATCCTGGTCATGCTCCGACAGCGGATGTTCCAGCATGTCCTCCGGCTGGATCACTCGACGCTCAGCCTGTTCGGCACACCGCAATTGATGGCCCGCTTCACGTTCGACCTCTCCCAACTGGGACTGGGACTCAGCCTTTTCGGCGGGCGGCTGATCGTCGAACCCATGAAGATCCTGAGTGTCCTCATCTGCTGCTTCTTGGTGAACTGGCGGCTGACCACCCTATCACTGATCGTGGTTCCGCTCGGTGCCCTGCTCTTCGGCCGCTATGGCAAGAAGCTGAAGAAGGCGAGCCGAAAGCAGATGGAAAGCATGACCCGGATCTTCTCTCAGCTCGAGGAGACCTTGCGTTCCTTCCGGACGGTTCTCGCCTTCGGCATCGAGCGCCGGCGACGGCGAAACTTTCATATCGAGCACAAGGTGGCCCTCGACAAGACGATGAAGATCCTGCGGATGGATGCCCTGGCCAGCCCCACCACTGAAGTTCTGGCCACCATCGGTGCCTGCATCGCTCTGCTTCCGGGGGCCTACATGGTGCTGCGGCACAAGTCGGAGATCTTCGGCATCCAGCTCTCCGAAGGCCCGCTCGACATCGCCGAACTCGCACTCCTCTACACACTCATGGGGGGACTGCTCGACCCGGCCCGCAAGTTGGCCGCCGTCTATCCGAAGTTCAAGAAGTCTTCCGCCGCTTGCGATCGAGTTTTCAGCCTGTTGAAGACCCACTCGCGAGTGAAGCAAGACCGCGATTGGGTGCCTCTTCCCCGGCATTCTGGCTCCCTCGAGTTCGACAACATCACGTACACGCACCCCGTCGCCGAGGAAACCAACGAAACCCGGCCTCCCGCGCTCGACAAGGTGACCCTCTCGATTCCTTTCGGCGAAACGGTCGCCATTGTCGGTGGCAACGGCTCGGGCAAATCGACACTCGTTAACCTCCTCCCCCGGCTCTACGACCCGGAGCATGGCTGTGTCCGGATCGACGGGATCGACATCCGCCACACCAATCTCGCCAATCTCCGCAAGCAGATCGCCATCGTTCCGCAGGAAACCCAGCTGTTCCATCGCACGATCGCCGAGAATCTGCGCTACGGCAGCTTCGACGCCTCGGAAGAGAAGATTGAAACGTTGGCCCGCGACTTCGCCGTCGACTCCTTCGCCTCCCAGTTTCCGGATGGGCTCCAGACATCCGTCGGGGAACGTGGTCAAAGGCTTTCCGGCGGACAGCGACAACGGATCGCGCTGGCCCGGGCACTTCTCAAGGATCCCGCCATCCTGATCCTCGACGAAGCGACCTCGGCGATCGATCGCGAGAGCGAAACCCATATCTACCAGGCGCTGGCCGAGCGGCGTGCGGGGCGCACGGTGCTCATCGTCACCCACTCGCTCAACGAGACACTTCTGGGCATCATCGACCGGGTGGTGGTGATGGATCGGGGGCAGGTGATCGCCAGTGGTCACCACGACGTCCTCATCCGCACCTGCCCGATTTATCGAGACCTCTACGCGGCCCAGATCGAACAGGCCCACGCCGCCTGATTCGAGTTCGGTAGCGTTGAGGGAGTCGCCGCAAGCACTCCAGGAGCGGGCTCCATGCGTATCGTTTTGAGCAACGGCCAGGTGACGGTCGATCCAACTTCCGGCAACCCGGCCACCATCGCGGGCGAGACTCAGATCGCTCTGCGACTCGCCGGTGTGTGCGAGACCGATCTGCAGCTCATGGCAGGCTATATGGCCTTCGACGGCGTGCTGGGCCACGAATTTGTCGGTGAAGCGATGACTGGGCCTTGGGCTGGGCGTCGCGTGGTGGGGGAAATCAATTGCGCCTGCCGACAGTGCCGCTACTGCGAACGGGGCCAGCAGTCTCATTGTCCCCATCGCACGGTGCTGGGGATCTTGAAGCGGGATGGAGCGTTCGCCACACAGTTTTCACTTCCGCAAGAGAACCTGCATCTCGTGCCGGACAACATTCCCGACGAGATCGCCGTGCTGACGGAACCTGTGGCGGCCGCATTGCGCGTGGCGGAGCAGATCGACCTGGCTGGCAAGACCGTCCTCGTTGTCGGTGATGGCCGCTTGGGAAGTCTGTGTGCGGCGACGCTTCATCCGCTGGCGAAGGAGTTGTCGGTCGCCGGAAAGCATCCCGCCAAGCTGGAGTTCGCTCGGAGCCTAGGCCTAACGACCTTTTTCAAGGACCAACTTCCCGAAGGCCGCAAGTGGGATGTGGTCATCGAAACAACAGGTCGCAAGGAGGGCTTGGCGTTCGCCTTGCCGCTGGTGGAGCCTGAAGGGACGCTCGTCCTCAAAACGACGGTGGCCGGGCCGCACGAACTTTCGCTGGCCCCCGTGGTGATCGACGAGATCCGGGTGATCGGCTCTCGCTGCGGGCCGTTCGCCAAAGCGCTTGTGTGGCTCAAGTCGCACGGAAAGTCACTGCTTCCGCTGATCGAGCAAACCTATCCCCTCGCCGAGGGGGTGGCGGCACTGGAGCATGCCCAACGACCCGGCACCCGCAAAATCCTGCTCAAACCGTGAACAGGCTGGCTCACCGCTCGCATTACTTTTTCACGACATCACTTTTTCATCACATCAAAGGTCTCGGGATCCTGACCTTCGACTTCGATGGTGAACTTCTTGCCGTCTGGTTCGACGCTGGCCTTGATGTAACGCCCCTGGCAATCGGCGGTGTCACTCGAGTTGGCAATTCGCTGAACGGGTGGCTGCACTCCATCCGGCAATTGAATGTTCCGGTGAAGCTGGAACTGGGCCTTGAGGGAAGGGATCTTTGCCAGCGTCTCCAACACCTCTTTCGCGCCCCCTTTGGTCGGCCCGTTGCAGGTGACCGTCACGACGGGTTCAATGGCCCGCACGAGCACGGGATTGTTGCTGACGTTCAACCCGTGGTGAGTGACCATGAACAGATCGACCTGACCCACCGGATTGTTCGGCGACATCAGTTTGTGCTCAGTGTTCCAAGTCAGGTCGCCGCAAGTCAGAAATGCGAAATCCCCCAGCGTGAACAGGACGCTTAACGACTTCGCGTTGTCCGAGGTGTCCTCGGGCTTGGCGAAATGTTCTGCGGCAAAGGGATTGGCGGGACCGACATTGGCCACGGTCTGGCCGCTTCCCGTGAGCACTTTGGCCGTCAGCCTGGGGGTTGCGGACTTCGCCTCGCCTTGGGCCAACTCCAGTTCGTTGCCCGGTGCGAGGGGGATCGATTTGTTCTGGGTGGCCGCCCGGTAAAGGGCGATCCGTTCGTCGAAGCCTTTATCTTCGGGGAAAACGTCGGGAATTCCGCGATCGAAGAACTGTTTGACGGGGATCCGGCTGACCAGAGCTGCGTGGTTGCCGTAGTGATCGAGATGCCAATGGGAGACGATCGCCTTGTCGATCTGCTTGCGTCCCGCCACCTCTTTGGCGACTCGCACAATTCGATTCAGATCGCGGCCGCCATGATCGGGATAACCGGAATCGATCAGGATCGATTCACCGGCAGCGGTCACCAGCAACGTTGCCGCCCCTCCTTCGACATCGATGAAGTAGATGTCGAGTTTCTGGTTGGTTTCATCGCCCGACGCCGTGGCACAGCCAACCACCACAGCCGCGAAGAGCGGTAGGAAACGACGAACGCTCAGTGGATTCCAGAGATTCCGGCCAAAGGGGAGATGGGACATGCTGGTTCTCAGGTTGGTCAATGGGGAATCAAGGGATGCAGAGGACCGCCGACGATGCGGATCAAAGGGAATAACAGCTCACATCAAAGCATTTCGATGCAAATTCTGCCACTCATTTCCCCCTTGTTCTCACTCGATGAATCCGCCCCCGTCTGGCATCGGAGCAGCGCGAGATGGCTTTTCCGTCAGGAGTACTCGCCTCAAAATTCGATTGCCGACTTTTTGGTAAGTGAGACCAATTAGCGTGATCCATTCTTCGCACTTTCTCGATTTCCAAGGTGAGAGCGAGATCAGGTAAGGAGGCCGGACAAGGCGAAGAGGGATCGGCAGAGACCGAGCTTTTTTTGACTCTCCAACACATACGACTTTTGCGGGAAATCAAACTTCGCCCTGACTTCCTGTGTTGCAAAATCGTCAATTCTGATACGGTTAGCCATGTGATCTCGCCGTAGTTCTCTTCTGGTCGGCCCGTGGCGGGCAGACCGATTTTGTTTGAAGCATCGCCCGGGGCTTCAAAACATTCGCTGGCGAGCCGGGTTCTCCCTTGAAGTGACCGAGATGAGTCCCTCCGACGCTCTGCTGGTTTCACCCCGCCCCATGCGAACCGCCTCGAACGACACCGCGAACATCCCTTCCCCCAACAGCCCCAACTTCATGTCGACCCCGCCCGCCGCCCTGGCTCCAGCGGCGACCACGCCGGCTGCGACGGCTTCCACCAATGGATCACTGACCCATGGTGATGCCCAAAGCCGGGAGGAGATCGCCCGCGGCTTGGAGAACGTCGCCAGTTCCAGCCCCTCGTACGTCGAGTCGCTGTATCAGGAATTCCTGAAGTCGCCCGAGCTGGTCGATCCCGCCTGGCGCGAGTATTTCCGCCAGATCGCCGAAGTCGCCAGGCAGGCCCCCGAACACGAAGCCCATTTCTTCCGCGCTCCCACGATGGGCGACACCAAAGTCGTCTCGCCGGTCGAGCTGGAAGCCGCCATCCTGCAGGAACGCGTGGATCGATTGATCCGCAATTACCGGGCGATGGGTCACTACGCCGCCATCATCGATCCCCTCGGCCAGCCGCGCGAGCCGATCCCGGAACTCGATCCCGCTTCGTGCGAGTTCAGCCCCGCCGATCTGGATCGCCAATTTTCGACGGTCAGCTCGAGCGGCCCGAACGTCCGGACGCTGCGGGAAATCCTCCAGTGGCTCCGCAATACGTATTGCCGATCCATCGGTGCCCAGTTCATGCACATTGACAACGTCAAAGTGCGCGAGTGGCTGCAGGATCGCATGGAGAGTTGCGAGAACCGCATCTCGCTCACTGTCGATCAGCAAAAACGCATCCTTAAGCGGCTCAGCGATGCCGTGGTGTTCGAAGACTTCATTCTGCGAAAGTTCCAAGGGGCGAAGAGCTTCTCCCTTGAAGGTGGCGAAACGCTGATTCCTCTCTTGGAATTGGCCATCAACAAGTCGGCCGAGCAGGGTGTGGAAGAGATCATCCTGGGGATGGCCCACCGTGGCCGCCTGAACGTGCTGGCCAGCATCATGGGGAAACCCGCCCGGGCCATCTTCCGCGAGTTCGCGGACCTCGATCCCCAGTTGCATCTGGGACGTGGCGATGTGAAGTACCATCTCGGCTACAGCAACGACTACACCACGGCGGAAGGGAAGAAGGTTCACCTTTCGCTTTGCTTCAACCCGAGCCACCTCGAATTCGTGAACACGGTCGCCTTGGGGCGCGTGCGGGCCAAGCAGGATCGCCGCAACGACTTCGATCGCCGCAAGTCGATGGCGCTGCTGATCCACGGCGATGCCGCCTTCGCGGGCGAAGGCATCACCCAGGAAATGCTCAACCTGAGCGAGCTCGATTCGACCAAGACGGGTGGCGCGGTGCATGTTATCGTCAACAACCAGATCGGCTTCACCACACCTCCCCACCAGGGCCGCTCGACACCTTACGCGACCGATGTCGCCAAGATGCTCCAGATACCGATTTTCCATGTGAACGGCGAAGATCCCGAAGCCGTGGCGCAAGTGGTCGAATTGGCGATGGACTTCCGCCGCGAGTTCCAGCGGGATGTCGTCATCGACATGTACTGTTACCGCCTGCGTGGCCACAACGAGCAGGACGAGCCCCGCTTCACCAACCCCGGCATGTACAAAGCGATCGACCGACGTCAGCCGATGCGGGTGACGTACTCGAACCATCTCACCAAGCTGGGTGGTGTCACCCAGCAGGAAGCGGACGAGCTCGTTTCGCAGCATAAATCCCAGCTGGAATCGGAGTACCAGGTCGCCACCGCCTCCGATTACCAGCACCGCTGGGAGCAGCCCAACCAACTTTGGAAGAGCTATCGCGGCGGCAACGAGGACATCGCCCACGATGTCCCCACGGGCCTCCCTCTGCAGAAGCTCATGCAACTGCTGGAGATCCAGACCAAGCTGCCCGAAGGCTACAAGCCGCATCCGAAGATCCAGAACATCCTCGACCAGCGGCGGGCCATCGCCCGCGGTGAGAAGCCGGTCGACTGGGGTGCCGCCGAGTCGCTGGCCTATGCGTCGCTGCTTGTCGAGAAGCATCCTGTTCGCCTGCATGGCCAGGATTGCGAACGCGGAACGTTCGCCCATCGCCATGCCGTCGTGCACGACATCGAAACGGGGGCGAAGTACGTCCCGCTCCAGCATTTGGCGGCGGATCAGGCCCGGTTCCAGATCTACAACAGCGCCCTTTCCGAAACGGGCGTGCTGGGCTTTGATTACGGATTCAGTCTCGACTGCCCGGACGGCCTCACTGTTTGGGAAGCCCAGTTCGGCGATTTCGTCAACGTGGCCCAGGTGATCATCGACCAGTTCATCGCCAGTGCGGAAGACAAGTGGAACCGCTACAGCGGCCTTACAATGCTCTTGCCTCACGGGTTTGAAGGGGCTGGCCCCGAGCATTCGAGTGCTCGGCTGGAGCGGTTCCTCGAGGCCTGTGCCGAGGACAATATCCAGGTCTGCTATCCGACGACAGCCGCCCAGTTGTTCCACATGCTCCGCCGACAGGTGCTTCGCGCCTGGCGGAAGCCGCTGGTGGTAATGACTCCTAAGTACTACCTGCGTTCCCCGCTTGTCGCTACATCATTGGACGAACTGGCCAACGGTTCGTTCCAGCGGATCTACCCGGATGTGCTGACCTCCCGGCCCGATGCCGAGGTCAAGCAGATCCTTCTCTGCACTGGCAAGGTGTACCACGAGTTGGCGGCGCGGCGGCAGGAACTCGGTCGGAACGATGTCTCCATTATCCGTGTCGAGCAACTTTACCCGCTGCCCACAGCCGAGCTTCAGCAGCAGTTGGCCCGCTACGCTCCGCAAACGCCGGTTACCTGGGTGCAGGAAGAGCCGGAGAATATGGGGGCCTGGCGGTTCATTCTGGCCCAATGGGGTCTCAATGTGCTGAAGCCGCATCAGTTGCGGTGTGTCAGCCGCCCGGCGTCCGCCAGTCCGGCGACGGGTTCCAAAAAGAGCCACGAGATCGAACAGGAGCGGCTGCTGACGGAAGCGTTCAGCGGCTGATCGACGGAACCCTTCGGCGGGCTGGCGGATTCCACCCGAATCCACTGGTTCGACCCGAGTGCACTGGCACGCCGAACTGCTTTGATGGATCCGGGAATCGCAGACACTTATTGAATCACATGTTTTCAGGCTGAATGCCGTGCTCGGAGCCAGCCTGCTCATTTCAAGTCGCAGATCAACGTCCAAGAGGGAAGGCAAGAGGCTGTCATGCCGGTGGAAGTGAAGGTCCCCAGTTTCGGCGATTCGATTGTCGAAGTCGTCATCAGCCAGTGGTTCAAGAAGGTGGGCGACACCATCGCCCCCGACGACGACCTGGTGGAAGTCGAAAGCGAGAAGTCGACGCTGCCGATCGTCGCCACCCATGGTGGCGTGCTGCAGGAGATTTTGGCACAGCCCGGTGAAACCGTGGCAGTCGGCTCGGTGGTCGCCCGCTTGGCCGATGCGGGGACAGCCGTCGCCCCGGCGGCACCCGCCGCCGCAACTCCGGCAACGGCCACCAACGGCACGCTCGCTCCCAGCCCGTCTTCGGGTGGCGAGACGATCGTCATGCCAGCCGCCGCCCGTGCGTTGGCCGACAAAGGCCTCTCGGCATCCGATGTCACCGCCAGCGGCCCTGGTGGGCGTCTGCTCAAGGAAGATGTTCTCAAGCACTCCAGCGCACCGGCTCCCACCGCCGCACCAGCTGCACAGCCAGCGCCCGCCAAGCCGGCTCCCGCCGCTGTTTCCACGGTGATCAGCACCCCGGCACCTGCGGGCGAGCGGGTCATCCGCCGCCAGCCTTTGACCACGATCCGCAAGCGGATCGCCCAGCGGCTGGTCGAAGCCCAGCACAACGCGGCGCTGCTCACCACGTTCAACGAAATCGACATGTCGGCCGCCATGGCGCTCCGCAAGGAGTATCAGGACAAGTTCGTCGAGAAGTACGGCATCAAGCTCGGGTTCATGTCGTTCTTCGTGAAGGCGACGATCAACGCCTTGCTCGCCTATCCCGCGATCAACGCCGAGATCCAGGGTGGCGATGTCGTCATGCACGACTACGTCGACATGGGGATCGCGGTCGGCGGCGGCAAGGGACTCGTCGTCCCCGTCATCCGCAGTGCCGAGAAGCTCTCCTTCGCCGAGATCGAGATGTCGATCAACAAGCTCGCCAAGCGGGCAATGGAAAACTCCCTGAAGCCGCAGGATCTGGAGGGGGGAACATTCACCATCTCCAACGGCGGAGTCTACGGCTCACTGCTGTCGACCCCCATCGTCAATCCACCGCAGAGCGGCGTGTTGGGGATGCACTCGATCCAGGACCGCGCCATGGTTGTGAATGGCCAGATCGTCGCCCGTCCGATGATGTACGTCGCCCTCACCTACGATCACCGCATCGTCGATGGGAAGGAAGCCGTCAGCTTCCTCAAACGCATCAAGGAATGTGTCGAAAGTCCGTTGCGGCTCATGCTCGAAGTGTGAGCTGAATTGCAGGAATCGCGGTTTCAGCGGGGAGTCCGGTCATACTGGACTCCCCGCTTCGTTTGTGGTCGAGTGTTCTGGAATGATGGCCAGCGGTGGAGCTGAACGATTCGTTCTCATGTGGTGTATCACACTGATCTCTATTGAACCTGGATGTTGGTTCGAGTCTGTTACACGGCAGGTGTGTTTTGACCAATCACTGGTTCGGAAACAGTCGGCCCACGCTCAGCGCTCGCCGGGAAGGAGTTCTTTCATGATCGAGTTCACGGAGGCCCAAAAGGCGGCCATCGCGAAGGTTCGCGCGGCCGGGGGACAGGTGAGCCCGCTGGCCCAGAACGATGCCAGGCTCGATGTCGCGTTCCATCTGTCGGACAAGCCGGTGGGGGACGAGCAGCTCGGGCTGTTGGTCGAATTGCCGGAGGTCGCGTTTCTGAACCTGCGCGGGACGAAGATCACCGACGCCGGCCTCAAGAGCGTGAGTCAGCTCAAAGGACTGGTGAAGCTCCATCTGGAAAAGACGGCGGTGGGCAATGCGGGCCTCGCACATCTCAGCAGCCTGACCAAGCTGGAATATCTGAATCTCTATGGCACGAAAGTCACCGGTGCAGGAGTGAGGGAACTCGCCAAGCTGCCGAACCTCCAGAAGCTCTATCTCTGGCAAACCGATGTTTCCGACGCCGACATCGCAGCCCTCAAGGAAGCCCATCCCGGGTTGAAGATCATCAAGGATTTGACGCCACCATCCGTGCCGGCGACTTCTTCGCCGGAGACAAAAGCAGAAGCTGGGAAGTGATTCGGGAGCGGAGAAGCCGAGAAGCAAGATCGCGACTGGGGGAGTAAATGACGGAGGCGTGAAATACCGCGCAACAATTCCCAAAAAAGTTCTCACACCGGTCAATTCGCCGTAAGCAAGGCACCGCCATTGCGTACTACTGCATTGGCGACTCCATCCGAGAGTCATGATTTTTGTGGCCACTTTCGAGGAGGCCTCTCTCATGTCGACTGTCCAAACCGCAGGCAATTCTTTCCCGACGCTTGTCGCCCGGTTTTTTTCTCGTGATCGAATCGTTGGTAGAGGATCCTCCGTGACGGCCCCATCCCGCCAACCCAAGCAAATGCTAATCGTCCCGGCCGTGAACCATCATGCAGTGGATCAAGCCACGGCCTCCGCCACGGATCACCTCCGTGAGGCGGATCTCGCACGGTTGCTCACCATCCAGAAATGGGCGCGACTGCTGGATGCCCGCTTTACCATTCCTGGCACCAACATCCGCTACGGGTGGGATTCGATCATCGGCCTGGTTCCCTGGGCGGGCGACCTGCTCACCGGTGCCGTCGGGGCCTGGCTGGTTTATCTCGCCTATCGTGTGGGAGTTCCCCAGAGCCTGCTCGTGCAGATGATCATCAACATCGTCATTGATTTCGCCGCCGGGAGTGTCCCCGTGGTGGGCGATCTCTTCGACCTGGCCTTCAAAGCCCATATCCGCAACGCGATTCTCATCGAGAACTTCGTCAAGGAATCGGGGTTGGCGGCCACCAAACCGAGTTGAAGTCCTCTGGACTTGCCGATTCACCGCCTTCTTCCGCTGCTTGTTCGTCAACCTTGCCGGTCGATTGGCAAGCAGCGGGAATCGTGTGACCCGGCCCCCTGTTCCACGAACGTCCAGAGGGAATAGTTCTTGTGGACGGGTCGCGACTTGGCATACTCCATGCAATGTTCCTTCTCAGACAGGCAGTCCCTGCGTGGTTTCACCACGCTTCCTCCGCGCCAGGGGATCGGGCCAACGGTGGATCGGCTCGCGAAGAGTTCCGGATCCGTCCTTCCAAGGGGTTCAGGTTTCTGACCCGCACGTACTGACAAGGAGAATTCGGGCATGTCGACAGATCTTCAAATCGCTGAGGAGAAATCCGAAAGCCAGCCGCGAGCCACACAGCCGCAATCCCCACTGAGTCAATCCACGCAGTGGCATGCCGGCATGGGTGCCATTCTCCACGAGAACGGGGTGGCCTTCCGAGTGTGGGCACCTCATGCGGACGCGGTTTCGGTCGTCGGTGATTTCAACGAGTGGGATGCCGCGAAGCATCCGCTCCAGATGGAGTTCCGGGATCCCGCCGAGGCCGATGCGCCACCGGAACCCACGGGCTTCTGGTATGTCGATGTGCCGGGGGTTGGAGTGGGAGCGGAGTATCTGTTTTTCCTCAAGCTCGGCGAAGATCAAGTCACGCGGATCGACCCCTATGCCCGCGAAGTGACCAACTCCGTTGGCCATGGTGTCGTGGCCGATCCCACCTTCGACTGGGAAGACGACAACTTCCGGCTCCCCACCAAAAACGAAATCGTCATCTACGAATTGCATATCGGCACGTTCGGCAAGGATGCGGCAGAGGGCCAGCCCGGCACTCTGGCCGCCGCCACCCGGCAGCTCGATTACCTCAAGCGGATCGGCATCAACTGCGTCGAGATCATGCCGATCGCCGAGTTCGCCGGAGATTTCTCGTGGGGCTACAACCCGGCCCACATGTTCGCCGTCGAGTCCAGCTATGGCGGTCCGCAGGCGTTCAAGAAGTTTGTTCGGGAGGCCCACAAGCGGGGCATCGGGGTCATCTTGGACGTGGTCTACAACCATTTCGGCCCGAGCGACCTCAGCGTCTGGCAGTTCGACGGCTGGAGCGAGAACAATCAGGGCGGCATCTATTTCTACAACGACTGGCGGGCGGAAACGCCCTGGGGCCAGACTCGCCCCGATTACGGCCGCCCCGAAGTTCGCCAGTACATCCGCGACAACGCCCTGATGTGGATCGAGGACTTCCACTGCGATGGCCTGCGGTTCGACATGACGCTCTACATGCGAAGTGTCCGTGGTGATGGGGATCCCGGTGGCGATCTTCCCGAAGGATGGTCACTGGCCCAGTGGATCAACTCCGACCTCCGGGAAAAGTTCCCGCATGCCATGACCATCGCCGAGGATCTGCATGACCAGGATGGAATGACCCTCACTCCCGAGCACGGTGGTGCAGGATTTTCGGCCCAGTGGGACGCCCAATTCGTCCATCCGATCCGAGATGTGCTGATCCAGCAGAACGACGACGATCGCTCACTGGATCTGGTCAAGGGGGCGCTGTTCGCCCGCTACAACGGCGATCCCTTCGAACGAGTGATCTACACCGAATCGCACGACGAAGTGGCCAATGGGAAGGCCCGTATTCCGTCGGAAGTGATGCCGCATGAAACCCGTGACTGGTTCGCCCAGAAGCGGGCCACGCTCGGTCTGGCGCTCGTCATGACCACCCCTGGCATCCCGATGATTTTCCAGGGTCAGGAATTCCTGGAAGACGGTTGGTTCCAGGACACCGTGCCGCTGGATTGGGACAAGGCCAAGGATCTTCGCGGACTGGTTCGGCTCTTCCGTGATCTGACGGTCCTCCGCCTCAATCGCAACGAGCAGACACAAGGTTTGACCGGATCTGGAGTGGCGGTGCTGCATGAGGATCATGCGGCAAAGACATTGGCCTTCCACCGCTGGCACACACCGGGTGTGAATGACGATGTGGTGGTGGTGGTCAACTTCCACCGAGAGCCCCGGCATGTGGAATTCGCTTTTCCACATTCTGGCACCTGGAAGTTGGAACTCAATTCGGACGCCGAGCTTTACAGCCCCGATTTCGCCAACACGTCCTGCATCGACCAATTGCAACTGGAGTCGAAAGACAACAAGCCGCCAACCGCAATCCTGGAGATCGGCCCGTATGCCGCATTGATCTTCTCACGCATCGGTTAGCGAGAAGATTAGGGATCGAGGGTTTTGTCAGACGAGAGACTGTCAGCAGTGTGCTGACGGTCTCTTATTCTTTCCCCAATTCTTAAATGCGGGTTCATGTTGGAATACCTACCCCGGTGTTGGCCCTGGGAAAGACCACTGCCAGCCGAGTCGGCAACGGCACGTCATGACCGCGTCATGGTCTTGGTCTTCCTGAGCGCCCTCGCGTGGGCGCCGTTTGGAATTCTGGTGGAGGAGAGGGTTTTCTCACGCGAAAGCGCGAAGGGATCCAAGAGGAAGGCGTCTTTGGCCGTTGCAGGGCGGGTTGGCCCTTGGGAGGAGCACTGCTGGCGAGCCAGCAGTGGCACACGGAGTTGTGGCGACCCTTGGGGGAAGGATCCCGCGCATCGAGTGGCGATAGGGTAGAGGGGCTTCGCTGGGCATGCCTCGCGGGTCGGTGCCATGTGCCGGCCTGCGATCCGGAAGAAGTTCCCTCGGTTCGCGGCTGGATCAGGGCCGTGATTTGCCGGAGCCGTCGAAGGATGGTTCCGGCCGGGGAGGCCTGTGGT
>PNLE01000035.1 GCA_013822855.1 Planctomyces sp.
TCGCCTACTTTGCACGCAACCAAGGTCCTGTCCCGGGTGACCCGGATGTGCGGCAGTCGCCGAACTACGGTGTGTCAGCCAGGCTGGAAGGCGGGGTGATCGAACTGATCCTGACGTTCCGTACCGGTTCGGTGTATTGTTGTTATGAATCAGGATGCCATCTCGATTTGTATGATGGCAAGCGGTGGAACCGGTTGCGTCGAGAGCTGGCGATTCACGGCGCACCAATCCCAGGCCAGTTGGAGTTGCGGTTGACACTCGTGATAGAGGACGGATCGCTGTTTTTTGACCTCTTTCAACCGGAGCCGTCACGGCGTGGACGCGGCTGGTATGCGTTCGCCCCGAAGCCAGCCCATCAGTATGAGAAGATCATTGTTGAAGGGTACGGCCCCGACATCGTGCCGGACACCGCAGTTGGCAATCGCGAATGATCCGCTGCTTGGATCAGCGAGTGCTTGACTTCTTTCGCCGATGCCAACTTGTTCCCGTATGAACTTCCATCACCGATCAGGCGGCTTTGCGGTGTTCATTGTGCAAGCCAGCGACGGTGGGGATCCAAGGGGTGGTCGCGGGCTCGTTGTGGGCCGGAAGGGCCTGTCGGGCGAGGGGGCAGCAGGCGGTTTGGTCGGTTTGCAGGCCCCGGGCGACGTATTGCTGCCACAAGGCCAGCGAGTGGGTGGCGGCGGGGGACTGCAGGATCATGTGCGTCCACCGGGCCTGCGGAGCTTCCTCGTTGCGGAGGCCGGTGGCGATCAGCACCGAATTCCAGAGCGACGATTGATCCGTCACATTGCGGACTTCCCCCGGAAAGCAGGCCAGATGGCGGAAGTAGCAATCCGGGCCGTGCTCGTCGTCGGCCGCGCCCATGATCCGCGGGATCACGAGGTAGCCGCCGGGATTGAGCAGCGAAAGCCAATGGGCGGTTTGCAGGCGGCGGGTGGAGGAAAGCAGGCTTTCGTGGCCGGTGTAGGGTTCCATGACGATGAGGTCGAAAGACCCGGGGGTTTCCGCGTCGCGGAGGGGATCAGGATCAGTGATCGCCTCCAGCCGCTCGTCGAAGGGGAGTCTTCCCGCAGGGTTGGCCAGCTTCACGGATGACTGTGGGCCGGTGGCTTCGCGGAGGGAGGAGACGACGGGCCAATCGGGGGCCAAGCAGGTCGTTTCCCAGCCCAGCTGGTGCAGGCAGAGCGCCCAGGAAGGTTCGTCGCAAGGGGCGAAAAGCGCTCTCATGCCGATGCGGAAGCCGGTGCGGGAGAGGATGTATTGCAGCCAGGCCCTTCCGTCGGTCGGCAGAGTCGGCGCGCGGCGTGGTGTGAATGGCCAAAGACCAGGCATTTCGCCTCCACGGGGCCTGCGATTCCGCGTGGCCCGAGTGCTTCCCGGTGTTGTTTGGTGGTGAATTGGATTCAGTCGAGAGCGATCAGCGAACTTGAAGGGCCCCAGGCGGGCCATCGGCGGCGAACGGGAGAGACCGGCGGAACATGCCGGTTTTGACTGAAGCGGCGGAGGCGGTCAAGGTGAGTTTCCCCGCCATGGCTGAATTCGGCGATGAGGGAAACATCACCGCGGGATTCTGGCGTTGGCAAGGCGCTTGGCCTTCCACCAGAATGTGCGTCACTGAAGAGGGCCGAAAGCCGCGACCCATTTGACACCACGATGAACCGCCACCGGCAATGAAAGCGATCCACATGGACAGCCCCGCTCCGGAAGTTTTTCCCCTGAAATCGCTGACTCGGAAGCAGCGTCGCGTGCTGGGAACGCTGGTGGAGAAGGGGATCACCACGCCCGATCAGTATCCGCTAACGCTCAAGGGGACAATGACCGGCTGCAACCAGAAAAACAATCGCGAGCCGCTGGCGAACTACGAGGAAGACGCGGTCTACCAGACGCTCGACGAATTGCGGGAGATGGGGCTGGTGGCCTTCGTGCAGACCGATACGGGGCGGACGGAACGCTACCGGCACTATTGTCGGCAGAAGCTGGCCCTCACGGAACCCCAGCTCGCGATCCTGACCGAACTGCTGCTGCGTGGCCGACAACAATTGGGCGAACTCCGCACTCGGGCCAGTCGGATGTGTTCGATCGATTCGCAGGAGGAGCTGCGCCAGCAGTTGCAGGGCCTGCTTGACCGGAAGTGGGTCCGCGCCAACGGCTCGCTCGAACGACGCGGCGTGGAGGTCGATCACAACCTCTACGCGCCGGGCGAGAACCACGAGGCGATGTCGCAACTCCCGGAAGAGACCGCTTCGCCCCCACCCGCTGCCAACCCTCAGGTTTCGCAGCCACTGAGAGCCGAGAGCCCGCCTGCTGCCGGTGCTAGGCCGAGTGAGCCGGTCATGGCGAGTGGAGCGGTTTCCGTGAACACGCAGCGGTTGGAGCAATCCCATGAGGAGCTGCGCAGCCGCGTGACCGACCTCGAGCAGCAAGTCTCGACGTTGCGGGATGCTCTGGACGACTTGCGACGGCAACTGGGGGCGTGAGGCAAATCTTGAAGCGGTAAATGTTGCCAAGCCCTATGGCGATTCTTGGACACCTACCCAGTCGACGTCAACCACATTGCCTTCGACAATCCTCAGTTTGATTTCAAAAGGATCTTCATAACATAGCCGTTTTGAAGCGTTGTTGTCGTCGTCACCGACCTCTTCCGTGAAAGCGAAGTAGCCTACAAGAATGACCGTACAAGCCTCTTGATGGCATTCAACATTTGTGGCATGCCAAGAAGATAAAGAGGCGTTCTTCGCAAATCTTGCTGCGGCGTCCATGGCCTCACTTAGGGCTGTCATTAGGGAATAAGCTCCTTTGCCACGAGAGGATCTTCCAACGCCCTGATGACGCTTTCCTTTGATGATGTGCCGGAGAGCGTTGCTTCTGATAGGCGATTGACATAGTCGCCGCTCCAGAAAAGGGATCTCGTCTTGGACTTTCGGAATACAAGACACCCGTAGTGTAAGTCCAGTTGGCTTGTATCAGCGCCAAACGATCCGAGAGGAGCAGCTTTTAAGATTAAATCAGATTCATGAAAAGCCGGAGGCGTATCGAGCAGTTTTTGTAGATTCTCCTTCATCGGGCCCGTCAAGGAGATGGCGACTTCAAGGTCAGTATCGGATGAGTTGTATCGAAACCAGCGGAGATCCGTCGCCTTCACATCGAATGCCTTCTCCGAATGATTGACGTCATCTGGAATGCTTCCCGTGTTGTCGACGGGCGGCGGGACGGCGATCGAGGCGATCATCTCAATTGAAAGCGGCTTGAAGACATCTTGCTTCGGTTCGGCGTGGCTGGCTGCTTTAGGCGTCTCATGGGGAGTTTCGGCTGAAGCTGGATTGGTGACTGAATTCTTGAGGCCCCGGTCGATCTCTTCATGGCAACCATTGGCGACGAAGAGCATCAGAAAGCTCAATAGGACGATCCGAAAGCTATGTTTTGTTATTCGGTAGAGTTTCCACTGACTGAGATCAATGCCGCAAGATTGGGTTGAAGACCAACGGCTCATCGGGCGAACCCCCTTCAGTAAATGCAAATCAGCGCATTGATTAGCGCCGGGCAATTCGCCAATAGCTATCTAGGAGCGACTTGAGCCTTGGCCGGTATCGGGGGCTTTTGGAAAAGCCACCATTCCCAGAGGAGGAAGGCGAGGGCGGCCCAGGCGAACCAGCGCCATAGGGGTGTTTCCACCGAGAGTTTTTCTTCGGCGGCGGAGACTTTCGCCTCGGCGAAACGCAGATCGCCCTGCACGAAGAGGGAGGTTTCCTGCAGGCTCTGGAGCGCCACTCCCACCTGCCTGACCAGCGTGGTTCCTTCAAAGATCTGATAGGTGCCGACAGCAGGGGCCGCGACGCCGGAGAGTTGGCCTTGCTCGTCGGTGGTGATCTCGGTGGTTCTGGTCGCGACGGATCGGCTGGCGGAGGTGGCAGGTTTGGCGAGCTTCAACTCGCCATTCGCGGGAGCCGTCAGTTCGCGGGCAACCGGCCCGACAATGCGGTAGCGGGTATCGGGCTTGAGGGCGATGGGGGGCAGCACGCCGGTTCGCAGCGCCTTGGTTTCATTGAGGCCGGCCAGGTTCATCGCCAGATCGACCGCATTGGCGACCAGGATCGGGAAGCCGACGCGGAACGGAAGTGTCGAACGATCGGTCGGGAAGAGGATGTGATAGCGGATCTGGCCGCCGGCATTTCGGGAAACGATCAGCGGGCCGTTGGCGGCCGTCGCCACGACCTGATATCCGGCGGCTTCGACACTGCGGTCCGACTGACCTTCCTTAAGGACAGGTGCCCCACCGATCTGCACATCCAGCAGCTGGACATGCCGCAACAGGGGATCGGTCCGCATCCAATCGGTCACTTCGGCTAAGCCAGACCCCTCGGCATCGCCACCCGCCAACACCAGCGGTTCCAGATCGGCGGGAAGCAGGGCGACCGTGACGACAACCCGCGCGTCGCGTTCTGCGTCGGCGAGCTGATCGGAGATCACCAGATCGATCGAAGAGGGCGTGGGCGTGCTTTCAGTCGGGAAGATGGCAGTATCCCCCATGGCCGCCAGGGCATGGCGGAAGGTGGTCATGGTGGGAGGGCAATAGACCACGAGAGGCCGCACTTGCGGCGTGACGAGAAAGGCCTCGTTGTCGCTGGCGAGTGCGTCGAGACTGTCGGGGACAAGCCGGAGGGTGACTTCGGTGATCTCGGCAGATGTCGTGCGGAAGACGAGTCGTTCGGCGGCTCCGGGAGCCAAAGACAACGATTCCGAACTGCGCAGCTCGCCGTTCTCGAAGAACTCGACTTGCGTCAGGCCGGTGTAGCCGCTGGAGGCCTCGACGCGGGCGAAGACATCCCAGGCGCCGCGCGACCTGCGGGCGTTGAACTCGGTGATCCCTACGTTGGCCGTCGCGGCGGGAAGTTTCTGGAAGCTGACGCGGAATGGGAGTTCGAGATCCAGCTGCGGCGGCACATTGCCATCGCTCAGGAGGACGACCGTTTCGACGGGAACCGTGCGCGACAGGGCGATCGCCATGCGGAAGGCATCCTCCAGCTTGCTCGTCGCCTCGGCGATGGTGAGCTGATCCAGCGCGGCGCGGAGCACCCGTTGATCGTTGGTGAAGTCAGTCAGTCGGCGGGCCGAATCCGACGCGGCGATCAGACTGAGCTGCTGATCGGACATCAAACCATCGATCAGCTTGCGGGCCTCCTGCTTGGCGAGTTCCAGCCGGGTGACGGCACCCGCCCTGTCGACCCCTTCCATGCTGGCGGAGACATCGATGATCACGGGAAGGTACCGGGCAGTCTGGGCCGAGGCGGGCCAGAAGGGCTGCATGGCGGCGATGACAAGCGCCAGGAGAAGCAGGATCTGCGCGAGGAGGAGCAGATTCCTTTGGAACTTTTGAAAGGGGGAGTTGACGCGGGAATCGCTGATGACCTGCCGCCAGAGGGCGAGTGAAGAGACCTCGACGCGCGGCCGCCTCAACTTGAGGAAGTAGAAGATCACCAGTGGAGCCAGCAGCAGCAGGAACCATGCGGCGGAAAGGGAGGCGAAGCCGGGCCAGCTCATCGGATCCAGCCTTTCCGTCTCAGGGTTTCGAACATGATCTGCTGGACGGATTGGGCCGAACTGAAGGAGAGAGCGCGACCGCCCCGCTGTCGGCAAACCGTTTCCAGCTCGCGCTCGAGGGCCTGCCGGTACTGCTGATAGATGCCCATGAGATCGCCACCGGCGGTGATGTCGAGGGTATCACCGGTCTCGGAGTCTACGAAGCGGGCATCCTGTTCGAGCGTCGGTTCATACTCTTCTGCGGAAAGGAGCTGTATGGCCCAGGGTTCGAGTCCCGCTCCGAAGAGCCGGCTCATGGCGTGATCCAACCGGCCGAATGTGAGGAAGTCGGAAAGGCAGATCACCACACCGCGACCGGCATGCTGCCGCAACGCGGCGTCGATCGTGTAATCGATCTCGGCGTCGCCGCCGGGGGTGATGTTCTCCAGGAACTCGAAGAGCTTGCGGAAGGAGGTTCTTCCCCGCAGGCGTTTGATTTGGTGGGTGGCTTCGTTCCGGCTCCCCAGGGCGAAGATGGAGACCGGCTCCATGTTCATGAGGCCCATGACGGCGAAGAGGGCCGCGAGTTGACGGGCCCGCTCGAACTTTTCGCCGAATTTCATCGAGGCCGAGGCGTCGATGATGAGGACGATGTGCATCTCCTCCTCGTGCCGGTAGAGCTTGAGGTAGGGCCGATGCAGGCGGGCGAAGATGTTCCAGTCGACATAGCGGGTGTCGTCGCCGGGGCTGTAATCGCGGAAGTCCTCGAACTCGGTGCTGGAACCGCCGCGACCCGCGAGATGCTCGCCCCGCATGCGGTTGGTCTTGCGGAAGCGGGGGGCGAGCCGCAGCTGTTCCGCCTTGGCGAGGCTGCTGTTTTCCAGGATCGCCGTCAGTTGCTTCGCCGTGGCCATCAGTGGTTTGTTTCCCGGAAAGCTGCGTCGGGTGAACCGATCGTGGCCTTCGTTTCAAGCTGCGAGAGGGGACCGGTGAATATGACGGACGACGATCGTCAGCAATTCCGGATCACCGCGCGTCGATGGCCTGCTGGATGGGCTTCAAAATCTGCTCGATCACGCAGCGTTCCATGAGCTCTTCACTGACGTTTTTGAGCTGCTTGAACGTCAGTTCGTAATTGGATGATGGATCGAGGCTGCCGTATTGCCTCACGGTGAAGTAGACGCTGATATGGTCTTCGCCGAATTCCCCCTTCCGCACCTGATAGGCGCTGGTGCGGGTTTCGACACTGAGCCGGGCCTGGCGGCGGCACGACTCGTCGAGGGCGATGGTGATATTCGGCTCGTAGCTCAAGGGCTGCGAGCCGGGAATGGCCAACAGGTTTTCCAACGCCGGCCCCGGCCCGAGAACTTCCGCCAACAGGGCGTCGTGGTTGCCGCGATAGGCGAAATCGAATCCCAGCATGTAGTCCAGAGCCTCGCAATCGAGCGGCGAGACCGAGAGCATGTAGGGGGCGAGTTGCAGCATCAGCTCATGCTGTCCGGCGGCCTGTTCGAGACTGTCGGGGTTGATGAAGCCGCTGGAGATCCGCTTGTTCTCGACCGCGATCCAGCGCTGGTGATCCTGGTCCTTGTCCTCTTCGAGGATGTAGTCTTTCCCTTCCCGCGAGTGGAAATTCCGCATCGTGGGGAACGCCTTCTGGATGCGCTCGAAGAAACCCAGAATCGTCTCGCGACCCGAGGGAAGCGGCATCTCGGTGTGCAGATTCAAATTGGCGTAGAAGTCGTCCGCCAGATTGGCATACGCATGCATGCGAACCCCTTCTTTCGTTTGGAGGTGGTTGTCATCTGGAGTTGGATGTCGTCAGTTCCTCCTTGATCTGCCGCAAATTGATTCTATCGCTGGGGAAAGTGCGGGTCAAAGTGCGGAACTGCGGGGCGGGAGTCTCCGCGAGATTTATCGACGAGCAGGGTGGGTCTGCGGAACGCCGGATTCAATCCACCTTCTCCCCGCTCTTTTCCTCGCTGGCGGAAACACTCTTCTCCGAAAGTCGTTGCCGGGCCTGGCGGACCTGGGCTTCGAGTTCCTGGTTGCCCGCGTAGAGTGTAAGGATGCTGTTCCACAGTGTGCGGGCCTCGATGACCTTTCCCCGGATGGCCAGGTCGTCAGCCTTGGCGAGCGATTGCTCGATCATCTGCACGCGGTCAACAGGGTCACCACCGGCGGCAGTGATGATCGCGATCCGCTGCCGGGCGAGCATGACATACGGTCGATCCTGGGGACGATCCTTGAGCAGGTTGACCATGCTCTCGTACTTTTCGAGGGCCGTCACACGGTCGCCGAACTTCTCGTAGCGGTCAGCTTCGATGTAAAGACGCTCGGCTTCGGAACCGGCGTCACGACCCTTGTTGGCATTCGTGCGGGCCCGACGTTCGGCCTGATGCATCTCGACCTTGTCGATGTATTCCTGCACCGTGGCAGCATGCTTGCCCTCGGGAAACTTTTCCTTAAGCGGGAGGAGGTACAGCTTGTAGGCATCGCCCCAATCGGTAGTCTCCTCACTCTTCATCAAGGCTTCGGCCTTGGCGAACAGCTGATCCTCCGAGGCGGGCCAGAAGGGGATGGTCGCCAGGAACAGCAAGACGGCCAGAACCGTTCCGAGGAACCACGCCCGCTCGTAAATGGGAACGGCGGCGGTCTTTTTCTTCTTTTTCTTCTTCTTCGGCTGTTCCACTTCCTGCGTGGCGACCGGTTGAACCACGGGTCGCGTCAGCTGCTCTTGGATCTGTTCGATCGACACCTGCACGGAGAGGGCATCGAACGGCCGTTCGTCGGGCTCCTTCTCCAGCAGCTTGAGAATCAGGTCCTCGATGGGTTTCGGGCACTCGGGATTGAGCGAAGTGGGGAGCGGAGGCTCTTCCTGCAAATGCAGGATGAGCATTTCGCCGGCGTTGTCTCCTCGGAAGGGGGTTTCGCCGGTGATCATTTCGAACATCACACAGCCGAGAGCGTACAGATCCGTGCGGCGATCGACCGGCGGCTTGCCGCGGATCTGCTCCGGGGCCATGTAGGAATAGGTGCCGACCGTGCGGCCCGCCGCCGTGAGGGCCGTGGCGGTGGTATCACGGGCGATGCCGAAATCCGTGAGTTTGAGCGTACCATCCTTCGCGCGAAGAAGGTTCGCGGGCTTGAGATCGCGGTGGATCACTCCTGCTGCGTGCGAATGTTCCAGGGCCTTCGCGACTTGCAGGGCGATTTCGAGCACCTCGGCCCAGGGGAGCTTGCCCTTCTCCTGGAGATAAGTCTCCATCGAGCCACCGTGGACGAGTTCCATGGCGTAGAAACGCTGCGTTCCCAGTTTCCCACCGCCGTAATAGCGGACGATATGAGGATGCTGCAGCTTTTTGAGGATCGCGACTTCGCGTTCGAAGCGCTTTTGAAGCGATTCGGCCTGGCTCAAATCGGGTGAGAGGATCTTGATGGCGACCGGGGCACCGGTCTTCACGTAGGTGGCGCGGTAGACGATCCCCATGCCACCCACACCCAGGCGTTCCCCCAACTCGAAAGGTCCGATCATTCGCCCGGCCATGAAGCCCTCTTCCGTCCTCTGCTGTGTTGAATCCGACTTGCCGCGAGGATCGGTTTAAGGCTGGTAGGGGCCAACGAGTTCCACCAAGTTGCCATCGGGATCACGCACGTTGCACAAGGCGATCCCTTCGGGAAAGCCCTTCGGCAACAACAGCGGTGTCTTGGCAATGGGTTTGACCTTCTGGCTCTTGAGCGTCTCCAAGGCGGCGTTCACATCATTGACATGGATGGTGAGGTAGCGAATGCCGTATGAGGATTGGATATACGATTGATCGACTCTCGCACCCGGGGCCTTGGGGAACTGCATCAGCTTGAGCTTCGTGGCTCCGGGGCCGTCACCCAAGGTGAGGACGCGGACATCGAGCGGCTGGCCATCCGAGAGGCCGGTGTCGATGGCGTATTCGCCATTCACGCCGAAGCCGGGAAGTTCCTTGAAGCCGATGGCCTTGGTGTAGAAGTCGATCGAGGCGTCGATGTTGCTGACGCAGAGGCCGACATCAATCGTCTCCGAGCTGAACCCCGCGACCGACTTTTCGGAGGCGGTGGGTTTTTCGCCATCCAGCGCCGCACGGGCCAACGAGACGAATGAAGCGGAAGTCGCGCCCAGAACCATCGCACCGCAACACATCCAGAGGGTCGATCGAATAGGGAATAGCAGCATCTGTGGGTCTCCTGGGCGGGGGCGATTGAACGGAGCCGGAAAAATGGGGGCGGTTGTTACCGGAGGTTGAACATCTGCGTGGAATGCCTAGTCGGATTGGGCACTCTGAAACTGAAAATCCGCTAACCGAAACGCCGTGGCGATTGTGCCCTGTCGGGAGGGACGAATCAAATCGATGAAGTTCGGGACCTGGCGGAGGGAATTCCTGCGGACGTGGCGTTGCCAACCGTTACCATCAACGATGGAGTCGCGGAAATGGTGGGCCGAGTGGCCACGGAAAGGCTTGGCGATCGTTCATCCGCGATGTTTCGATGCTTGGCCTGTGGTCAGAATTTCAATGGAATGCAGGAGTTTTCATGTACGCCCGCGACTTGGTGCTCTTCGGAAACAACGGAAAGTGGCTGCCAGCGATGCTGGAGGGGATTTCGACAGCTGATGCCCAAGTGCAGCCGTTCCCGGGGATGAACACGCCCTATTGGATTGCCGGACATCTGGCGGTCTCCATGGACTACGCCCGGCAACTGCTGGGGACACCGATGAAGTGTCCCCCCTCGTGGCATACCGACTTCGGGCCGGGATCGACGCCGGGCGTCATGACCGGGCCGACGGTGCCGCTGGAGGAGTTGGTGGCGGCTGTCGGCCAAGGCCATGCCGATGTTATGGGCCTCTTGCCAACCGTCACGGAAGTCTGGGCGGCTCAGCCGAATCCGGTCGACTTTCTAGTGGCCAACTACCCTTCTATGGGCGACCTCATGGCTCATCTGCTGACCACCCACGAAGCAACCCATCTGGGGCAATTGAGTGCCTGGCGACGCGTGAGGGGGCTTCCCTCGGTATCGATTGGCTAATTGCCACTGACATGTCGCCGACTCAGGGCTTGTTGTTGGTGGGGCAGGAGCAGGGATTGGCCAAGCAGCGTGGGCAGCCGTGGACATACTTCTTGCGGATGGCGGCATCGAGGTCGATGTCGGCAATGTTGGCGAGTGTCGCCAGCCAGGCGAGGACATCGGCGAACTCGAGCTCGAGGTTCTCGCGATCGGTCTTCCCCTGCCGGAGGGAGGCAGAGAGTTCGCCCACCTCCTCCATGAACCACATGAATGTGCCGGCGACACCGCGCGAGGCGTCTTTGCTCCCGAACATTTCGCGGATGAGCGATTGGAGCTGGGGCAAGGTCATTGCGGGTGGCGGGGCTGGCGGATGGCGGTCATCGGATGTCATCGGGCGGCCTGTCAAATGAGCGATCTAGGGACGGTTCGTACTGCCGGATCTTGTCTGCTGGCAATGGGTTGGGTGATATCCGGCGATTGAGCAGCGAGTGTTCCAAACCTCATGAGCTTGTGCGTTCGTTCGACCCGGCACAACGGTACCACTCCGGAATCGGCCCGGAAAATGGTGGGTTGGCGCCGGAAAACGCGTGAGTTGCGAATCAATCCTTCAGAAATTACACTTCCGGTTCTTAGAAGATTGGCTGTGGATCAATTCCCATCCATTGGATAGCTGTCGTTTTGCCGCAATGGCCTGCGAAATCTGGAGTTAGAACGTGTCGATCGATAAGAGTCTGAAACGCAAGGGGCGGCTGGCACGCTCACGAAACGTGCTCAAGCGAAGCGAGCGCATCCTCCAGATGATCGGTGAAGAAAAGCTCGACACCGAAGCCAGCCCTTTTGGTCTTCCCAAGCTTCGGATCATCAAGATGGTCATCGGGAAGAAGAAGAAAAAGAAGGCTGCGGAAGATAAGAAGGATGATAAGAAGAAGGCCGCCAAGAAGAAGTAGTGGCTTCGCCGAGCGATGTTTGATCGTCTCGGCAGCACGAATATAAAGTCGCCGAAGAACCCCGTCGGGCAGCCGCCCGACGGGGTTCTTTCATTCATACCCACCTTGAATGACTGCGATCCCCTTCATTCCATCGCCCGATCGAACCCACCTCTTCGCGCCTTCGCGTAAGCCCATCTTGGATTTCCGGAAGCGATGATGATCCCTCAAGGGAGGGCGCGAAGTGCGTGAATGGAAAGACTAGGTCCCTACCCGTGGAAAGTTTGCCGGTCACCTTCGGCGGGGTGGGTCCGGCAAGACGACTTCCCGTGAAACCGATGTTCAGGTTGACGGGTAATGTGAACAATTCCGCTGGCCCCAAGGCGCGGCACCGGAAATCGCCACATCATCAATCGGCATCCTGTCGGCAGGTTTCATCGAGGATTCGCTCCATGCATTCACCATCCACAAGTCATGTAGGGGCTCACATGCGGCAGTGGCTGACGACTTCAAAGATGCTGTTCTTGGGATTGTGCGTCGCGTTGGTGGGTATCTCCAATGGTCGACTGGTCGTCGCTCAGGAGGCCTCGAATCCCAAGCCCGTACGAGTCGACCAGCCGTTGCTGCTCCAGCAGGTCGCGAGCATCGAGACACTCGAGAAGCATGGCCGGGCCCTCTTCGAGAAATGCGACCGGCCCGACATGATCGAGGCGATGGAGAACTGGATCAAGAAGGATCTGAAGGAACTCAAGGGGATCGACCGCACCCGCCCCGTGGGAGTCATGTTCTACCTGGGCGATGTCCTCACGGAGCCGATGTGGCCCGCCTTCTTCATCCCCGTGACCAACGCCGAGGAATTCACGAACTTCATGGCGACCGCCGGCCCGATCCAAGGAACGGTCTCGAAGGTCGCTGAAAAGGCCGGCGTGTCGAGAATCGACTTCAACGGCAACAACGATGTCTACATGATCGATCGAAACGGCTACGTGATCATGGTGACGGAAGAGGTGCAAACCGACCGCAACTTCCCGGATCCCCAGGCACTCTGCGAGCCTTTCGCGAACCGTTACGACTTCAGTTTCAGTGCGTTGGCCAAGAACGTCCCTCCCGGCCTCAGAAGTGTTTTTGTGGAGTTCTTGAAAGGATCCGCCCGTGCGGGATTGCAGCAGCGCGACCGTGAACCTGACGATGTCTACCGACTCCGCCGCTCGGCGGGGGAGACCGGCATCAAGCAGTTCGAGAGGTTTGTCGGTGGCACCGAAGAACTCACGTTCGGCGTCAAGCTCGACCGCGAAACACTCGTGGCCAAGTTCGAGCTCGAAGTTGTCGGCGCTCCCGACAGCAAGCTCGTCAAATCCTTCGCGGCCTTTCCCGGCCGGCACAGCCAGTTCGGCAGCCTGCTGGATCGTGAGACGACGCTGACAGTCGGTGTCTCGACGATCCTCGAGCCGGATCAGCAAAAGATGTTGAAAGAGGCTTGGACGACGGCCGAAGCCGCCCTCCGGCGGGAGATCGAGAAGTCGATCGCCGCCGGCAAGCCCGGTGCCCCCACCGATATCGAAGCCTTCGCCCCCCTCTTCTCCGCATTGCAGCGCAGCACCGAAGCGGGCTTGGTCGATGTCTTCGTGCAGATGCTCGGATCCGAGCGGGCGGGTTATCAGGTCGTGGGTGCCTTCCGACTCCCCGGCGGCGAGGAATTCCCCATGGCTCTCCAGCGGCTCGTCAAGCTAATCAAGGAACGCGCCCCGGAAAACGAGCGGCTGCAGAAGTTTGAACTCGATGTCTCCCGTATCAACGATCTTCCCGTCCATCGCGTGGCACTCGATGCCAACGGCCCCAACAAGCGGCTCTATGGGGATGATGGCGGCGAATTGTCGATCGTCGCCACCCCCGAGGCGATCTGGTTCGCGACGGGCAGCACCGGACAATCCATCGCTGCCCTGAGATCGACGATCGAAGCCGCCAAGGAAGGGGTGGAAACTCCGGGATCGGTCGAACGGGCTCCGATCCTCGTTTCCGCCGAAGTCTCCCGCTGGGTTGATCTCATCGATCGGAAAGGCCAACGGGTCGAGACCTTCAAAGAAGAAGCCGAAGTCGCCTTCAAGAGCTCGGGCCGGCAAGTTCGCCTGAGACTCAAGCCCGCCGGTGATGCCCTCAGGTTGCAGGTCGAAGTCGACGACGGCCTCGTCAAACTCTTCGGCCGCCTCATCGCCCGCAACATCAAAGGGGCGGAGCTGTAAACAGATTTTTTGCGATTTTTAGTCGCATCAAGATGGAAAAACCCTCTGCGGAACTCGATGTTCCGCAGAGGGTTTGTGTTGGTGGGTTGGTAATTCATACCGCTTCGGCCTCACGCGGGCTGAAGGTGGCTGAGGACGTCCTTCAGCCGGTTCCGGGCGGTGTGGAGACGACGCTTGATCGTGCCCACGGGGCTCTGGAACTGATGGCTCATTTCGATCAGCGACTGACCTTCAAAGTAGAAGGCCATCAGCGTCGCACGATCCATCGCCCGCAACTTCCGCAGACCCGCGTTCACTTCGCCCGCCGCTTCACCGGTGAGGATTTGGTCGAGCGGCGAGTCGCTCCGGCCCCGGACGTTGCCGAAAAGTTCGGGGCTGCTCACCATCTCCTTGGGACGTCGCACGACCCGGTTGATGGCCATCCGCACGGTGATCCGCCGCAACCAGCCCGCGAACCGCTCGGGTTCACGGAGTTGAGGCAACTTCCGCATTGCCTGAACCAGCACGTCCTGAGTCAATTCAGCCGCTTCGGCCCGGTTACGCAACCGTCGCAGGGCCACGGCAAACACGGTCGACTCGAACTGCTTGGCCAGCTCGCCAAACGCCGTCCGGTCACCCTTTTGAGCCAATTCCACCAGCTGCAAAAACTGCAATTCTTCCGCCATGAGGGTTCAATCCCGATCTGCATGCACGGCGATCACGCCGCCCGAGCCGTCTTGGCGCATGCAAATTCAACAGGTCTTGCCACCCTGCGAAATTGCCGAACCCACGCGGAAAACACTGCGATTCGGGAGAGCCATGTGAAAACCCTTTGGGAACCACAAAGCTTCGAAACAGTGTCACCAAGGTGAGCGGTCAATAAACCGCAAGGCGATGCAAGAAAAATTCAGGAGGTCAGTTGCAGCGGATCCGGCAAATTCGTGCCAAGGCCCGCTGCCCAATGTGGCGAGGGCGAAGAACGCCGACTTGCCACTCCTTCTGCATCGTTTTGACCACCAGCCATAAACGCACACAGCGTTCTTCAGGCGGGAGCCAGAACTTTGCCAGTCATCCGTTGCGGTGGGAACTTTGGGAGAGTTCGCCGCTGTGCGAGCTGCGGTGATTAGCCGCGATTCGCACGACGCAGACCTAATGCCGTGTCGAGGGCATTCGAGGTCTGTTGCCAATCAGTTCTTTGCCAGCCCGTGGGGCGGGGAGACGTGATTGGCGTCGTCGGATCACTGGTGCAGTACACATCGCGTCGATTGCCCAAGGAATTTCCGCCACGTACGAGACGGCCTACTTCGACGGGTAGTACCTGTTCCTCGTAACAGCGGCGATAACTCCCGTGGCTCGATGGCGACGGCCCTGATTTCGGGGAGCATCCCTTAAACATCCCTTTCGAGGGCATGAATCGGGATTTCAGACCACGATGAGCCAGACCGGCGCCAGCGACTGTCGCAATGTTTGCGGCGACAAGGGTCGTGGTGTTTGCAATCGCAATGCCGTTAATCTGCTGCATCGTAGCACCCCCTGCGGACTTGCCGCAGTTCCTGTTGGAATCGAACTTTCGAGCTTCTTCGGTTCTTTCCTGGTCACTCAATCTCATGCGGTCGGCAGCCACTTGGCCACCAATCATTTTCAATCAGCCCGGATTTCCCGGCACAGCACACGTGTTCCCATTTCGCCCCGCTTGTACAGCGGGTGCGGAAACGGACTGATCTTCCGCCGCACACTGCTATGACAGCATCTTCTTCGGAGAGGTTCACCGGAGAAACCGCAAAATCTTTCTGAATCCAGGAAAATTTCTTCCCGGCTTGCTCCGGGAGTATTCTCAAGTGCAAGTTGGTGTCTCGATCTCCATCTGATTAAAGACTTTAGCTCAACGGAAGAAATTCTTCCAAAAAATCCGAATAATCGACTGAAGCGTCAAAGTCTGCCCATCCGGACTGCCGATAACCTATATGTGGGGTGCAATGCCTCACAAGGAGATACTCCTGCATATCTCCCATTTCGCCTCTCTTCACATCTCCCGCCATTTCTCCCTCCGCCTCGGCATCTCACAAGGACAAGACATGAAGTCTCTTCTCTCCCTCAGCGTGGCCGCGATGGCCATCGTGTTTGCCGCTGGCTGCTGCTGCCAACGTCAATACGCCTGCGTGAACCCCTGCACACCCGATCCATGCGAGTCGGTGATTGCGGGTTGCGGTCACAGCAACTGGTTCCAACGAAAAGTTAGCAACTGGCGTGCTCGCCGGGCCGCCCGCAAATGCTGCGGCTTCGGTTTGGGCGGCAGTGGTTGCTGTGGTGCAGAAATGGCCACATCCGACTGCGGTTGCGGTTCCGGTGGTGGCTTCCTGTTGGGCGGAGACTCGGGGGGCTGTTCCTCGTGCGGTGGTGGTGGTGCCAGCGTTGGTGCCAACTACGTGCCAAGTGCGCCGGCCGCCAGCAATATGGCCCCCATGCCTCCCGTTCCGGCTGTGACGACACCCGCTCCGGCAACCCCGATGACGCCGATGCCGATCCCCGAGTTCAACTCCAGCCAGCGAACCATGGCTCCCCAAGGCCAGTTCGTGCAGGGCGAGCCACAGCATGTCTCCTATGAAGAATTCCAGCGGCTCCCTGGTGTCGTGATCCAGGGCCCGTCGCCGGTCGGTGGTGCTCCCACGATGGCCAGCGGCCCGACCTACGTTCCAACCAACACAGTCAGTGTCGGTGCTGGCAATTTCGCAACACAGCCGGTTCCCCAGCCGATTCCACAAACCGTGCAGCCCACAACCATCCAGCCGGTTCAGTTCCTGCAGCCAGTGCAGGCCCGACCAACGGCCCCCGCCTGGACTCCCGCCCATTAGCATCTTTCCGGGGTCGTCCGAGTGAAAGACAAACTCGCGGACTGATCAGCAGGTCATCGTAGAAACGCCAACGGCCGCCAAACCCTCAGGGGATTGGCGGCCATTGGTCATTCACGGAACTCGATCCGCTGATATTCAGTTGAGTGCGGAAGTGTCAATCCGCCGGGGAAGCTTGGCACCGCGGCCGATGTGGGGAGCGGGCAGCCGGTGGATTTGCGGCTCGGAGTCTTCCGGCGAGGAAAGTTCTTCCAATAGCTTGATCTCCACATCGGCGGCAGGTTCGGACTGGGTCTCCTGCTTGGTCTTGCGAGTGGCGTTGTCGGGCAGGCAGCAGAGCAGTGCCGGGAGGAAGACCAGTTCCCCGAGGATCGACGCCACCATCTGGGCCGACATCAGGCAGCCGAAGCGGGCGGTGGGGGCGAAGCTGCTCAGGCAAAGGGCCAACATGCCCGTACTTGAAATGATGGTCGAATCCAGCATCGGCTCGCCCGAGTGTTCCAAGGCCTTCCGAACGGCTTCGGCCGGGCTGTCGCCGCGCTTGATCGATTGGTTGTACTGCACCATGAAGTGGAAGGTGCAATCGACCGAAATCCCCAGCGAGATGCTTCCCGTCATCATCATGCCGATATCGACCGGCATGCCGAAGAAACCCACCGCGCCGAACACCAGCCAGATCGGCACGATGTTGGGTACCATCGCGATCAGAGTCGCCACGAACGATCGCAGCGAGATCAGCATCACCAGGCTGATTGTCAGGACGGCGGCGGTGAAGCTCTCCCAGAACCCGGCGAAGATCTCCTTCTGGGCGCTGTCGAGCAGCGGTGTCATGCCGGTGTAATGAATGGGGAACCCGGCAGTTTTCTGTTCGATGTCATGCAGTACCCGATCAGCACCGCCGCCGACGCGGGCGTCGTCCTGCACGCGGATCGAAAGCCGCCACAACTTCTGATCGTTGGCGATCAGGCCATCTTCCCCCTGATAGCTTCGGGCGGTTGAGAACAGCCGGGCAGTCGCCAGCGGGCCGTCGGGAAGCTCATCGGGAAAGAACGTTCCCAAGCTGAGCACATGCCTCACGCCGGGCTGCTGGCGAATGATCTTTTCGATCTCGCGAACCATCTGCAACTGGTCGACGAACGTCAGATCGCGGCCGCTGAAATCGACGACCGCTTCGATCGAGTCGACATTCGTCAGTCCTTTCTCGACCCGGCCCAGGTCAACCAGCACCTGGCTGTCGCGGGGCAGGAAATCGACGGGATCGACATCCGGCCGCAACCGCAGGATGCCCAGCATCGTCACACACAACATCACCGCCCCGGCGGCAAGGATGCCGTGGCGATGCCGGTTCACGAAGCCCGCCCACCAGCTGAAATCAACGTGGTGGATGCGGAACGACTTGACGGCGCAATCGGGCCAGACCATGAGGAGCGCGGGCGTCAAACCCAAGCCGACCACCATGGCCACCACGGCGCCGGTGGCCGCCGCATATCCGAACTGCGCGACGGGCAGGATGCTGCTGACATTCAGCGAGATCAGTCCCAGCAGCGTGGTAAGCGTCGAGAGGAAGCACGGGTTGAACGAAGCCCGGAAGGCGTGATCCAACGGCTGCTTCTCACCAGCCTTGATCGCGTCGGCGTAATAGCTCACGAAGTGGACGGCGATCGAAAGGGTGAAGATCATCACCAGCACTGAAAGGGAGCCGAGGATGAAGTTCATCTCGCCGCCGCACCAGGCGATGATCGACTGGGTGAGGAAGATGCCCCACAACGTCACGCCGAGGATGCCCAGCGACAGACTCAAATGCCTCAGCGAAAAGTAGAGCAGGCCCAAGCAGATGGCGAGCGTGATGGCGAAGAACTTACGCCCCGATTTCGCGTTCCCTAGATGATCCAATTCGGTGACGATAACCGGGGCGCCTGTCAAAGCGACATGGGCCGAATCGAGCTGGCAATATTCGATGACTTCGCGAACCTGGGCGACCGTTCCGGCACGATCTTTCGTTCCGACTTCGGAGAGGACCGCGAAGAGACCGACCATGTCCTTCTCGGAGTTGGTTAAAAGACCTTCAAGCCGGCGATGGGCTTCCTCGGGGGCGACTCCCAGCGCCTCCATGCGGAATGCGAGCCGGTGGGGTGTCCAGCAACTGCGAATCCCGGGCAATCGCTCCAAACGCCCGGCGAGTGCCTCGAGGGCATCTGTTTTCAGGGCGGAGGTTTCGACTCCGACGAGAATGACTTCTTCAGCACCGAAATCGAGCTTGAACTGCTCGTAGATCTGGCGGACACCCGTATCCCTCGGCATCCAGGTCTCGATGTCGTTGTTCGACTTGATCGACTCGGCCTGGTACCAGAAGAGGGGCAGAGTCAGCGCGACGAACCAGAGGAGATGCTTGTAGTACCGAGCATACAGGGTCGAAATCATGGGCCAGCCATTCCCTGCAAGACGCCAATCCGGCACCACATCACTCACTCGTCGCCGCCCGCAGCTTCGATGTCATCCCGTCGAGGTCTCGCCTGCGGGAAGGTTGCGAAGAGTCGGCAGCGAATCCGCGATGTTCGTCGTGTTCACTCGCCAAAAGCGAGAATTTGAGAACCATCGAACGAATTGGATTGTTCGCAATCCCATTCATCCTTGAAGTGTTCGGCATTTGTTGCGGCAGCGTGCGATACTCATCACGTGCGGCGTCACGACCGGTGACTGCCGACCCCTTTACGCAGGCCGCAAGCTTTGCCTGCGCGGTCTTTTCCCAACTTCTATTCGTTGGGGAGCGACTCGCGATCAACTCGGATGGCCGGAGGACGCGGATTTTGTTCAGCAATCGACAGTGGAATGTCGTTCCCGCGATCGTTACGCTCCCCCCATCAATGACAGGTTTTCCGGTGTGCCGCAGTTTGAACGAAGTTTGACTTGGGCGTCGGAAACGAGAGAGGGAAGTCGGTGTGAATCCGACACAGGGCCGCTGCTGTGATCAGTTGTGGACTTGCCCAAATGGCCACTGTGTCCGACTTTCAGGTCGGGTATGGGAAGGCGGGCGGGTTCGAGAAGCTGTCAGTCAGAAAACCTGCCTGTGCATTGCTGATCGGTGCCTCGGACACGGGCGGCCGGCCGGAGTGGATGAATCGGCGAATTGTCGACCGGTTGCCGCTGGGCGTTTGAACGTCCAGCCGTACCAGGTGAGCTGCCGTCATCTCTCTTGCCCCGCTTGCTCTCCACGGCAGCGATTCTTTGCAGGATCGACCGAGGGAACAATCCAAGGGTTCGATGGTTCGGCAGGGGCCGGGCGATCGATTCCAGCGTGTAGAGGCGAGTGCAGTTCATGAGCGAATTCAGCGTCCAGAGTGAAACACGGAACTCGAACCAACTGCGATGGATCGGGATCTGCTCCCTGATCATCGTGGCCATCATCGCCCGGTTCATTCCCCATCCACCCAACTTTTCGCCCGTCGGTGCCGTCGCGTTGTTCAGCGGTGCTCTGCTAGTCGATCGCCGACTGGCACTGTTTGTGCCCCTGGTGATTCTGGCGATCACCGACGCTTTCATTGGTTTCCATTGGCTGGTTCCTGTGGTCTATGGGTGTTTCCTCATCAACGTCCTTCTGGGCCGCTGGGTGGGTCTGGATCGTCAGCCGCTGATGATCGGCGTGGCCGCCTTGGCCGGGTCGGTGCAGTTCTTCCTGCTGACGAATCTCGCCAACTGGTGGGCCTACTATCCCCACACGCGGGAGGGTTTTTTGGAGAACTACGTCCTGGCGATCCCGTACTTTCAGAACACCGTTGCCGGTGATCTGATCTTTACCACCGTGTTGTTCGGCGGCTGGAATCTGGCTGAACGCTATGTGCATGGCCTGCGGGATCTCCGCCAGACATCCGAAGTCTAATGACCGTGCCCGGTTCGCCACTTTCGATGAACACGATCGCCAGCCATCTCGACAGTCTCGCCAAACCGCCGGGAAGCCTCGGCCAGTTGGAGCGGCTGGCTGGGGAATTGTGTCGTATCCAAGGGACGCTTCAGCCTCGATCAACCCCCCGCCGGATGGTGCTCTTCGCGGGGGATCATGGTGTCGTCGCTGAAAGAGTGACCACATGGCCGAGTGCGATCACCGAGATCATGCTCCAGACGATCGCAGCGGGGAAGGCGGCCTGCAATGCCCTGGCCCAATCTTCGGCCACACCGCTCGCCCTATTTGATGTCGGTTCGCTGGAGGGTGGCCAGCGGAATGAAAATCACCCTCTCATCAATCGATCCCACTGGATTCGCGCGGGCACAAGAAATCTTGCCGTCGAGGCCGCTTTGACCCGTGATGAGTTTCGGCGGGCCGTCGAAGTCGGACGGTTGATTGCGAGTGAAGCGGTGATCGAAGGCGTGGAGATCTTCGCTGGTGGTGAGATGGGGATCGGCAACACGACCCCCGCCGCCTGCTTGACCGCTCTCATCTGCGGAGCGAAGACTGATTCCGTCGTGGGCCGGGGAGCCGGAGCGAGCGATGAGATTCTGAATCGTAAGCGGCAGGTTGTCGACCAGGCTGTTTCGCGAGTGGAACCGCTGTTCGCCTGCGATCCCGAGGAAGCTTTGGCGGCCGTCTCGGGGTTGGAGATTGCGGCCATCGCCGGGTTCTACGCCGAAGCGTCGAAGCGGGGGAAGGTGGTCGTCCTCGACGGCTTCATCACCACGGCGGCGGCACTCATTGCCGAGACACTTTGGCCTGGCAGCAGGAAGAACTTTATCGCGGCCCATCGATCGGTGGAACCGGGACATGCCATCGCCCTGGATCATCTGGGCCTCACTCCTTTCCTCGAATGGAATCTCCGCCTGGGCGAAGGGACGGGAGCACTGCTGCTGATGCCGCTCTTGGACGCAGCGGCCATGATGGTGACGCGGATGGCAACGCTTGCCGATCTTCAATCCCTCGTGCCTCGTCAGCTGGATCCTCACCAAGACTCTCATCCAGGCTAGGGGATCAAAACGTGGCGCGATGCCTGTTCGAGTGGCACTCGCTGATGGCGGCCATCCAGTTTTTGACCCGCATTCCCGTTCCCGGCGGTATGCACCGCCCAGGTGCCGACATGGCGATCCTGCATCACTCGCTCATCTATTTTCCACTCGTGGGGGGCGGCATTGCAGGCTTTACAGGAGTGATCTTCTCCCTTTCGGCAATGTGGTGGTCTCCACTGGTGGCGGCTCTGTTGGCCTTGGCGGCGGAAGCCCTGCTGACAGGAGGCTTCCATGAGGACGCCGTCGCGGACAGTTGCGATGCCTTCGGCGGCGGTTGGACGAAAGACGATGTCCTGCGGATCATGAAGGATAGCCGCGTCGGCAGTTACGGGGCATTGGGTTTGATTCTCGCGGTCGCTCTCCGCGCGAGCCTCATCGCTCAACTTGATCCGGTGTATGTCACCGGTGTCGTCGCAGTCAGCACCATCGCTCTTTCCGGAGCGTTGGGGCGTTGGACGATCCTGTTGATGCGGACGATCTATCCCACCATTCCGGGTCGCGAAGGTCTCTCGAAGGACATCGCGGGGAATGTCACCGTGCGGAGTCTGGTGTGGGGCACGCTGACACTGTCCCCCTTCATGATGCTGTCGACCCTCGCACTGGGGTTCTCGGGGCCGGGAATCTCGGGGCAGGGGATGGCCTGCCTCGAAGTCATGGGTGCGGCCGGCGCAGCCGGGTTCGTGGGGCTGCTGTGGGCGAAGTATGCGTATGGTCGACTTGAAGGATTGACGGGGGATGTTCTGGGGTGTGGTTGCTATCTCGGCCAACTGGCGGCGCTGCTGGTGATGTCGACGGGCAGCCGCTGACGCAACTGTTGACCATTGACGGCGGGAGTTGGACGTTGAGAACGCTGCTGCTCATCCGACATACGGCAGTTTGCGACTCGGTGCGGGGCCGCTGCTATGGCCAAAGTGATGTGCCGTTGCGGGCGGCATATCGCCAGGACATTGATTCCGCCATCGAAGATGCGGATCTGCGATTTCCTTTTGCAAGGATCTATTCCAGCCCGCTCACACGCTGTCGCCTGTTGGCCGAGAAGATCGGCAGCGGCTTGAAGCTTCCCGTCGGATACGACGACCGGCTCAAGGAGAGGGACTTCGGCGACTGGGAACTTCAAACCTGGGACGACATCCATGCGGCTACGGGCAACGCCATGGATGGCCTCATCGACGCCCCGGAAACCTTCGCACCATCGGGCGGAGAGACGACGCGGCAATTCGCCCAACGTGTTCTGGCATGGCACGCCGAACTTCCCCATGAAGGGCGGTTCCTCGTCGTCACGCACGGCGGCCCCATCGCCGCCCTCCGCGGATCGCTGGCCGGAGTTCCCGTTCACGACTGGCCGCAACTGACACCGCCCATGGGACATGCGGTCCGAATAGATGGTTGAGACCGCGGAGAGCTGGTCTCTCGCGGATCCTCAGTTCTACAGCTCCTCGGCATCCAGCCACTTCTTCCGTGGGGGATCTGGCGGCAAGGTGAGGAGCTCCAAGAGTTCCTCCGGCGTGGAAGCCTTGCGGAGGAGCGGACGATGTTCTTCCCGGACGAAGCCTTCGCCCACCAGCAGGTCGATCTGGGCAATGAGCGGGTCGAAGAAGCCGCGGGTGTTGAGAATGGCCACCGGTTTGTTGTGCAGGCCGAGTTGCGTCCAGGTGATTGCTTCCAGCAGTTCCTCCAGGGTGCCATAGCCGCCGGGGAGCGCGACGAATGCGTCGGAAAGTTCGATCATCCTCTGCTTGCGGGAGTGCATCGAATCGGTGACATGCAGCTCGGTGCAGTCGGATTTGAGGATCTCGCGTGTGGCCAGGAATTCGGGGATGATGCCGATCACCTCGCCGCCAGCCGCTTGAACCGCATCGGCGATGATTCCCATCAGGCCTACGGATCCACCGCCATAAACGAGGCTCCAGCCGCGTGCCACCATCAACCGGGCCAACCTGCGGGCTGCCTCCGCATACTCAGCGTGAAAGCCGGGATTCGACCCGCAATAGACACACAATCTCGGCATGCGTTCTCTCCCTTTGTTGCCAAAGGAACAGCATGCAAGACCGGGAAGTGCCCATCAAGAGTGGCTGCGCGATTGCCGGTATGTGTCCGCTTGAGAATGGGCACTCAAGCGGCTTCGACTTTACTTGAAGAATCCGCCGATCATTTCCACGAGTGCGCCGTTGTAAACCGCTGTCTGGCCTTGCGACCACACGACACGCATCAGGTCGGCGGCGACGATTGCCCCCGCCGCCAGTGTGACGGTGGAAACGGCCAACAGCGAGAACGTGGCGGCTCCCCATTCCTGCTCTTGAGCCATGCCGCGGCGGACACCACCGGCTGACATGCCGACAGCGCTGGCTCCTTCGACGAACGAGCCTTCCATCTCGTCTTCGTCGGCGTCGGCGAAGACATTGTCATCGTCGTCGTCCGCATCGTCGAAGGTGACGACCTCCTCATCGGCTTCCAGTTCGGCGACCGAGCCGTCGCTCAGCGATTCAAACTCGTCGTCGTCATCGAAGGATGGCTTGCCCTTGCGGATCATGGTCGGCTGTGCGCCGTCCAAATCGTCGTCTTCGTCGAACAGCAGCACATCGGCTTCCGTCTGATCACGGCCACGACCTTTGCGGCCACCATCGTCATCAGCCAACAACGGAACGCCGAAGGCCGTCGTGGTGACGGTCTCGTCCTCATCGTCGTCGAGGATCAACATCGGGGCCGTCTGGTCGAGATCGTCACCTCCCGCTTTGGGCGGCTTTTTCGACTTAGACGAGTCTGAGCTACCCGCCAACTTGGGACTGGAGTCCATGGCGAGCGTGAATTGATCGGCCTCGGTCTTGGATTCAAAGTACCGAGAGCTTCCCGCTCCAGGCTTGGGCTTTTCAAGTAGAATGCCGCTGTCCGCCGGGCGACCCAGTTCCATGCCGCTGTCGCCGCCCAGCCTCAAAGCGCTATCACCGCCGAGGAACAGGCTGTCTCCGTCATCGTCGTCGAGAATGGCGGAACCACCGAAATCGCGGTCACCGGAGCCGACTTCGGAAACCAGGGCGACATCGCTGTCGCTGCCGGGCTTCTTGGCATCCCGTCCACCGACGAGCCGAACATCGCTATCGGAACCCGGAGCTTTCGAGAGTTTGACGTCGCTATCCGAGAGGGAGAGCCGCACGTCACTATCGGAATCGGGCCGGCCCACCAGTTTGACATCGCTGTCCGAACCCGGCTTGGAGGCCAGCCGCACATCGCTGTCGGAAGGGGCGGCCGCCAGAGTGATATCCGGATCAGTTCGCGCTTCGTCCGCCCGGCCACCGAACGATGGGCCGATCAAACGGACATCGCTGTCGGAATTCGACGAACCCCGGCGGGGTTTCGGTTCGTCATCGCTGAAGAGGCTCCCTTCATCATCCGGGAGGAGATTCACATCCGGGTCGGAATCGATCTGACGTCTTCGGAGGGCCTCTTCGATGTCTTCCGAACGGAACTTCCAGTTGCCTCGGTCGGCAAAACCCCGCAAGTCACCCTTTTCTCGCATGCGGGCCACTTCATCGGGACGCATGCCCAGCATCTGGGCGGCTTCTTCGAGGCTGAGATATTTCTTCGCCATTGCGGTGTCACCCCGGTCATCGATCAGCGGGTGCGATGATCGTCAAAGATCCGCACCAACCCCTACATCTTGCCTCACATCGGCAGGCCCGTCACCTGAACCATTGCCCGGCCCCATTAAACTGGAGCAAAGAGCGCGGCGGCCGTGCATTCATCGCTACGCCCGGCATACCTGTCGCAACCGCAACAGCAGCGAGAAGATTCGTCGATCAGCTTGACGGGCCTTACAGCTTTACCAACCCGGATTTTCCACTGCTCTCCCGGCGGGTGACAAGCGGAATTCCGAGAATCCCCCGATTTCCCCGGGATTGACCTACGGGAATCGTTGTGGGCATCGCCGGGTGAAGGTCTGTCGATCCCGGCGAATTCCGCCGAAGATTCGTTGCCATCAGATGTTCGCGTCTCACAGATTTCTACAAAATCTTGATTCCGAATGATGATTGGACTTGGTTTTGCTTCATTCGATCTTTCGCTTTGTACGGCTTTCTGGTACTTCCATGTCAAAATCGCGGGAGTTGAGCCCTGTTGTGCCAACTCGCAGTGCACGATGCACTTCGCGCAGAGGGATGGAATCCATGCTCGCCGGCTTCTGGAAAATCGCAGCACTCTCGACGGTGGTCGGGACGTGTTCACTGGTGGTTGTGAACGTCTACGGGCAACTCAACCAGCTGAATCAGTTGGAGCAGCCACTTGTGCAAGCCATCGAGGAGGATGCTCCTCTCGACTTGGCATCATTTGACAATGGTGCCTCCGGAGAGTTGCCTACCCAAGCCGAGTTGGCACCGACCCGAACTTCCTTTAGCCAGACATCCGGAAAAGGCGTCGATTTCCGACTGGTGGCCCTCGCGGACTCTCCCTCCCTCGATGAAGCCAGTCCTGCTGACGATGTTTCCGGCGAACAGCAGCCGATCGTCCGCAGCCAGTCGGGTGGCGAAGCTAATTTTGGGCCCTCGCTGGCCTTGCCGGCACCTGTTGACGGGGTGGCCGGGCCATCCTCCGGCTGGGATGCTCCCCTTGAGCCGTCCAAACCTCGCGGTACGAAGCCACCGATGGCCTCGCGGGGAAATTCGACGAGCGGCGATTCCCTGCCGACTCCTCCTGCGCTGCCCGACTTGAACGCTCCACCGCTCACTTCCGCACCATCTCGAAACGATGGTGTGCAGGCTTTGCAATCAGCAGCAAATGAGGCGGTGGCTGTTCAGCCAGGTTTGCTTCCAGCTCCGGATGCAAAGGCCCTGTCCCGTTCCGGCAACAAGCAACCGAAGGGGGCCATTCAGCAGACTTCCGGCATTCAGGCGGACGACGACGATCCCTTCGCCAACGCTTTTCCGGCGGATTTGCCGCCTGCGGGAAATAGTTCGGCGACACCAGCGGGAGATCGAACGGAGGGGATGCAGCCCTACCGCCGCCCAACCGCACCCTCTCCAGCACCTGCCTCTCCCTCGCCAACACCAGCCGTGAGTGATGATCCCTTTGGACTTGAGCTTCCCGTCGATCGTCCCCGTATGCCCCAGCCTGCGGATGATGGGCTGCGGCTGCCGCGTGACCGCACACCCCTTCCTGCGAGTATTGACAATCAGGAAAGCCCCATTCGCTCGACCGGCCCAAGGAGCAACGGGGAATCGCGAAACGCACCCCTGCCGCGATCGTCGACTCCCATCGCCGATCCGGCTGAGTTGGAAGTTCAACTGGGCCAGCCAACTCCTTTGAATTCGGGCCGAGCTCCCGATAACGCGGTTCCGCGATCGAGTTCAGTGCGGTCGTATCCATCGACCGTAAGCCCCAATCTTCCCGTTGAGCCTGCCGTCGGCCCCGGCCGCGATTTCCCTGGCCGCGATGTCATAGGCCAGGAACTTCCCGGTCGTGATTATCCTGGCGGAGAAATTCCTCGCCGCGAGATGCCACCACGCGCAGACAGCATCCAGCCAACCAACGCCTTGGATCGTCGGGATCGGAATGACCCCTTGCTCGAAGACCCCTTTGGCGAAAAGCCAGCTGGTTCACTGCCAGCGCTTCGGGATCGGGATTCGCTGCCAGTACGCGAACAGCCCGGTCGATCGACTCCACCCACTCAGGATGATCCATTCGGAGAGTCGCCCACATCGTCCGTGAGGCCAAATGTCTCCGTGCCGGCAGCCACTGCGGATGTTCCCGCCCGTGCTGTCGAGCAGCCGCGTGTCACCATCGAAAAGCAGGCTCCCGCGAGCGCCGTGCTGGGGCAGTCGTTGATCTACACCCTTGTGGTCAAGAACGAGGGAACTGTCGCAGCTCGCCAAGTCGTGGTGGAGGATCGCATTCCCAAGGGGACGCAGCTTACGGGAACCGCACCGCGAGCCGAAATCAATGAAAAACGCCTTATCTGGAAGCTCGGCACCCTGGCTCCCGGCGAAGCACGCACGATCCAGATTCGCGTGACTCCGGTGGAAGAAGGGCCGATCGGCAGCGTGGCCCGAGTAAGCTTTGTGGCCGAAGTGGCCGCCGAGATCGTTGTCGCCGCCGCCGAGCTTGATGTGCGTGGGGAAGTCCCGTCCGAAGCGACGCTCGGCAAGCCGTTCACCATGGTCTTCCGGGTGAGAAACGTCGGTCAGAACCTCGCGAAGGAAGTGGTTGTCCGTGATCTGCTTCCCGAGTCCATCCAGCATCCGGCTGGCCGAGATGTCGAGTATCTGGTCGGTGATTTGCAGCCCGGTGAATCGCACGATGTGACATTGGAGGTCGTCCCCATGAATGTGGGGCGGGTGACCAACGCCGTCACGGTCCTTGCACAAGGCATGCGCCCCATCGAATTGAAGAAGGAGATCTCCATCCTCGGATCGGGCTTGGCCGTGACCCAGCAGGTGCCCACCCGCGCGATCGTGGGACGGCCGGCGCGTTTCGACAATGTGGTGCAGAATCAGGGAGCGGCGTCGCTCCGAGGGGTACGCGTCAGTGAGATTGTCCCCGCTGGTTTTGAATTCGCCGAAGCCACGGAAGGCGGGGCCTATGATCCCTCCACGCGAACGGTGAATTGGGAAATCAACGAATTGCTTCCCGGCAGCTCACGAACGGTCAGTGCCCGACTCACCCCACGCAAAGTGGGCGATGCTCCGGGATCGGTCATGGTCTCCAGTGCCGATGGGGCGAAGGCGAGTGTGGAAACTGTTGCCCGCGCCGAGGGGTTGCCTTCAATCACCATCGTACCCATGGATGACCAGAAGCTCATCGCAGTTGGCGAGCGTGTCCTTTCGCGGTTGGTGGTGAAGAATCGCGGTAGCGCTCCCGCCACGGGTGTGGCCTTGGCGATCGATATTCCACCGGGTCTCAAATTGATCAACATTGACGGTCCCGTGAGGCATACCCAGCAAGGAACCCGGGTGATCTTCCAGATGCCCGGCACCGTCGCTGCTGGTGCCGAACTGGCCTTCGAGATGGAACTGGAAGCTTCCCGCGAAGGGGACAACCCGATTGGCGTGCAGGTCGTGGCCGAACACATGCTGCGACCACTTCATCGGGATGATGTGATCCAGGTCGTCTCCGACCCCGCCACCACCCAGCCCGGCACATCACTCCGGCGATAGCCTCGGATACTTTTGGCGAACAGCACCGCATAGAGGGTGTCGAAGCCCATCGCGCTGGCAGAAGCTTCATTTCAAGCCGTTTGCACACATGAAACAAAGCCCGGCATGACGCTTCATGCCGGGCTTTGTTTGTTCTGGTTTGACGGTAAAATCGCCCCTCAAATATCGTAATACATGGCGAATTCAAAGGGGTGGGGACGCTGCCGGAGGGCCTCGATCTCCTTCTCGGATTTGTACCAGATCCAAGTGTCGATCACGTCTTCCGTGAAGACATCGCCCCGCAGCAGGAAGTCGTGATCCTTGCGGAGGGCAGCCAGAGATTCCTCCAGCGAAAGCGG
>PNLE01000036.1 GCA_013822855.1 Planctomyces sp.
GAGACGCAACGTTTACACTTCCCCCCGGCGATTCTTTCGCGGGCTCGGAACTCTTCGCCGAAGGGGAGGCAAAACACGTCGGCACGATCACCACCTTCTGCCATGACCCGGCAGACCGCACTTGGAGCGGATTGGGTTATGTGAAAACGAAGTGGCAAGTCGATGGGCTGAATCTGCGGGTAGGAAGTGAAGCGGGGCCGGTGGTGACCGTCCACACTCCACTGATCCCCCTTGGCATTTGATTATCCAAGATCCGAGGCCGTGCGGGACGGACGAATTCAGATCAATTCGGCGATCGCAGCATCTGAAAGGCCCGCTTTGGTGAGGCGGGTTCTGAGTTGCTGCAGGATATAGGACTTGTGGTTGGCGACGGCTTGTTCGCTGATGGCCAATGTCTTCGCCGCCCGCTGGTTGGGATAACCCAGCGCGAACAGGAGTTCGCAGCACTTGAGCCGCTCGAATTCGCCCCGGCTCTGCCAACGGGAGGCGAGCTCCTCCAGGCTGGTCGCCAGGCAGCTTTCAATCGCCGCAGCGGTTTCGCGACCCCGGTGCAGGCTGGAAGCCTTCCTCTGCCGGGCGTCGACATGCGGAATCGCGCCCCCCTCGGATTCGGGTGTCTCCCCCGATAGTGAAAAGGCCCGGCGGCGGCCTTGTCGGCGGAGCGTGTCGATCAGCAAATGGGCCGCGATCTGGTTCAAAAACGGCTCAATGGGCCGGGTGTCGTCGAAGTGGGGCAGTGCCCGCAGGAACGAGAAGAAGACTTCCTGCACCAGATCTTCGGCGGTGGCGGCGTCTCCCAACCGGGACTTCATCCAGGCGAACAGCCGAGGTTCATGCAGCGCGACCAGTTCACTCCAAGCCTGCGCATCCTGAGCCCGAATACGGGCCATGAACCACGCATCGACGGAAATGCCTGCGGGAATCTCGGGCGAGTCTTGGCTCATGGCGTTTCGCGGGGAACGGATCTTCAAGAGACAACAGCGGGATGATGACCACGGCGGCGACTGTACTGCATCGTCCCCCAGGCCAGCAAAGCGAGAAGGGAGGCCGCCCCTCCGACAATGCCCAGGCGGTGCTGTGAAATGGCCCGCTCCTGCTGAAGATGCAGTTCCCGCACCACGCCCGTGAGCGCCAGTTGATCGGTCGAGATGAGCAGATGGACGGCGTACATCCGACCCGACACCGTGCCGAACTGATGCTCCGTCTCTTCAACCGCCTGCCGGACGATGGCCCGCGTGGCGTCAGTCGAAGAAATGATTGAATCGATGGGTGCGGCGGGAAGACCGGGATGCCGACGTTGCACTTCGTTGACCAGCCAGACGGCCAATTGCCGATGCGCGTCGGCCTCGGCCTCGGCCAACGCGGCAAACCGGCCACTCACCAGATGGGCCTGCCCGGCGGGAACCTTCGCGGGATCGATCGACCAATCGGGCAGCGGCGACAACCGGGTGAACTCGCCGATGTTGGCCGGAATCGGCGCAGCGGGGGAATCAATGACCGCTGGTGATTGTCGATTCACCGGTCGCAAAGCATCCGCTGGTCGATCGGCGAGGATTTGCCTGGCCAGATTCTGTTCCGTGGAAGCCTGCTCAATGATGGTTTCAGGACTGGCGACCACTGATGTTGGCTTCACCACCGGAGGGATGGTTGGCGGAGGTGACATAGAAGATTCCGTGGAAGGTGCCCAGCGGGGAACATCCTTCAGCCACGAAGCCTGAGAAACAGGAACACTGCTGGCCGTACGGTGGATTTCGATGGGTTTCGTGGACGCGGGCGAGGTTTTCCAGAGGAGTTCTTCGTGATCCGACATCTGCAGGTTCTCGACGGAAACAGGATGTAGCGGTGGTGGTGACGTCGAACTGCGGAGCCAGAAGAGACCCACGGGAATCGCCAAGAGGAGTGTCATGGTTGCCAGAACGAATCGCCGGCGATCTGCGGCAACCATAGGTGTAGCGGCGGGCGGATAGGTCGCATGGCGCTCTGCGGAAGGATGCTTCGTCGAGAACATCTCCATGACGAGTTTAACGACGACGAACGCCGCCAACATGATCCCGATCAGCACGAGCAGTACCATCCAGACTGTAGGGACGCTGTGCATCGAGACGTTCTCGGAGAACACGGCATGGTCGGGAGACGGGAAGACGCCAGGATAGGTGGTGATGGTGTCGCCCCGCTGCACCGTCACCGAGGTGCCAGCGATTGTTCCGAACCCCAGCAGCGCCGCGCCGATGAACCCCGCAGCGACGAGAGCGAAGGTCAACATTCCCGGGGAGCGCGAACGAACGGGAGATGCTTCGTCGCCCGACATCTCATAAGAAGCTTGCGGCTGCCTCGCTGGCGGAGGTGTCCAGCGCGGAGTGGCGGAATGGTGCGGCGATGGTGAAAACGACTGCCGGGCTGGCTCGCCGTGCTTCTGTTTCGGAGGAGGGCTGACCAGTCGCCCCAGTCCGAAGAACAGGATCGCCATGACCACGCCGATCGAGACCGCGCCCAGGACGATCGCCACGACCACCGCTAATAGAATGAAGAGGACAGCGGACATGATCCCGGTTCCTTCGGTAGGAAATTCAGGCCCTCGAATGGGCAAGAAACGAATGTTCTCAAATGTCAAACGGCCATCTCGTCCGGATGGCGTGTGGTCTGGGAACCTTCATGCAGTGCCGGCGTTGAAAGCTGGAGCACGCAGGAAATCCAAGCCGCCATCAGGCTGCCCCACACGGGTGGAAACCAGATGAAGATGCTGAGAAGCCACCCCAACCCGGCTGCATACAACGTCGAGAACGGCGAGAAACGGTGATTGCGAACCAGCGATCCGCTCCGAGACCATCCACCCAGCACGAAGAGTCCCGCGAAATACAGACTCCATGCCAGCCAGGAGGGAACGCCCCCCTCCAGCATGAAGGACTGCGCACCGAGTTTACGGAACATCGCCGAGTGTGTGGGGGCCGCTATGAGGCCATCCGCCAGCAGATAGTTGGTCAGCAGGAATCCACCGGCTCCCACCAGTCCACCAGCCAGTGCCATCATCGTGGTGGTCAGACGGGCGGGACCACCGCTGCGGCGCGACCACCAGAAGAGCGATTGCAGGGCGATCACCGACATCGCCGACTGGGCGGCGAGCAGTCCCATCCCCGTGAAGTTTCGCCAAGGGGGCGATTCCACGAAGAGCGGCAAACCCACACTCAGCGCTGCGGCCAGTCCCATCGACAGGCCGATCACTAGCGTGATCGATTGAGACCATCCTCCCAGGATCCCCCCGGGAACATGATTGACCACGCGGTGAATAAGACGAGTGTTGGCGTCGTGCCTCGCTAGAACGCCGCCTGCCTGGTGACGCGGGAGTCGGCGGCGTGAGATCGCGTGTCGATCCTCCGGGACGAAGTCGGTCAACAGTGCGGGTGGGGCAGCCGTCGGCATGGGTGGCTGATTCCTCCGATAAGCGGCGGGGTGCATTGGTAATCCGTGAGCAGGCTGCGAGCCGTTGCGATCGCTTGGACTGGGGGCTGGCAACGAACCGCCGCCCAGCGATAGCAGGACGGCCTCGCGGAACTCGGCGAGCGACGAGTAGCGGTCGCTCGGATCCTTGGCCAGCGCTTTGGCTAGAACCTGCCGGATCGGTTCCGGCTGCGAGCTGACATCGGGGAGATGCGTCAGATGCCGCATCAGCACTTCACCCGTCGATTCACCCGCGAACGGAACCCGGCCGGTCAGCAGTTCGTAGAGGATGATCCCCAGACTGTAGAGATCGACATGCGGACCGTACCGGCCGTGGGAGACCTCCGGAGCCATGTAGTGAACCGTGCCGACGGTTTGCGTATGCAACGCCTCGACGCGGTCGATCAGCTTGGAAAGACCGACATCGCCGATCTTCACCACACCATGGGTGCGATAGATGTTGGCGGGCTTGAGATCGCGATGGATCAGCCCACGCGAGTGGAGATACTCCAATCCCGCCGCGATCCCGGTGAACCATTCGGCCACTTCCTCGTGCGGCAGGCCGCGGGGGTGGGCGGCGATGACATCGTCGAGGGTGATGCCGTCGATGTACTCCATGACGATCCAGGAATTGGCGTCTTGATCGTGGAGGATGTCGAAGATGGTGACCAGGTTGGGATGGCTGAGGTTGAGGCACTGGCGGACGCCGCGCAGCTCGGTCTCCGTCCCGTGCTGCAGCAGCTTGAGGGCGACGCGTTTCCCGCCAGCGGAGAGTCCTTCGTAGACTTCGCCGAAGCCGCCCCGTTGAATGCCGCGGGTGATGACGAAGCCGGGGAGCGGTCGGCTCTGGGGAGCGAACTGAAACCGCATGGACGCTCCCTCTCTTTTTGCCTGAAGGTGATGAATGAAACAGGGGCCGCCGCGTTCAAGCGAATACTTGAGTGCAGGCGGCCACTGACAACTGACGTTCCCTGAGAAAACCAACCCTTATTGTGCGATCACCGCCACCCGAGTGCGAGTGGCGGAATCGCGGTCCCCAACTATTCCGCTTGGGCCACACCAGAGGGCGTGGTCGAGGGAGCCTGGAAGTAGGCGTCGATTTGGCGGGTCAGTTCCTCGTTGGTCTGAGGAATCGAGATTTCTTCGATGGGAATCAATCCCGAGATCTGCCCCGATTGATCGATCAACTTCTCCTTCACATCGAGCTGACGGTTCAGACTGGAGATCAGCTCCCGCGCCCGGCTGAGATTGGAGTCGTCAATGGTCACAGCAGTCGCTGCCTCGGCGGCACGGACGGTTTCGAGACGAGCCGTCAGTTGTTCCAGCTGGACTTCGAGATCCTGCTTGGCCTTGAGCATCGTGGCCAGCTTTTCCTGATTGGCGGCGAGGGTCTGCTCGCGGGCGGTGAGGACCTTCTGGTCGGCGGCCAGCGACTGCTCGGCGGCCTTGAATCGTTCGAACCGGATCGAAAGATCCCGCTGGACGTCATTGGCCGAGTACGTGTGTCCTGCGTAACGGAAGGTTCCCTGGCCGGCGGCGAGGCTCGCCTTCTGGGTCAGAATCGTCTGCTTTTGCTTGCCCAACAGATCGCTGCGGGAAGCGATTTGGACTTTGAGCTGCTCGGTATCGACCTGCTGTTCGGCGATCACCCGCATGCACTGTCGGATGTCGGGAACCAGCTTCTCGACAAATTGGCGGGCCCGCGCGATCTCGAATTCCACGGGAACTTCGGCTTTTACAGCGCTTCTCAGGCTGGAAGCACTGGTACGCAAATAACTCGGGAGATCGGCACCGAAGACCATCGCCCCCAGACCCAACGCACCCACACCGGCGATCAACAATTTCTTGAGCATGGTTCTTCCCCCCGCATGGGTGATGAATGAATGGAGAAGCAAATCTCACCCCCCCCTCAGCTTCACAGGGCGGTTTCGGCTTCATGGCAGCAATCGACGGACGAACGGCCCGTCTATCTGTAGTTCGATGAGCGTTCAGAAATCTTGGCGCGATTCTTGAGGAAATTTTGGAGCGGGAGGATCCGAGGCAAATGTGGCCGGATCGCCGCATGTTGCCATTGCGGGACGGCTCGGAAGGGAAATTTGATGCGACTGATGAACGGAGAATCGTGACAAACCGGATTATTCGGAAATGAAAACCCTGAAACTGAATATTTCCGAAGCGTTTTTTGACTTCCTCCCGACATGGCGTAAGTTCCCGACAGTTGCGGGAAAATCCTTACAGGAACTGTGTCATGAAGAAGTTTGTCGGGCTGTCTCTCCTGGTGGCGATGGCCACGCTGGCTGCCATGAACGGGGCCTATGCCCAGGCCGCCAAGAATCCGTTCAATCTGCCCAACTACGGCGCCGTCAAGAAGGCGAAGTCCGATACCCGGTCGACGCAATTCTACAACTCGGTGATGCCGACCTTTTCAACCTTCATCGACAAGAGCCTGAAGGAAGCCTCCCAGTTCAAGACGGCTCCCGAGTACGTCCTCGATCCCACACGCCTGTACCTGCCGCTCAGTACCCTCCAACCGGTGCGCGTCTACTTCCTGCATGAAGGGGCCGGTTACCGCAATCAACTGGGGGTCGCCATCGTGGATGCAGGCCACGGTCGCAACGGTGCCTCGGTCCTCATCGATCCGCTTTCGCAGGGCAAGCTGATTTTTGAAGACGCCTCGTTTGAACTCACGCAAATCAAAGACAAGAAGGGCAAAGTCACCTCGGAGTCGGGAGGCCTCTCCAAGGGCGACTACGTGGAGATCGGGCACATTTCCGCCGGCAAGCAAGTCGACTTCTTCCTCCCCTCGGACGGTGCCAACGGGACGAAAAACCTGCTGCGGAACTTCAAGGAACTGAACTCCGACGGTTTGCAGCACGTGATCGCTGTCTACTTCAAAGACACCCATCCCGGCTATGTGCTCATCGGCTTCGAAGACATCGTGGGCGGCGGCGACCTCGACTACAACGACACCCTCTTCGTCGTCGATTTCGGCTACGACATCACGATCGACAAGGAAGACCTGCCTCACTAACGCGAACTATGCAGGGGCCATCTAACCCTCGCCCGGTACTCCGGGAGAGGATGGCCGCAAGGCCGTGTCAGGGTCTTCCCGAGCGATAGTGCCAGTCAAGAATCGTTCCCCGGGAGGCCAAGCGACGCGCGATGAAGCCTTTCATGAATTGATCGTCGGATACGTGAGAACTCGCCCTCACCCCAGCCCTCTCCCAGAAGACTGGGCGAGGGGGCCGAGGGATGGCTCTTCCACAACCCACAACTTCCAACCCACCGAACTCCCCCATGCGCCTGATCACGCCACACCGCCGCCCATCCTCCACGCCGTCCCGCAAAGGGGCGGCTGCGGTCGAAATGGCGCTGGTGCTGCCGGTGCTCATCCTGGTGGTCTTCGGCACCATCGCCATTTCGCAGATCATCCACTTCCGCAAGGGAGTAGTGGCGGCGACGGCCGAGGGAATCCGCATCGCCTCCCGTCGCGACGTCAACAGCACCCAGGTCACCACGCTGATCCAGCAGATCCTCACCGGTCGCCGGATCACCAGTGCGACCGTGACGATCACTCCCACCGAGATCTCGACCCTTAAACCGGGGGACACCATCGAAATCGTGGTGGCGGCGAACTACACGGCTTTGGGTGTGGAACCTTTGGGGTGGGTTGTCCCCGCACAAGTCAAATATCGGGCCGCAGTCCTGCGGGAATAACCGCAGTGTGGAACAAAGCACCCATCGCCTGAAAGGGCGCGACCATGCGTCGATTCCGTCTGACAACGACCACGGCTAACCGTCCGAGGCATTCGCATCCCCGGCGGGGGGCGATCGCCGTCCTCGCGGCCTTCGTGATGGTCGCGATCCTCGCGCTCGCAGGGTTCTTTCTTTCATTGTCCTACATCGAACTGACCCGCGCCGAGCTGCGGGCCGCGACCGATGCCGCCGCCCGCTCCGCCGTGATCCGGCTGGTGGAAACCCAATCGACCACCCAGGGACGCGACGCGGCGAAGACGATCGCCGGCAAGTTCGAAGTCGGCGGCAAGCAACTCCTCCTGACCAACAGCGACATCGAGTTCGGTAGGTCGTCCCGCCAAGCCAACGGTACCTATTCCTTCACCAACAACGGCACGCCGACCAACGCCGCCCGGGTCTTTGGCCGCAAGACAAGTGCCTCCGCCTCGGGAACCGTGGATCTGCCGTTCGGCGGCTTCGTCGGCGCACCCGAGTATTCGACTCAACTCAGCGCCGTCGCCATGCGTCTGGACTACGACATCGTCATCGTGCTCGATCGATCGGGGTCGATGGGCTGGGATTTGTCGGGCGTCGAGTATGAGTATCCCGAAGCGATCCGCCAGCGTCCCTTTGTGGAGAACTATTTCAGTCCTCCGGATCCCACAGGGAGCCGCTGGGCCATTCTTTCCGCCAGCGTGAACGACTTCCTCACCATCCTCAACCAGCGGCAGGTGGCGGCCCGGGTGGGTCTGGTCACCTACGCCGGAAACTACACCTTTGGCAAGTATTCGTCGGTCACAGTGAAGACGGAAAGCGACCTCACCTCCGACTTCACGACGATCACCTCCAAGCTGAACGCCATCGGGCAGGTGCCCCTCATTGGTGCGACCGACATCGGCGCCGGATTGACCGCCGCCCAGACGATCCTCACAACTTCGTCCCAGGCCCGACTCAAGACCGGCCAACCGATCATCGTCGTCTTCAGCGACGGCATGTTCAATCAGGGGGTGGAGCCGCTCGGGTTGGCGACCAGCGCCTACAATCAGTCGGCCACCATCATCCACAGTGTCACGTTCGGTGCGACCGCCACCGGCCGCAGCACAATGAACGCGGTGACCGCCGCCGCGGGCAAGGGATTGAGCCTGCACGCCAACACCGCCGCTGAACTGACCCAGAGCTTCAAATCGATCGCCAACGCGATCCCGATCGTGGTGACCGAATGAGACGACTCCCATCGCTACCGTGTCTTGTCACATTGCTTGCGAAGACCGGCTGCCAGCGCCGCGGCGCGCTGATGGTCGAATTCTCGCTGGTCTTTCCTGTCTTCATGACGGTGCTGCTTTTCTTCTTCGAGGCGTGGCGCGTCGTGCAATGCCAGCAGACGGTCGACCAGGCAGCTTTCGAGGCGGCCCGCATTGCGATCGTTCCGGGAAAGACCGTAGCCGACGCGCAGGCGCGGGCCAATCTCGTGCTCACCAGCACCAATGCCACCAAGGCGACCGTGACGATCTCCCCCGATCCGATCACCGAGGCGACGGAAAAAGTGACCGTGCGGATCACGCTCCCGCTCAGCGACGTGGGCTTGTTCTTCAAGTACTTCTCACCCGACTACACCATTGAATCCGTGATGACGCTCGACCACGAGAACGCCCGCATCGGCCGGCTGTAGAGAATCGGCCCACTCTGAATGTCGACCTCGGGTGGCACGTCCCTGGAGGCTTTGCGGAAGGACGTGGTCTTCTCATGTCTGCGATAGCCACTGAACACCCACGCCCTTCGCGGTGTTTCGATTCAGGGCCTCAGGGATATGTCACCCGAGGCCGAGTGTTCATCGAAAGTCGAACGGGACGCTTCAGTTCGAGCTTCGGCGCAGATCGACCGCAACCAGCTCCTTATCGTTGCGGGCGAAGATGTGGCCTTTGGCGAAGGCGGGATGCGACCAGACGACGGCCCGGCCGAAGGCGTCGCCCGTCGGCTCGATGATTTGGGCCCGGCTGATCTCCTCGTACTTCTCGGCTGAAAGCTTGGCCACGATCAAGTCGCCCGTCTCGCTCATCAGGAAGTAGTGGTCGCCGTTCTTCACCACAAAGGCGGTGCCGTGCCGTGAACGCCGGTCGTTGGTCGTGGGGGCGAAGGTGTCCCACAGCCGCTTGCCCGTGGCAAGCTCCACCGCACGGAACTGGCTGGTGTTGCAATCACAGCCGTAGATCACGCCATCAACGATGAGGGGCGTGGCGTTCGCACAATAGAGGGCGGTCTTGTTCGTCCCCCGCCAGACTTCACTCGCCCCGGGCTTGTCCGCGTCCAGCTTGAACAGCGCTCCGACATTCCCGATTCCGCTGGCGAAGAGGAAATCGCCCGACTTCTGCGGAGCCATGATCGACATCGCGAAATCGGGCTTGAGCGGCTTCGTCCAATAGACCTTGCCGGTGGCGGGGTCAAGGGCGGCGATCTCGTCGGGCGTCCAGATGATGAGTTGGCGAACACCGCCCGCGGTGATCATTGCCGGTGAACTGTAGCCCGGCTCCGAGGCATCAAGGGCCTTCCACTTTTCTTCACCGGTTTTCTTGTCGAACGAAACCAGGAGCCCGTTCTTGGCACCCACCACACAAATGAGCTGATCGCCATCGACCAAGGGGTGACCCGAAAAGCCCCAGATGGGGGTCGTGACGCCGTAGTCCTTCTGGAAATCCTTGCTCCAGAGCACCTTGCCGTCGGCGGCTTTCAGGCAGGTGAGTTTACCTTCCGCACCCAGGGCGTAGACCCGGTCGCCATCGACCGTGGGTGTGCAGCGGGGGCCAGAAGGGTAGGAGATCGAATAAGGAGCGTCGTAGGCATGTTCCCAGACGAGCTTTCCCGTCGCGGCGTCGAAGCAGCGAACGCGCTCCTGGCCGTCGAGGACGTTCCGGGTGCCGGGATCGTTCTTCACTTCACCCGTCTTGCGGAGGTAATCGGTGAGAAACACTTTTCCATCGGCCACGGCCGGCCCGCTGTACCCCAACCCCACGGGAACCTTCCAAGCGAACTTCGGCCCGCTGGTGGGAAACTCACGGAGGATCCCCTCTTCGTTCCAACGGCCATCGCGGTGGGTCCCCATCCACTGCGGCCAGTCTTCAGCAATGGCCCCAGCGGTGAAACTGAGGACGACGGCGGCGGTCAATGTCTGCAAACAGCTGCGGGCGTGACGAAGATTCACGGGGACATTCCTCGATGATGGCGTGTGGCCGTATGGCGGCTGGTCGGGGTTTGCCCGACTTAAGCCATACATGATCTCCCGCATGGTCTTACAGGGCGAGTGTCGCCCTCATGAATTCCTCTTCGCGGAATTTCATTGTCGTGGCGAATTATCTGCTAGCCTAGCCGTGGAATTCACGCGGGTTTGCCGGTGGAAGCGCTCGTTGCCGGTATGTAGTAGGGCTTGATCGAGATGGTGCCGCTGGAGTCGGTTCCGCGTTCCCCCTTGGCCTCGATTTTGAGCATCACCTTCCGGCCCTTGACCTCGGGAAGTTCGACGATCTCCTCGAAGTTCGGCTTCCCCTCCTTGTCGCGCGACCAGACCTTCTCACCGTTCATCTCGATGACGATCGACTTCACCGAGATGTTGTTCTTGCCCACGTTCCAATAGCGGTTCAGCTCCAGCTGATAAAAGCCGGCTGCGCCGATCTGCGGGGTGACGTCCACCTCCCAGGTGGTCCATTCCTGCTGAACATGGTGCGGACGCCAGCCGTACTTGAGATCGACCGGCCCGGTGAAGAACTCGGCGTAACCCTGCGCCCCCAACCCCAGCAGCGAATCGGGATCGAGCTGCCGGATCTCCTCGAGAACCTTCAGCGCCTCCTTCTCGTGGTTCTTCCAGCGGCTGAAGACGGCATACTTGGCGGCCAGGGCACGTTGGCGGTATTCGACCGGCAAGTGCTTGTTCTCCAGCACTTCGTCGATCGTCGCGAGGGCCTTGTTGTGCTGGCCCTTCCCGGCCAGCGCCGTCACCTCGTCGAGCAGCTTGTAGGGCTGGAACTCGTAGCGGGCCTGCCAGCCCAGGGCGTCCTTCGGGTCGCTGGCCTTGATCTCGGCGAGCACCGGCTTGTAGGCGTCGACCTTGGGGCGGTAAGACTCGTTGATGCCCCAGCCGATGTTCATCAGTTCGAGGCTCTTGCCCAACAGATCCGCGCGGGCCTTTCCCTGAACCTTCGTGGCCTGTTCCCACAACTGGTCGCGTTCTTTGCGTTTGGTGATCAGTTCGTTGATCTGGCTGGCGACCCCATCAACCGGAGTCGATTCGAGGTTCTCGGTCAACTGCCCGATGTCGCGGCCCTGCGCGTCGTACAGGCCGATGAGCGGCACCTGGAAGAGATACCGGCCCAGATTGTTCTTTTTGTCCTTCTCCTTGTTCGCGGCGGCGGCTTCCGTGTGATCGACATGGACGAGGATCACATCGCCACCCAGCGAGTTGCGGAAAGCGGAGGTCTCGAAGACATCCCGCAGGAACTTCATCGAGCCGGGATGCCAATCGCTGCCGGTGACGAGAACCACGATATCGCCCGGAGCGGTCTTGGCCATTTCGACCGCATCGCTCAGCGTGGGAGCCGTTCGAGGCTCGCCTGCGTTCGATGCCGTCTGGAAAGTGAAGCTCGCACAGACAACCACGGTCAGAATCAGGAAAGAGCGCATCGCAAAAGTCTCGCTATCCAGCGGAAGATCAAGTCGATCGGAAACAGGGCCAAGAACAGCGCACGCCATCCACATTCACTACTGGGCGGGTTTGCCATAGACATAGATGCCGTGGAGATGCAGGAAGTCCTTGCGGCCTTCGGGATAATCCCCTTCGATCCGCACGTACTTGGCCAGCGGACGGCGGGATCCGAGGTCGATCTGCCAGACCTTCTCGTTCTTGTTGGCCTTGAAGACCTGCTGCCAGTTCTTGCCGTCGATCGAGACGCTGACCTTGAACGGCACAGCTCGGGCCGAGTTCTGCCCGTCGATGTTGATGATAGCCAAGCCGCTGAGCGTCCCTTGCTTGCCCAGTTCGACGACGATCGCGGGATTGGCTTCCTGATCGGTGTGGAAGCGGCCTCCGGTCTCCTTCAAGAGTCCGGCGTGCTCCAAAGGTTCATCGTAGCGGCAAGTGGAGGAGATGCGGGGGATGCCCCCCGCGCTGAGCAGTTCGCCGCTGTAGGCCTTGTGATTGACGTTGTGCGTCGCGGTGGCGAAGCGGGCCCCCAGTTCGGACAAGGCCTTGAAGGCCTCCTTGTCGGACGTCTCCTCCGCGAGCAGAATCCCCTGGCGGCACAGCTTCTTGAGCGTGTCGCCCCCTTCGCTCCCCGTCTTCTGAGCGGCGGCCGCCAGACCCGACAGCAAGCTTTCCTTGAGCGAAGCATCCTGACCGGCGAACTTCTGGCAGGCGTCGAGGAAGCGGGCGAACATTTTCTCGTTCGAGATCGTCGACTGGAGGATGTCCCCAAATAAGCTCAGCTTCTGATCCTGGCCCCGCTGCTGGCCCATCTCATTGATGATCTTGTCGAGCGGCATCTGGCTCAACTGGTCCTCGAGGGGAGCCGAGTACCCCGCCAGCCAGATCTTCTGGAGGGCAATGCGGTCTTCGCTGGAAACAGGTTCCTTGCAGAGCCGCTTGATGAGGAGCCAGCTGGTCTCGGGCATGAGTTGGAACGTTTTGACGGCCGTGGTGGCGACTTCGGTCTTCGTGGCGAGGGGAACGTTCTGCGCCTGCAGCAGGTCGAAATAGGTTGCTTGGAAGCCGTAGTGGTAGGGATCGGCCAGGGTCGCCTGTTGAAAGAGCTTCGACCGGCCCGCGAGATCCTCCTTGGGAAGGGTCTCGGCGGCCCACGCGAGGTACTGCGCCTCCCGCAGACCCGGATGCATCCACGCCTGATCCCCCGCGAACAAGTCGGCCCAGTTGGCTTCGAAGTAGTTGCGGTGGGGCGTCCGGTGGTTGCCGTCGACACTGTTTCCGTCGACCCACTTGCCTCGGGCGGGACGAACGGCGAAGGCGCAGTGGCCCGGTTCGCCCATGGTGGTGGCCGGGATGCCGTCGGCCTTGGCGGAGAGGGCACCGGTCGTGCTGAGCGAACCGCAGACACCACCCACCCGGCACGTCCGCTGCGTGTAATTGAGGCTCCCCGTCCATGGCATGTAGTACGAAGCCGATTGGATCGTATCGCCGAAGGGGCTGTCGCCCAGATAATGCACCTGCCAGGCGGCGGAGCGGGCCTCTGAGGGAGAAAAGCTGGCGCGGTTGCCGATCCAGGTCAGTTCATCCACGGTGACGGTCGCGGCGACGGCGAATCGCATTTCCCAGACATCGAGGGTGGCGAAGCCGGGATGGAGCTTCCCCTGCCGACCCCGATCGCGGTAGTAGCCGTAGATCTCCACCGCGCCAACCGGCGTGCGATCGGAAGCGGCGGTCTCGAGGGCCACGCTCGTGGCAATCCGCTGTTCGAGGGAAGGTCGGCGGACATCGGCGTCATGCAGAGCGATGGCCGTCAGCGACAGCAGGCCCGTCAACGGCTTGGAGAAACTCCCCGAGCCGACGAACTGCTCCATCCATTGGGTTTGCGAAAGGAATTCGTACAGGAAGGCCTGCTCCTCGGGCGTCTTGAGGAACCGCTGAAGATCCTTGGCGGGAAGTTGCCGCAGAATCTCGTGGCGAACCAGTTCCCGGCGGAGAGCGGGATCACGGAGCGAGTGGGAGAAGTCTGCCTGATCGAGAGCTACCACTTTCGCCCGTAGCGCCGCCGATTGGGCGGGAAAATCATTGAGCCACTTCTCGACGTTGGGATCCAAAGGTTCGACCGCTGTGGCCTCGATTGCGGCGGCGGCCGCACTTGTCGCAGTGACGGCGGCGACCGAAGGATCCAGTTCGGTTTTTGAGGCGGCCGGACTGGTATTGCCCGTTGTGGCATCAATGCTGGGGCTGATCAACGTCGCAACGGAGGCAGCCTGTGTGCTCGCATCTCCCTGGGCGACGGACGAAGTGACTCGTGTGAATACAATCAACCCCACGATCACCAGGACGACACCAGCACCGCCAAATCCGAAGAGCATCGCCAAGCCGCCGGAACCGGAGCCGGACGATTTGGAGGCGGTTTTGCGGGCGGGTTGGCCACCGGCGGAGCGAGTCCGGGGAGCCGTGCCATTTGTGGAATTCTTACGGCGGGGGGCAGGCGGGAGCTTCTGGGGCATGAGCCATTTCCGATACGGCGGGAGTTCGACCGGCGACCTGCGGGAGACGGCTCTGGGCGGGATGACGTCCCTGCGGGCGGCAACCGGAGGCATGTTCGGGGTGAGCGCCACGAATCATGTGCCGATCGTACACTGGATTGATCCCTCGTGCAAATTGCGGGGGATTTCGCCAGCGGCGCGGGCAGGGATGGGCCCTCTCCGCGCGGTTTGACACGACTTTGGGGACTTTTAAAGCGTGGGGAGGACGAATGTCGCCACGTAGAAGATGACGCCCGTCACCGAAGTGAGGACGAGATCGATCGTCGAGATCCAGCCCAGCAGCTTGTGCCGCCCGCTGTAGGCGGTCGGATGGGCGGGCGTCGGGTAGTGCCGCAAAGCCCCGAAGAGCGTGACGGCCCACAGCACGGGCGTCGTGATCGCGAAGACGAGATGAATCCGCAGGAGCCATGTCGAACGCAGGATGGTTTCACTGGACAAGGGCGGTTCATGCCGGGCGACAATGTTCCGCCAGCCCCCCTGAACCCATTGCAGATCGATCTCGAACAGCGTCACCGCCACCAGCAGGATCAGAGCGAGCAGCATCTGCAACTTGCGGTGATTCTCGAACCGGCGGGTTTTGACCTCGACCAGACTCCAAACGAGCAGCGGTACCACCACAACGAGCGCCACGACCACGAAGTCGAGCATGAACGACGTCTGATATCCGAGAAAGCCGCGGGTGAGCATCTGGCCTCCGGGGGGCGTGAACGGGAAGTCATCACGATGACAGGCAATGTCCGGCGATGAGGCTCTCTCGCAGGAATACCGGGCGGCGGCAAGGGGGAAACACCGCACCTGTTGGCCGGTTCAACGGGAATTACTGAGGTGGGAGGGGAGCTTCCTGACGGACGGTCACCTGCAAGGCGCTGAGCATCTTGGTGATGCGGGCCTCCTTGCCGTCGATGAACGGCACGTTGTCGAGGACGAAGGCCCTCGGTTCGCTGCTGGGGTGGATGATCAGCCGACCCGAGCGCATGAGCATGTATTCGAAGATGTCGTCGATCTCCTTGCTGATGCGCAGGTTGGGGGCCGAGTACCGTTCGAGGTTGCTCAGGAAGCCATGGTGATGCAGCAGCTCGTTCGAGCGGATCTCCCAGTAGTCCATCCGCACCGTGACGAACACGCAGACATAGATGATCCCCAGGACGGTCGAGAAGAGGAAGTAGAATGTCGAGTTGGCGTGCGGGTTCAAGGCTTTGAAGAACTGGGAGACAGCCGGGAGCAGGTCGGGGAAATACCGCATCAGCAGGATGAAGCCGAAGACGAAGGCGACAATGCAGAAGAAGAGGGTGAGCGAGGTGGTGCGGGGAAAATCGAACGCCAGCACCACCAGGTTGACGGCCAGGATCCCCATGAACGACAGGGCGAGCGTCGTGTGGGTGGGGCTAGCATCGTTCCCCAGCCACAAGGCGACAAAACCGGCCACGATCGAAGCGATGAACGTGGGGTAAAGGAGCACAATCTTCGGATAGGACATCAGATAGATCGGCTTGGTCAAGTCGTTCTCGGCTTTGGACACGGGAGATCCCTTTCCGCTGTGTATATGGCTGCGGCGTAGTAGCGCCGCTGTGGTGCGGGATGGTCGGACGATCCGCTCGAATTCCCGCCGGAGAATCGGTTCAGTGCCGGAACGCGGATCTGTCCGCGAAGGATCAAACCCTTCGCCCGCAGGACTGTAGCCCCCGGTGCCGGTCGATTCAATTGGCCTATGGCAATTGTTCGCGAAGATGGGTTTTCCGCTTCGGCGGAAATCCCTGAGAGATACGACGGGTGGCTGGGGTCGGATGTCCTCATCCGCCCCCAGGTCAAGAGGGATCGCATGCGCGATTGCACCCCAGATATTCCGATCGAAAGTTTGCAAACCGCGATCAACGTTCTTTCACCAGGGGGCAAACGAAGACGTTTGACCCCAGCCACGCGAAGCTGATTCCCTCAATCCCTACGATCAACTCCCCACCCACAACCATCAACCTACAACACACAAATGCAAACTCCCGGCGTCCAAGGCAGACGCCGGGAGTTTACGCTCAGAGGTCAACCCTCAATCTTCCGCCTTGCCGTCGTCGCTCATCTTCACGATCTTCGGGTCGAAGCGGGCGATGGCTTCCACCAGGTCGGCCTGGGCCGCCATCACGTCGAGGATATTCTTGTAAACGCCAGGCACTTCATCCGAACCGGCCGAGATCACCCGCACTCCCTTGGCCGCCAGTTCCTTGCGGACGTTCGAGAAATTGAACTGCTCGCGCGCCTTGGTGCGGCTCATCACCCGGCCCGCCCCGTGCGAAGCCGACAGGTAACTTTCCGGCACCCCCTTGCCGCGAACAATAAACGCGGGATCGGCCATCGAGCCGGGGATCACGCCCAACACGCCCTTGCCAGCGGGCGTCGCCCCTTTGCGATGGACGATCAGCTCCTTCCCAAAATGGACTTCCTTCCACGCGAAGTTGTGGTGGTTCTCCACCCCCGCGATGATCCGCCCGCCCAGTTTCTTGCTCACCAGGCGATGGATCACGTCGTGGTTGGCGGCGGCGAAATCCCCCATCAGGTTCATCGCGGCCCAGTATTCCTGACCCGCCTCACTGTCGAGGCTCAGCCACGCGAGCCGGCCAAACTCCTCACACCCGCGCGGCAGGCGCGCCTGGGCCATGCGGCTGTATGTGTCGCACACCGCCGCCCCCGGCCCGCGGCTGCCGCTATGGCTCAAGAGGGCGGTGTAAGTTCCCGCATCGAGACCCAGTTCGTCGTCGCGTTTGTCGAGCGTCAACTGGCCGAACTCGACGAAGTGGTTTCCCGACCCCGAGGTTCCCAGTTGCTTGCGGGCCTTGTCCTTGTGCTCGCGGGTGATGCGGGTGATGTTCCAGTCGGCGTCGAGAACCGCATGATCCTGCGGCTTCTCGTGCGTCGACCCGACCCCGAACCGCGTCCCGGCTTCGATCGCATGGCGAAAGCGTTCGAAGTTGGTCGCCAGTTCCGCCGGTGGCACATCGAGCACCGAGAGCTTCATGCGGCAGGCGATATCGACACCCACGGCGTAAGGGGCCACGGCGTTCTCGAGTGCCAGCACCCCGCCGATGGGCAGGCCATAGCCGATGTGGGCATCGGGCATGAGAGCCGCCCCGTGGGCCATAGGGAGGTAGCAGGCCGTCCGCATCTGGGCATGCGCGCCGGGGTCGATGTCATCGCCCCAGGTGCGGTACTCGGCCGGCGTTTCCCGCTTGGGCGAGACCGGTTCTTCGATGAGCAGGCGCGCCAACTTGCCGCAGAACTCGTGGTCCACGAAGTTCGTGGGTTCCGCGACGAGTTCCCCCAGAAGCGTCTTCACGTTGACATCGCGCCCGTTCTCGCTCGCCTTGATCTCCTGAATGGCCTGAATCGCGGCGACCACGGCATGATCGGGCACGCCGATCTTGCGGAGCTGGGTGGTGTTCATGGAAAGGTGCCTTCGGACTGTTTCGATCAACCTAGCCTGCTTGTGTCGATGAAGGCCATCGACAGCGAATAGGCCGGCAGGGTTCGCGCGGAGTCCTGATTTGTGGGGTGCATGCCAATGCACGAATGCCCGATCCCATCTGGTGCATTTCGCGTTGCAGCATGCACCCGACAAAAGACTCTAGAAAAACTAAGGGGCGAGTTCGTTTCGCAGGCGGGCAAGCTCTTCCCAGGCGGCTTCCGGCGAGAGGTCCTTGAGGTCGAGCTGGCGGATCTTCTCCAGAATGGGATGCTCGGCCAGCTCGAACAAGGTGAGCTGCTGCTCGCGGGAGCGGCGGGTCTTGCGGGCGGGGAGCCTCGACTTGCCCTGTTCGCCGGAAAGGCCTTCGGTTTGCTCGGTTTCGAGGGCCTTGAGGATGACCCGCGCGCGATCAAGCACGACCCCCGGAAGACCCGCCAGGCGACCGACGTGGATGCCGTAGCTCTTGTCGGCGGCACCGGGGACGATCTGGTGCAGGAAGACGACATCGTCGTTCTGCTCGCGGACTGCGACGTTCCAGTTCATCACCGATTTGAGCGAGGTGCTGAGTTGCGTCAACTCATGGTAGTGCGTGGCGAAGAGTGTGCGGCAACCGACCGCGTCGTGCAGAAACTCGGTGATCGCCCAGGCCAGCGAGATGCCGTCGTAGGTGCTGGTGCCGCGACCAATCTCATCAAGGATCACGAGGCTCGAAGCCGTCGCGGAGTTGAGGATGCGGGCGGTCTCCGTCATTTCGACCATGAAGGTCGATTGACCGCGACCCAGTTCGTCGCTCGCACCGACACGGGCGAAGATGCGGTCGGCCAATCCGATCTTTGCGGAGGCGGCGGGAACGAACGAACCGATCTGCGTCAGTACCGTGAGCAGTGCCGCCTGCCGGATGTAGGTGCTTTTGCCCGCCATGTTGGGGCCGGTGATCAGCTGGATCATGCCGCTCGCACCACCCAGGCGGACATCGTTCGGCACGAAGCCACCGGCGGGGAGCAGTTGATCGAGCACCGGATGCCGCCCGTGGCGAATCTCCAGCAGCGGCTCGGCGGTGGCTTCCGGCCGCACATATTGGCGTCGATTGGCCAGCACTGCGAAGCCCCCCAGGACATCGAGGACGGCCATCGCCTCTGCGGTGGTCCGCAGCCGGACAGCCGCCTGGGCGACATGTTGCCGCAGGGCGGCGAAGAGTTCCTGTTCGAGCGCGATCGACTGGCTCTCCGCCCGGAGGACCTTCTCCTCGTATTCCTTGAGGGCGGGGGTGATGTACCGCTCGTAGTTCTTGAGCGTCTGTTTGCGGATGTACTCCGGCGGGACCTTGTCGGACTGGCTGGCACTGCATTCGAGGTAGAACCCGAAGACGCGGTTGTAGCCCACCTTGAGATTGGGGATCCCCGTGCGGCGGACTTCCTCGGCCTGGTAGCTGGCCATCCACTCCTTGCCCCCCTTGGCCAGGTCACGCCACTCATCGAGCTGCGCATTGAAGCCGGGCCGGATCGCGCCCCCTTCCGTCAGATTCAGCGGCGGCTCCTCCACCAGCGCCGATTCGATCGCCTGTCGCAGATCCTGATGGAGTTCGATGGTTGCTTCCAGCTGCGCCAACAGGGGCGACCTGCGGCCCGCCAGACGCGCCTTAATCTGGGGCAAAAGAGCCAGCGTCTTGGTGAGGCTCACCAGATCGCGTGGCGAGGCGCGCCCCGTCCCGACCCGCGCAGAGAGCCGCTGGATATCGTAGCTCGACTTGAGGATCTCCTGCAGCGATTGCGTCGCGCGGAGATCCGTCAGCAACTCGCTGACGGCATCGAGGCGGGCCGTGATCGGCGCGAGTTCCTTGAGCGGATTCGAAAGCCACTCCATCAGCAGCCGCGCACCCATGGGCGTGACCGTCTGATCGATCGCCCACAGCAGGCTCCCTTCGCGCTGGTTGGAGCGCAGTGTCCGTGTCAGTTCGAGGCTGCGGCGGGTGGCCTCGTCGATCAGGAGATGGTGCGCGGGTTCATAGGGTTCGAGCCGCGAAAGGTGCACCAATTGCGTCTTCTGCGTCTCGCGGACGTACTCCAGGAGCGCACCGGCGGCGACGACACCTGGCTCGATCGTCGGCGAAGATCCTGCCGTTTTGGAGAGTTCGGCGAATCCGAAGCCTTCCAATGTGGCCACACCGAATTGCTCAAGCAGCAGGCGGTGCGCCTCCTCGGGCCGATAGGCCCATGGCGGCCGCTCGGAGACGGCCCATTGGCCGCTGCGCAGCCGGGCGATGATCGGATCGTCGCGCTGGCGTTCCGGGATCAGGATTTCCGCCGGGCCGAGCCGCGCGAGTTCGTCGTGCAGCGCCGCGATCCCGAGCGTCGCGCAGGTGAAGCGTCCCGTCGAAAGTTCGAGCCAGGCCAGCCCGCACGCCGCCTTGCCGGGCAGCACGCAGGCGAGGATGTTCGTTTCCCGCGGATCGAGCAGCGAGTCGTCGGTGAGGGTGCCGGGCGTGACGATCTGCGTCACTTCCCGCTTGACCATTCCCTTGGCCGCCTTGGGGTCTTCGACCTGTTCGCAGATGGCGACGCGGTGGCCCGCGCGGATCAACTTCTGCAGGTAACCGCTAAGTGCGTGGTAGGGAAACCCGGCCATGGGGACGGGGTTCTCGGAATTCTTGTCCCGGCTGGTGAGCGTCAAACCCAGAATGCGGGCGGCGACCTTCGCGTCGTCATAGAACAGCTCGTAGAAGTCCCCCATGCGGAAGAAAAGGATCGCAGCCGGATGCTGGTCCTTCACCTCGAGGTACCGCTGCATCATGGGCGTCAGGCCCGCGCGATCCACCGGAAAAGGATGCTCGACTTCCACGGCGGTCGAGCCCGGATCATCCGTGGAAGCGGCACCATCGGCCTCGACTGCCGGATCGGGCGCTGTGTCGTCTGCGGGCATCATGCGGAGGAGTTCACCGGGCGTGGGGAGCTGGTTCAAAACGGACCGGCGTCATCCTAGTCGGCCATGCTCGCCGGGGGAATTGAAAGCCCCTCGGCAAGCCCGGACAAACGCCCTCGGCCCAAATGACAGAGGACATCGCCATGTGCCACTGACGGTCTCGCCGACCCATGGTACTCACGCCCGCCCACCGAACTCGCCACGACACCAGCTAACCCGTCACCGTTACCAGATCACCATGCGGCGATATGCGGGCCGAACCCGCACCGAATAGCCACCCAGAATTGGCCGGCGTCGTGAATAGACGACGTTCTTCGGCTGGTAGACCACCATCGGTCCCTGCGAAACCCGCACAGAACCCTGGGAGACCGGCATTGCGTACCGGGGAGAGGACATGACTTGGTAGCGCGGAGAGACCCGCACCGGGCGATAGGACCATTGGGCTTCCGCAGATCCCGACTGCGATGAGAACATGAGGACCGTCACAACGAACAAGGCAAGCTGCTTCATCATCGACTCCGTTCTTGGAAAGTGATCGCGAGATCCGAAACCCTACGGGTTGAAGTCGCACTCTTCTCGGGCGTATTCCCCAGTCGGTTACGTGGCGAAATATCCACTATTCCAGCATGGGATGTCAACCAGCCGCAGGTCCGCTGGTTGTGCTTGCGAATCCTCGCGAAATCACTGTCGGGTCTGAGACCTCCCGATCCATCGCTCGACTCGGAATTCTCCGAAGAGCCGGAGCGAGACAGTGTTCCGAACGATTCATTGGAGTCGAGAAGATGGATCAACTCCCCAGCGTAAGTGGTCTAAGGGATGCAAAACACCCGCTTGGTTCATCCAATGAATCAACTTGGCAGTTCGACCATGGAGGCGTAAGACCACCTCTGACTGCCACCTTGGGGTGACACCACCGCCCGCTACTTCAGCGGTAGATCCACTGGGGTTCGCCATCCAGCCGGATTTCGATTTCCTGCTGGTCGAACTCGTCACCGGGACGCCAGTACTTTTGCATCAGCGTCTTGTGTTGCACCAGCGGCTTGCCATCCGGTCCTTCGATGGTGCGAATGCCGTTCGAGAAGCCCGTCAGGTAGACGGTGTACCGCTTCGCCTTGGGGTCGACATTGCGGAAGATCGCCACACCCGAGATCGCCCGCTCGTCGGGAGACTTCGGCTCGGCGGCGGGGGGGATCGTCGCGACCGCATCCACGGAGTTCTGGAAGGTGAATTTCTCCCGCTTGTTGATCGCGGCGAGGGCCTCGGGGCAGACCACATCCTGATAGAACTGCGGGGTCTCGGTCTCCGTCACCAGTGTGAACTCGGGAACGAACATGGGCGGGCGCACCGGGGGATCGAACTCGTTGACCGGCTGGTTGTCGATTTCCCGCTTCGCCAGCGGGCGATTAAAGCCGCGATAAGTGATGTACCAGACGAACTCCGGCTTCTTCTGGCCGGTCTTTGGATCGGTCACTTCGACGACAATCTGACGCATCGGCTTGAAGGCGACATCCATCACCCACAGGTCGCTCTGGGCGACACGCTCTTCCGCCGTCGCCACCCCTTTGACCAGCGTCTCGCCTCCCAACAAGACTTGGGCCGACGCTTCGGTGGGGAACATCGCCAGGACGGAAAAAGCCCCCACCGCTCCTGCCGTCAACAGGGCGTCACTCATCCGACGGAAGAAAGGCAAACGGGGCAACAAGAACTCACGGCGTGGCATGGGAGACTCCGGAAAACTGATTCGTCGCCTTGTAGATATAGGTCTGCCGGCGGGAGGGGGTCAAGCCGCGACTGTCGCAACCGGCTCTGATTCCGGGACTTCCAACCTGTGGACGAACGATCGTGCAGGCATTTCCTGGAAAAAAGTGACGCTGTGACGGATTTCTGAACGAAATCCCCGCCGCTGACCCACTTCTATGAGTGTGGGCAATGAAACCAGCCCTCCGCCATCAAAAAAAGAGAATTCAAACCGTCGCCCAGGCGGCACCTGCTGTGAGATCGAAAGAGACCGTTCATCATGCGACTGACGCTCCGCACCCTGCTGGCTTATCTGGATGACGTCCTGCCTCCCGCCGCCGCCAAGGCCCTGGGTGAGCGAATTCGGGAAAGCGAAGATGTTCAGCAACTCGTCAGCCGGATTCGAGAAGTGATCCGCAAGCGGCGGCTGGGCGCCCCGTCCGTAAAACCTGACGGTACGGGCGAGAACACCGTCGACGCCAATTTCATCGCCGAATACCTCAACGATCTTCTCTCGCCCGAGCAGGTGGTCGCCATTGAAAGCCTCTGTCTCGAATCGGATGTTCACCTCGCGGAAGTGGCGGCTTGCCACCAGATCCTCACGCTGGCGGCGGCGGAGCCGGTCGTCTTCAGCGCCGCCTCGCGCGAACGCCTCTACGCCCTGGTGGATGGGACACCTCTGGAAACAGATGCCGCCGAGACTCCCGCCAAGTCGGCTCAGGAGACGGCGAAGACCGTCGGCTCGTCGGGAGCTGGCGAAGCTGCGGGGAACGACTTCCGGATCGGCGATTCGCGGAAGCATTCCGGGATTGATCTGGAGAACCTGGGCCAAGGGGCGGGACGCTCACCCGGTGTGGCCGTCACCTCGCGACCTGCTCAAACACCAGTGACGAATAAGAAAGACTCACATAGCCGAAATACGGAGCCACGTTGGGACGAGATTCCCCAACGGACGGAGAGCGCTCCCTGGTCGCGCCGCGTCCTGCCGATCGTAGCCGTGGGGGTTATTGGCGTGGCTTGGCTCGCACTCCTGGCGCGGGATCCTGCTCTGAAATTCGGCTTCTCGGGAAAGCCATCAAGCCCCTCCGAAGTGGCGAGTCCATCGGCAGCCCAGCCACTCCCCGTCGATCCCAACGCGGGCGAGGCCATTTCCGACAAGCCCATCGGAAATCCAGCAACACCTGCGAATAACTCAACGCCAGCCAACTCTCCGGTCATCGCCGGTGTTGATGGCAGTACTCCCCCGGCTACCACACCAACTGCCGAACCAGCCCCCGGCACGGGAGCCATGATTGCCGCCAACACACCCACCACATCGCCGACCGCACTGGATCGCGCGTCGGGTAGTGGCACGACCAATGGCAACACCCCACTTCCGCCCTTGGCACCCAAGCCCCTCGAAAGTGCGGCCCTCCCCACTTCCGCAGTTGTCCCCACCACAGCTCCGCCCGCCGGAACGTCGCCACCCCAGCCGGTGAATGAACAGGCTGCCGCCGAGTCGTACCGCGCGGGAACCGTCGTGACGTACGCTTCGACCGAGGGGGCCGTCATTCGTCGTGATGCCGAGACCTCCTCCTGGAAACGGATCACACCCCAGCAGCCGATCCTGCCCGGCACGGTGCTGATTGTTCCCGATCCCTTCGAAGCCCGCTTCCTGGTCTCGACAGGGAATGCCAGTCCCGAAACGGCCACTGCCGACACTCGCGTGGAGGCCCAGACGGTCCAACTCGATGTCCTTCCAGGTTCAGTGGTCCGTTTCGGTGGGGCGGTGGGGAACTCCCCCGCGTCGCTACTCGTCGAGCGGGGGCGTGTCAGCCTTTCGATACCCCAACCAAATCCCGCCGCCGCAGGGCCTGCCGCGAGTGTTCCCGCCGAATGGGCCTTTCAGGTGGGGCCGAACCTGATTCGCATCACCCCCACGTCGGCCGATCTGCTCGCGGGGATCGAAGTCCAATGGCGCGAGCCGACCCGCTTCGAGCAGGATCTGGGATCGAACCGCACGACTGCCGGCCTCTATCTGGCGAAAGGCTCGGCCCGCGTCACCGTCGGTGGTGGCGAAGCGCGAGACATCACCCAGGGGATGTTCGTCCCGCTCACACCTGTCAGCCAGCAACCCGAGCATCTGGCGGCAAACCCTCCCATCTCCCCGGCGCTGCCGGAATGGCTCGACCCCGCCTCCCGCCAACCCTCCCTGGCGGTGAAGCGCTTCGGCACCCTCTTCGAAAGGGAGTTCGCCCAAGGCTCGGCCATCGACCTCAACATGCTGGCCTTGGTGGTCGATGCCCGGCCCAAGATGGCCGAGTTGGCGGTCCACACGCTGGGTCTCATGGGCCGCATGGACGGCCTTGTCGAAGCCCTCGCCAAATCCGAGCACGAGGAAGCCCGTATGGCGGCCTTTACCATGCTCCGCGAATGGCTGGGCCACATGCCGTCGGCCGGTGGCGTCGTCAAGGAGGAACTCGCCAACGAATATGCCGAGCCCGATGCCAACGCCGTCTACCGTCTCCTCTGGGGCTATTCCCCCGCCGACGCCAAAGACAAACTCGGCTCGCAGGAACTCGTCGACTTCATGGGGAACGGCCGTGTCGAAATCCGCGAGATGGCATTCTCGTACGTCCAGAAGCTCACGGGAAAACGCCTCGACTACCGCCCCATGGACATCCCCGGCCGCCGCGAAGCCGCCTTGCAGAAGTGGTACGGCCTCTTGCAAAAAGACGGCGCTCTCCTGCCGACGGAGAATCCCGCAGCTCCCGAGTGACAGCGCATTATGACTTTCCGCCGGCAGTTGCCGCGCGGGACGGGGGTTCCTGTCATTGCCCGTAGGTGAACCAGGCAGTCATCGTGCCCGGGGTGTCGGCTTTCGCGCGGATCCAGTAGCCGCTGGTGGAGTCGGGGAACTGGTGGGTGAGCGTCTTGCCGACGGGCACCTTGAACCGCTGGGGAATCCAGGTTCCCGTACCCGTGACATCGATCTCTAGCGTCACCTCCACATCCCCCGGCTGGTCGTGGGAAAGCTCGACACTCTTCTTCGCGTAGCCGGTGAAGAGGTAGGGGTCGCTCGGGATATCCTTCTCGACGGCGGTCTTCTTCCAGGGGCCGCCGGTGCCACGCGGGCGGCCGAACGACCAGAGATCGTCCACTGCACCGACCCACAGGGCACAGGCGTCGTCGGTCGAGCGGATGATGTGGTTGCCGCCAGCGATGCCATTCTTCACGCCACTCAGCACCAGGAGGCCGCGATGGCTGGCGTAGTCGTCGATGCTGAAGGGGTGCGTGGCGATGGGGCGGATCTTCGAGACGCCCCCCGCGTTCTCAGCCGGGAGTTCGAAGAACGTCTGACCGGCGTGGAAGAGATCCCGCTCGGTGCAGACTTCCCGGCAGACGCGCTGCGGGCCGTACGACCCCTGGGCGAGTGGTGCCTGCCAGTCCCCCGCCGGCAACCTCCAGCGGCCCGAGCCGTCTTCGTAGACGATCGAGGCTTCGTCGCGGGAGATGACATCGGTAGGAATGGCGACGTTCTTGGCCGTCCAGGCCATGCCCGTGGGATCGTCAACCTTGGCTAGCGTGAGGACACCGGTCTGGGGATGAGTCGTCAGGTCGTAGCAACCGGTCGCCCCGTCGGATGTCCTGGCGACGTACCGCAAAGTCTTGAGTTGTCCGCCGCGGGCATGGACGAGGCCGCCCGATCGCTGGTCGTCACCGACGGTCGATAGCCCTGCGACCAGCTCACTCGCTTCCACGGAAGGGGCGGGGTTGGAGTAGCTGAAGTTGGCAGTGGCGTTCGTCAACTTCTGATCAGCGACGAGTCGCAGCCAGACGCCCGGCGTCTCCGGCGAAAAGCTTTCGATGATCGCGTCCGGCCCGGTGAGGGCCATCTTCTTGAGGGTCGACCATTCGCCGTTACCCAACTTGTCGACCTCCAGCGTGACCTGCACCGGCTGGACGCTGATTCCCTTCACGACCAACTGGCGGTAGGTGTAGCCCGCGAAGAGGAAGGGATCGCTGGGGGTGTTCGCCTGGACTTCTTCATTCAGCCAGACCGAGCCGCGACCGATGACCGGGCCAAGCTGGTCGAGCCGGGCCGGATCAATAAACCACAGGTTGGACTGCGACTGACCAGGGCCCGCGATCTTCCCCTTGGCCTTGCGCTCGTTGAGGAATTCGCTCTTGGCGGTGTCGTCGCAACCCAGGACCACCTGGCCGTTCCACTGGCAGAAGTCGCCCACGACCTTGAGGTAGTTCGAGCGTGGGACGATCCCGGCTGACGACTTCGGGGTGAAGGTCTTGGGGAACTTCCAAAAGGTGCCGTGCATCGTGGCGAGAAGCGACTCTTCGCCGATGTCGCGGATGCGTGGCCATTCCGTGTTCCAGCCGTGGGCACCATCGTAACTGTGCGAGGCTTTGGGCAACCGGTAGACCTGCCACTCGCCTTGGAAGTACGTCATCAGCAGTACCGACTTCGCATCCCAGCCCAGGCTCCAGATGGGCTGCCTGGAGTTCGGATCGGCGGAGACGATCCCCGAGGGGCCAGTCACTTCGGTGAACTGGTTACGGCGGATCAGCTTCCAGTCGGTGCCCGAGACACCATCGAAGAACCCGAGGGCACCACTCGGGACCGTCGGATCTTTGACCACGCGGGGATCGCGGTCGCCGTTGTTGGCGTAGACGACGATCCCCTGTGAAGCGAACAGCCCCTTGCCGTGGTAGCCGGGGAGCTGAGACGAGACAGCCTTCGAGAGGTCGATGGCGAGTTGTTCGGGTTTGTACCCGTTGCCATCCTTGATGAGGCAGTTGACTTCGAGCGTCTTGACATCGACCTCGTAGAGGCCTTCCTCCATCGTGGCGAAGTAGACCTTGCCATCGGGGCACGCCAGGTGCGTGGCATTCCCCGTGAGGCGGCCCGGCATCTGGTTGCGGGGAATCGTGCGGACGGTTCCCTGGGCATCGATCACATGGCTGCCAATCACGAGCTGGTTGGTGGCTTCGTGGATCATCCGGTTGGCGTTCGTGCCACCCACACTTTCAGGGCGGATGATCTGCTGGAGGCCCGGCGTCACCTCGTAGAGCTTGTCTGAAGAAGCCAGCGGCAGGTGCGGGCCGTAGGTGATGACCCAGAGCCTGCCCGCGAAGGGGACGACCGCCCCTGTGCCGCACTCCCCTTCGTCGTTGAACATGGCCAGATGCGGGTAGATGCCCGAAATGCTTTTTGGCGCGGGGGCATCGGCCGCGAGGAGTGGCGAGGTGTTCGCCATCATCAGCGAGGACAGCAGGACAGCCGCCGTCAGCAGAGCAGACGGCTTCAAGAAGTGGGGACGTGTCATGGGAGTCTCGTCGAAGGGGGCGGCTGCGGGAGTCGTCTGATTCTGGATCAGACTACCTTGGCCTCCCTCCATCGTTCAACGAGAAACAACACGCACCCCGATTCCCACTGGCCGCGGATGCAGAAACCGAAGGGATCAAACGCCGGGCTGGCCACCGGCTCCAATCATCAGCCCGCCGCCCAAAGTATGACCTGGATCACCACCAGGAGCGAGCAGACCTTGGGAGTCGAGGAGCGGAGCTTGGAAGGGGGCAACAGCAGGCTGACCATCGACGTCACGATGCAGACGCCCACAATCACTGGTGCGAGGGCGGGAAGGAGGAGCAGATAGCGTTGGTCGATTTTCCCCCCTGTCAAAGCCGTGATGGTGAAGACAACCTGGGTGAAGACCGCGATCAACAGTACGATGAGAAGTCCGTAGACGACGAAGCCGATGACTCCGGTTTTGGCCGCAGCGGGAGGTGTCTCCAAGGCGTGTTCCTTTAGGTTGAGGTCAAAACATCTGACGGACATGTTCCACCAGATTGCTGGTGGCGTTTGGTTAGAG
>PNLE01000037.1 GCA_013822855.1 Planctomyces sp.
ATATAAATGACAGCAGCTTTGGGCAAGCATGTTTTCGCGATCTTCAACGCGCGATTTCAAGTTGCGATTCGTATCAGACCACACCACCCGTGACGGAATCTGGCAGTCGCTGAATGCGGCCTTCCCGGTCGAGACACGCCAGCGTGCTGGTACCGGTGGCGATCTTCGTTTCACCCCGCATCAGCCGGTACTCGTGCTCGATCTTGCACATCGAGACCTGCGTGACGATCGTCCGCAGCGTCAGCTCGTCGTCGTAATGGGCCGGCGAGTGGTACTGGCAGCCGATGCGGGCGACGACAAGGAAGATCCCCGCCGCCTCCATCTCCTTGTAAGAGCCACCTTGCGCCCGCAGCAGTTCGATGCGGCCCATCTCGAAGTACTTGAAGAAGTTGGCATGGTGCAGAAAACCCATGGCGTCCGTCTCGGAGTACCGCACCCGGATGTCGATCGAGTGTTCCTGAAGCATTCTGCGGGAAACCTTTGGCGTGTGCTGAAAGCGTGGGATACGGCATAGTCCCATTGGGGTATTCGCACCCTGTCGTCACCAGAGATGATGATCATACGGAAGCCGTGGTGGAGTGTCCCCACCGCGAGCCATGATCTTCCTCAAGAAACCGGGAAGCCTCCTCTACAAGTTGACGAGGCTGATGCCAACTTGAGCATCGCTTGATGTCAGCCTCCACTCCTATGGATGCGTCGGTTCCTCTCAACTTGGAACTCATCCCTTCAAGGATGTCGAGCGAGGGCCACTCATCTGCCATGGTAGTTAGACGGCAGCAAGGCTAATGGCGAAAGACCATTTTGCTTCGAAACGACTTGGCGGCGGCGATGGCGATGGACGAATCATGAACAACCGATGGAATCTCGAATTGCATCGTCTAAACATTCACACCCTAAAGACGGGCCTCAATCATTTCGTCACAGCAACTATCGAGGTGTAACACTCGTTTGCGCAATTTCTGGGTTTGGTGAGTGACAGAATGCGGAAATTCCTGTACAAGAAAATCAACACGTCAACACTTGTCGATCTGACAAATGCGTCGCAACTTATTGCACAATAAAATGTTGCGACTTTCACCTCTGCGATCGGTGAAACAGTGGCACTAGAGCTAGTGGCTCTCTGTTTCCTTTTCTCCTTTTCCTAATTCTGGAGCAGAAACATGCGAAATCGGCGTTATGGGTTCACCCTGATTGAACTTCTCGTGGTGATTGCGATCATCGCGATTCTGATTGCCCTGCTCCTGCCGGCTGTCCAGCAGGCACGTGAGGCGGCCCGTCGTAGCCAGTGCAAGAACAACCTCAAGCAACTGGGCCTGGCGCTCCACAATTATCACGACACGCACAATCGCCTCCCGCCGGGCAACATCGCTTCGAATCAAATTGCGTGGAGCACTTTGATTCTTCCCTATCTGGATCAGGGACCGCTGCTCAACTCGATCTCGGGATCGGGCGCGTTCAACCAGCCGTGGGAAGACGTTCCCGCGATGGTCTCCACAGGAACAACACCGTTCGCCAAGACAATCCTCAACACCTACATCTGCCCCTCAGATCCCGGCTCCGGCCTGAATCCCGATCTCGGTGGTGGTGGTACAGCGGGACAAATCTATGCCAAGTCCAACTATGTCGGTGTCTTCTCCGCCCACTACCATGCCACGGATGCCACGGCGACCAACGGTGGCAGCGATCGACCAGCGATTTTCATCGAAAACGCCGCCCGCAATTTCCGGGATGTCACGGATGGCTTGAGCAATACCGTCATTGTTGTCGAACGTGGAACCAAAGGGAGCCCCGGCGGGTCATTGTGGATCGGCTTCCATCTCGATTCGGGTGGGGGGATCAGTGGCGGTGTCGACCAGTTTCAGATTCGCATGCGCATGGAACGCTCCTCGAACGACACGGATTACATCATCAACGGCAAGACTGTCTACAACCCCAGCAGCCAACACACGGGCGGAACCCACTGCCTCAAAGGCGATGGTGCCGTCATCTTCCTGAGCGAAAACATCAATCTCCGCGTCCAAGCCGCCCTCGGGACGATGGACGGCGACGAAATCATCCCTGAGATTTAACGTGACCGGGAAGGCTCACCCGGTGCCTGAAAGACACCTTGTTCTCGTCCCGCGTGGTGCGGATGCGCCTTCGCATCACGCGGGAAAGCGAGATCAAAGACAGAGGACACTCCGCACGTTCGCAGCAGTTGGGGATCCGACCTCGCCAAGCAGCCGATATCAGGCAATCGCTTGCCCAGCAAAGTTCCGGACAATCGTGGCAGATAAGGATGGAAGAAATGCGAGTCTATGTCTCATGGTGTCGCGGCGCCGCACTTCTCACCGTGCTGATGTTGGGTGTGATGGGCTGCGGGGGCGCGGCTGGCCCCCCCCTCGGGCAGGTTACCGGAAAGGTGACTTTCAAGAATCAGCCCGTCGAGGGCGCGCTCGTGCAATTCCTACCAGCGGATGGTCGGCCATCCTTCGGCACCACCGAATCGGATGGAACCTACCGGATGGAATACACCGAAGGTCATCCCGGCGCGGTTGTCGGGAAGCATACGGTTCGAATCTCCAAAGAACCGGCTTCCGGTGAAGTGCCCGCCGACGTCAAGGCGAAGAAAACCATCGATCCCCTCCCGATGAAGTACAACGCCAAATCGATTCTGGAGGCGGATGTTCGGTCGGGGAACAATGTCTTCGATTTCGCCTTGGAACCGTAGCCAGCCTTCCATGGCCGTTGATGGTTCAACGAACATCAACCGCTGCATGCCTCAGAGACGAGGATGTCTCATTAGTGCATCCCGCTGGATTGCATCAGCCGCATGCGGGCGAGGGCGTCTTCGGCTTCGGGGATGCGGCCGCAACGCTGGCAGATGACGGAGAGCTGCGTGTACGAGAACGAGTCGTGGGGCTCCAACTCGGTGACCTTCGTTGCGTGGGCGATCGCTTCGTCGTAGCGACCCAGCTTCTGCAGCACTACGGCCAAGGCCGAGTGCGTCAGGACATGCTCGGGATACTCCACCAGATTCGCCTCCAGACTCTTGGCGGCTCCGTCGAGATCCCCCGTATCCTTCAAACGGATGGCGGCATCATAAGCTTCGTCAACGGCGGCCATGGAGAATCTCCCCTGCTGTGCGTCAGGCGCTGGGCGGTACGGTTTGGCGGAACAAAAAAATCATTCGATCGAGGACTGTTTGCTCTCACAAATATAGCAAACCGCCGGATCGTCAACGAGTCGGCGGCTGTTTGCCGCCTCGTCGCGGAATGAACGCCATGGGACGGGAAGCGGCCTAAGCCATGGAAAAACGAGAAGGCCCATCGCACGCGGGTATTCGCAAAAAAAAGCGAACAATCATCGCGGGCGCTGGGCCAACCGAAATCTAAGAGCCGCAGAGGGCGTCGAGCGGGCTGCCGTTAGACAGCGGCGGCGACGGCTTCTTCCTGGGGCTTGATGTTGACGCGACGGCCTTCCTGATCGAAGAAGACGGTGCCGTCAATCAGCGAGAAGAGGGTGTGGTCGCGGCCCATGCCGACGTTCTTGCCCGCATGCCAACGTGTGCCACGCTGACGAATAATGATGTTGCCGGCGATCACCAGCTGGCCGCCGAACTTCTTGACGCCCAGACGCTTGGCATTGGAATCACGACCGTTGCGGCTCGACCCCTGGCCCTTCTTATGTGCCATGACACACGATCCTCTCGAAAGCGGTAAGCTCGCAGGCAACCGTCCGGACGGTCACTCTGCGGTCTGTTGTTGAATTCCGGGAACTGAACCCATAGTTTCATCGGCGGAGCAAAAAAAAGCAACCACGCGGACTGGCCCCGCAACAGCAAGCCCGGAAACGACTTACACTCCGCTGAATGACGCCCGATACGTTTTCCCTGCCCGCCACTTCCGCTGTTCCTCCAGATTGACCTACCAAAGAACCACCTGACGCGCCCTTGGAGACCCGAAAATTCCCGCCACGAGAGCATCGCTTTTGATTGTGCAGGGAGTCGATCAGGGTGCCCGGTTCGAACTGGGAGACTCTCCGATCACCATCGGTCGCAGCCTCCACAACCCCGTGAGGCTGATCGACACCGAGGTCTCCCGCACACATGCTCTCGTCGAACGGCAAGGGGCCGAGTTCCTCCTCACCGACCGCAACAGTTCCAACGGCACCTTCATCAACGGAGCGCAGGTCAAGTCGCGAGTCCTCCAGCCGGGAGATCAGATCCAGATCGGCCGGACGATCCTGCAGTTCCTGCAAGGGGATTCCGTCAATCAGAAGCAGGCCGCCGCGAAGGTCAATCTGCTGCATCAGGGGGATCCCGTCGATCGCTCCAGCATTGTGGGGCATGTGGCCCTCACCGGCGGGATGGGCCTTCGGGAGTTCACCGGCGAAAACCTCGACAAGAAAGATGCCACGCAGCAGGCCGCCAGCAACCTTCAAATGCTGTATCGCATTTCCGAGGAAGCCGTCCGGCCATCCTCCTCGATGGAACAAATCCTCCAGCGGATGCTCGATCTGGCCATCGAAACGCTCGGTGCCGATCGCGGCTGCGTTCTCCTGCGGGATGCCGAGACGGATGCCTTGAATCCCATCGCCGTCGGTTTCCGTCAGCGCGGGAAGCGACCTTCCGCCAGCGACGTTCCTTCCGCCGTGGCGACTCCCAATCCGCAGGTCGACTCCTCACCCCACGACGCGCCGCTGGATGACTCCTCCGAGGATGGGGGGCGGATCCCGGTCTCCCGGTCGATCGTCGATTATGTCGTCAAGAACGTGCAAGCCGTCCGCACCTCAGACGCAAGGCACGACAGCCGCTTCGACACGGGGCAAAGCATCGTCCGGGCCGGGATCCGCGAGGCGATGTGCGTCCCGCTCCAAGCCCGGCACGAGCTGATGGGAGTCCTCTATCTCGATATCACCTCCTCGGTCGAGGAAGTCCTATTGCGGGGGGACAAGCCGCGGCTCGACGAAGAGCAACTCCGGCTCTTGGCAGCCATTGGTCGCCAGGCGGCGCTCGCCGTCGAGAACCACCGCTTCCAGGAGGCCTTCGTCAAATCCGAGCGGCTCGCCGCCATGGGCCAGACCATCGCCACCCTCAGCCACCACATCAAGAACATCCTGCAAGGCGTGCGCGGCGGCAGCTATCTCATCGACATGGGGCTGGGTCAAAGCGACACCGAGCTCATCCGCAAAGGCTGGGGCATCGTCGACAAGAACCAGCACAAGATCTACAACCTCGTGATGGACATGCTGACGTTCTCGAAGGAACGCCAACCCGCGATGGAGCGGGCCCGCGTCAACGATGTCGCGCAGGATGTCGTGGAACTGATGCAGCCCCGCGCCGGCGAGTGCGAGACCCTTCTGGTCTATCAACCGGGGGACGATCTTCCCGAAAGCACATTCGATCCCGAAGGCCTGCACCGTGCGATCCTGAACGTTGTGGGGAACGCGATGGACGCCGTTGAACATGCCGATCATCCCCGGGTCGTGGTGCAGACGGGTTACGACGAGACCCGCGATCTGTTGTGGGTGGCGGTTGAAGACAACGGCACTGGCATCCCGCCGGAGAACCTCGCCAGGATGTTCATGATGTTCGAATCGACCAAAGGGGCCCGCGGGACGGGTCTGGGCCTGGCCGTCAGCCAGAAGATCATCCGCGAACACGGCGGCGATATCACCGTCGAATCCCGGGTGGGCCACGGCTCCCGATTCCTCCTGACATGGCCCCGCCTCGAAGACGATTCCCAATCCCCCGGTCTGCGTACCATCGGCGAATGAGGGGCTTGTCCGCTCTCCGCCTTGTCGCCTGTGCTCACCAACCTCACTGCGAAAGATTTTGAGTCACTCCATGGAAGATCCCCGGCCCATCCCCTTCGGCCCGCTCGACGCACTCGCCTTCTCGCCGAAAAACCCGCAATGGCTGGTGGTGCTGTGCCACGGTTACGGCGCGTCCGGGACGGATCTCGCCGGTCTGGCGGAGGCAATCGTCGATGATGCCCCGGCACTGGCGGAGCGGGCCGAGTTCGTCTTTCCCGCAGCTCCCATCGACATGGCCGAGTTCGGCATGCCCGGCGGGCGGGCCTGGTGGCCCATCAACATGCAGCGGCTTCTCCAGATCACGCAGTCGGGTAGCCTCTTGGAACTAGTCGACGAGACCCCGCCCGGCCTGATCGAAGCCGCCGCCCAACTCGACGCGGGGATCAAGTCCCGGCTCGAAGCCTTGGGCCTGGGCGAAGACCGGCTGATTCTCGGCGGTTTCTCGCAGGGGGCGATGGTCACGACCCATCTGGCCTTCACGGGAGCCATTCATCCGCGGCTGCTGGTCGTGATGTCCGGTGCCCTCATCTGCCGCCCCGAGTGGACGAAGTCGCTCGATGCCGCCGGTGACACCGCAGCACAATTGGCGGTCTTCCAATCGCACGGGAAGTATGATCCCGTCCTCCCTTTTGTCGGTGCGCAGATGCTGGGGCAGCTCATCGAATCGAAGGGGATTCCCTTGGACTTCTGGGCCTTCGGAGGGGAACATGGAGTTCCCGCGCAGATCATCCAGAAATTGGCGAAACGGATCGAACAGCTCGATCAAGAGACGAGCGACGGGAAGTGATCCGCAATGAACTAAAGTGCGATGTTTCGCAGTGACGCCAACAACCCCTGATGACTAGAGAACGAGCTTTCGCGGATGGTGTCAGCGGTTGATCAGGAATTGATGCGACGGGTTGTGGAAGGGGATCGCACCGCCTTTTCCCAGGTGATCGACCTCCATCAGCGGGCCGTGTACGGCTTCCTTCGCGCACGGCTGGCCCAACCCGCCGATGCCGACGATCTCGCCCAAGAGGTCTTCCTCCGCTTCTACGAAGCCCGCGCCCGTTTCGATTCCACGTCGCTCATCCGCCCCTGGCTGCTGGGGATTGCCCGCAACGTCCTTCGTGAATGGATTCGCCAGGTTCGACGGCGGCGGGAAGTGGGCTGGACCGAACTCTGCTTCGAACTGGAAACCCTCACCGGCGGAGCCGCTGGCGCTCTCGATGCCGACGTCCTCGAAAATCTGCCGCAATGCCTCGAATCGCTGGGGCCTAGCGCTCGGCAGGCCATCGAACTCAAGTACCGGGCCGAACAGAAGCTGTGCGACATCGGCACCACCCTCCGCCGGAGTGAAGGAGCCATCAAGCTTCTGGTGCATCGCGCCCGGCTGGCCCTCAAGTCGTGTCTCGAACGCAAACTCAAGCAAACCTGATCAAAGCCGATCGGGATGATGTCTCCCATCCGCGATTCATCGACGCTGAATTTCTCCCATTCGATACTGTCTTACTCCTGTTCGATCCGTTTGCGAGTCCCGTGCCATGACGAGTGATCAAGATCTCCTCCAACTCGTCCAGGAAAAATCACCTGAGGAATTCACGCCGCAGGAGATCGACCTGTTGCGCAGGCGGCTCCCCTTCTCACCCGAGTTGCAGGTCGCGCTGGGCGAGAACCTCGCCCTGCAGGAAGCCCTCAGCACGCACTACTCCGCCGTCGATCTCTCGGTCGAAAAGATCCTCCTCCGCGCTGCCAACAAACGTCAGGTGGCGGCGGGCCAGAGTGTCCGCCGCTTGTGGACGCTCGTTGGGCTGCTGGCTTGCCTCTTGGTGGTGGGAGGCGTCGGCTTCCTCGCCGGGCCACGTTTGTGGCCCCGCTTATGGGGCGACGCACAACTCGCGGATGGAAACGCTCAAGACGTTCCGCCGAACATGACCATCGATAAGCCGCCGGTGACCGAAGACCCGGCGATGCTCGCCGCCCACGCCCAGCGGACGGATCAGCAGGTGGCCGATATGCAGGGCCGTGATGCCGCAGGCAACAAGACCGCCGTCTCCGCCGAGACGCCCGCGATGGCTGCCGCCGGTGGCAAGCCGGGTGAAAACCGGGAGACCGTGGTCTCGCCGGAGACACCCGCCCCGGCAGTGGTTCCCATCGTCGAAAAACCTCCCGCTCCCTGGGCCGCCTGGCTCGCAGAAGACGCCTTGCCTGTCAGTTACCAGGAGCCGCTCTTCGCCGCCGATCTCACCACCATGCGGCTCGACTCGCTCCAGAAATCCCGGTTCCTCGACTGGTTCGAACCGGCGCCAGGGCATGGCCTCGATCTCAACGAGCACAACCATCAGCGGACCCGCACCCTCCAGTTGAACGGGGCGGCCCGGCTGAAAGCCCCCTGGCAGGCCGACACCTGCCTTCGCTTTGCCTTCTTCGACACCAACGAACTGACCCTCACCGTCTGGTCGGGATTGGAGGGGGTGCAGCTGCGCTGGTGGCCCCATCGTCAGCCCACCCTGTGGGTTGCCAGCCGGATCGAGCGAAAGGAAGTTGGCGAAAAACTCGAGCGCAAAGCCGCCGGATCCCGCCTCCTCGCCACCGATGGCAGCGCCTGGACTCGGCTCGGGCAGGGAACCATCGATCTCACCTGGCACGATGGCCGACTCCAGCTCATCAAGCAGCGGGTCGTGCTACTCGATGTTCCATTCGAAAAGCTTCCCGATGAAATCGATCTCGACGGCCAGTTCCGTCTGCGGGGTTTCGATTACCTGAAAGTAACGGATGTTCCATCGCACGATCCTTTGGCCATCCTGGCGACAAGGGCTGGCCCGGCGGCAAACCCTATCGTGGAAAGCCCTCGTCCCGCTCTGCTCGACTGGCAACTGACCGCCGACACCAAGGGCGACATTCAAAAGCTGGAAGACGGCACGCTCAGGCTCGCGGGCAACACGCGCGAGCAATCCGCCCAATGCTTCACTTCGCTCCCAACACGCGGTTTGTTCGATGTCGCTGTCCAGGTCCGCTCCGCCACGCGCGGCACGGGCTGGTATCTGGGGAACGCCAGAGGGCAGCCTATGGCCAGCGTGCAGGTCTACCACAACCGCCGCACGGGCAAGAACGTGGTGCATCTCGGGCATCCCCATCACAGCCACGACGAAGTCGAAAACGACGCCCACCATCAACCCGTGGCCCACCTCGCCGAGCACCAGTGGCTCCGGCTGATCGGCCACTCCGGCAGCGTCATGCTTTTCACCAGTCCCGATGGCGTCTCGTGGAGCACTCTTCCGGAAGGCTTCAGCGCCGATTTTCCTTTGGAACCTGTCTCGACCATCGGCCTCTACTGTCATCGCGGCGAGACAGCGCGATCCATCGAACTGGAGCAACTGATTGTCAGGCCGCCGACCGCCATCGAATCGATCGCCGATCAGAGCCTGCTGGCCCGCCTGCGAAACGAAGGCCCGCGCCCCAACCTCACTCCTTCACTCAACGAATCCGATTGGACATCACAGGTGGCGGCCAACTGCCCGGAGTCGGTCGCTCCCCGGGAATGGTGGGTGGCCAACGCCGTCTGGACACTCACGCAGGAGATCCCGCGTGACCTCTCCCGCCGGATTCAATCGAGGCTGCTCGATCAATTGGAACACCTCCCCCGTCCCGCCCTCGATCGGCTGCAAGTGGCCGCCCGACTCATGCCGCTGCAACACGTGTGGGATGAAGGGAAGGCCCGTGAACTCTCATCGCTCTACGGAGACCTGGCCTTCGACACCGTGCAAGGCCCGGCCTGGCCCCCGACGGATGACGCGCTGGCCATCTGGGCCAACACGCCGGTCTGGACGCACGCCAACCTCTGGAACGCCCTCATCCGCCGCGATTCCAAGGCCCTGGGTGAAGCGACGCTTTTGGGCACACCAGCCCAGCAAAAGCGGACCGCCGATGAACTGCTGGCCCGCTGGGACATGGTGCATCCCGACCAGAACCCACCTTATCCCGTCGAGATGACCGCCAAACGGATGAAGTGGCTGCAGGCTTTGGCGGCCAATTCGGACGATGCCCCCGTCATGCCCCGGAGTTGGCGACATCCCCTGCTGCTTCAACTGAGCAAGGAGGGCTACAACGCCAGCGCCGAACTTCAAGCCGCACTCGATGGCGAAGCCTTTCTCGATGGTTGCCGGGTGATCGCCAACCTCGTCGCCACCGATCAGGGGGAACTCCTCCCCGTCGCCACCGATCCCCACCTCTTCGTCTCCTTGCCAGCGGCTGTCGAACGGGTGATGAAGCAGTATCCGCCGCTCCTGGCGGCGATGCGCGATCAGATGGGGGCCGCCGGCGATGTCCGCGTTCGCCAAGCCATCGCCGATGGCAATGTGTCGGCCATCGAAGCCGTCACATTGCAGTTCTCGCAAACCGCCGCCGCGGCCCACGCCCATCTCTGGCTCGGCGATCGATCGCTGGCGGCGGGAAACTGGCTGGACGCCATCGAGCACTTCTCGATGGCCAGTCGCATCCCCGATTCCTCGCTCGAAGATCCGTTGCAATTGCGGCGGTGGTTGATGGGCCTCCCCCTTCCCGCAGGTTTCGACCCGCAAAGCGTGTTGGGTCGCACGCGCGATGCATTCACACCCCAAGCCTCGCTCGAAGCCCTCTCTCAAACCCGCGACTATCTGCAACAGAACGTTTGGCAGCCGCAGAATGCGACCTCACCGCCCGTGACGATGCACCCCGTCCCGGCGCCACTCTACTGGGAGACCCGGCAAATCCTCGATTTCAATCCGCCTGCGGGCCGCGATGCCGATCGTTCGGAATACCGCTCGGGCGATCTCTGGTCGCGGCAGATGTCGACGACCGCCGTCGACTCGCTGCTGGTGGCCCACAACCGTCTCCAGACCCGTGCGTTCGACCGCACGACCTTCGCGGAAAAATGGAAGAGTGAAATCAGCGGCGAGCACGGCAGTGCCCAGGCCTACTCGCATCTCACCTTCCACCCCGTCCGGCATGGCGACCAACTCTTCGTTCGCCGCATCGGCAAGGAAGGGGTCGAACTGGCGGCGCTCGAACTGGCCACCGGGCAAACCCGCTGGACCTATCGCGGCGGCACGGGGAACGGGGAAAGCGATAGAGCCAGCGTCCTCACCGATCCCTGGCCCCAGTTCTCCAATTTGGGCGTCATCGTCGAACGCCCCATCGAAAGCGAAGTTGTTTCCATCGAATGGCACCTGCTCGACGCCGCGACGGGTGAACTGCTGGAAAGCGTCCCGCTGTTCCGCATCCGCGATGTCTTGCCGGGGCAGTTCAGCGTCACCTCGACCATCGCCGACCGCCGACTCTGGATCACGGCTCCCGGCCTGACCGCGTGTTTGTCGCATCGCGGCGACATCCTCTGGCTGCGCCGGCACACCTGGATCCCCCGCACGATTGACTCCCGCGAGTTCAACAAGATCCTCGCCCCGCCCGCACGTGTGGGGGATCTACTGCTCGTCGAACCGCCGGGTACGAATGGCGTGATCGCCCTCGACGCCGACACGGGCGAGTTCCGCTGGGCGGTTCCCGTCGATGGCTTCATCGGCCGCGCGGGAATTTCGAACAACCTGTGGATCGGTCGCTCGACCACGGGGCTTCTGGCGGTCGATGTCTACACCGGTGCGATTCGCTGGCAGACACCCCTCGCCGATCTTCTGGATGGCGCGGCGATCGACGACCAGCGGCTGCTCGTCACCCGTCGTAAGAAGGATTCCCGCGGCAAGCGGCAGATCGAAGCCGTCTGGCTGGATCGGGAGACCGGCTTCGCCACCCATCGCAGCCCGATCGATTCACCGGAGGGGGACGATTCGCAACTGGGACAACTTTTCACCATAGATTCAAAATCCTTCGGCTGGTTCGGCCAGGGCCACAAAAACCCGCGCGATCTGAAGGAACTTCTCCCCATCTCCGAGGAGGGCCAATCGACCCCTCCCCCGGAATCCGACCCCGGCCGGGACGTCTTCACGAAGAAGTAGGAGATATCCGGAGCCGTCCCACGGGGTTTGAGGTTGCGGAAATAGAACCGATGCCCGATGTTGCCCGCTTCATCGGCCAATGTTCTCCCTCTGACTCCCGCTTCCCCGAATGGAAGGTTCCGTGTCCGATCCCGTGACCGCATCCTCGACCGAAACGCTCGCTCCCGCGCCCCACAAGCACAAACCCCTCTGGCAGCAATTGCTCAAGTGGGGCCTCTTCGTGGTCGTCCTCTTCTTCGTCGGCAGGCATCTCCTCAAGATGTGGCAAGACGGCCAGGCGCATACCATCTCGGTGAGATGGGAGTTCGTCGGGGCCGCGATCCTGCTCTTCACCATGAGCTGGATCCCCTCGATCATCGCCTGGCGCTGGCTTCTCACGCTTTGCCACCAACCCGCCCCGCTGCTCATCACGGCCAAGGCCCACTACACGGGCCACTTCGGCAAATACGTTCCCGGCAAAGCCATGGCCCTGGCCATCCGCGGCTGGATCATGCGGGACAGCGCCGGTGTCCCGATGCGGCTGGGTGTGCTCACGGCGGGTTACGAGGCGATCGCCTTCATGGCCGCCGGTGCCTTCTGGGCCGTGATCTTCCTGCCGGTGGGGATGGGCCAACTGCTGCGGGAATGGAAGGTTCCCGAAGGCTGGTGGTGGGTCTGGCCCCTGGTGATGACCACGCTGCTGCTGGTCTCGCTGCCGGTCGTCACCCGGGTGATGAACCACCTCTCGCGCAAGATGGCGTCGGCGGTGACGGAGACGCCCCCCCTCTCGATCGGCTCGCTGCAACTGCTGGGGCTGCTCGGCCTATTGAGCGTGGCCTGGTTCATCAAGAGCATTGCCCTCGCCAGCCTGTGGGTCAGCGTCTGTCCGCCGGAACAATCGCCGCCGCAATGGGCGACCTGCATGGCCGCCGCCACGATCGCCAATGTCGGCGGGTTCATCGTCCTCTTCGCACCGGCGGGCTTGGGCCCCCGGGAACTGCTGATGGTGGAGGTCTTCTCGCAGCCGAACGTCCTCACGCAGCCGCAGATCGCGACCATCACAATCCTCGCCCGGATGGTCAGCTTCCTGGGCGAAGCGGTGGGTGCGGGGATCTTCACGATTGTCGTCCGGCTTTCCCTCACCTCCCGGAAGCCGGCCATCGCACGCACAACCGCTGACTGAGCCCGCGAACCTCGAAGCAGTCCTCCGAACAGGTCTCGACGATCTGCCAACGTGGATGTTTTCCCGTTCCACCGGCCCTCATCTCCCGGGGAACCAACTCCAGGGGATCCAGCTCCCATCGCAAACGGGGCCGGCTCTCGGGATCACCCGCCACGGCACGCTCCAGTTCCACCCGCAACCGCCAGACCGGATGCTCCAACAGCGCATCGATCACTTCCTCCGGCACCGGCTCGGGCCAGCTGTCCACCAGCGCCTGGGAACGAATCCAATGCGGGACGGGCCATAATTTCCCCAGCACCGATCGCTGCTCCGGCGGCAATCGTTCCGGGTCGTAGACCAGCACCGCCACCCCGGCGATCGGCGGAGCCTGGCCTCGCGCCGCGGCTCTCCTCCATCCGCCCGGCTGCCCAAGCGAACTGAGCGTGATCACCGCCGCGAGCCCACAAGCCACCACCTGCCGCGAATCCAAACTCTCCGCGAGCTCGCCCCACGCCCGGAACCGGCCGCGAACGGCCCCCCGTCCAACACTCATCCCCGGAGATGGCTCGGTGGGATCAATCGGGGCTTCTTGCGTCATTGCGTGCTCTCGATACGGGATCAATCCCATGAGCAGCATGAGAATGCAGAGCGGCCATGTCGCCGCCAGCCCGCGAATTCCCGTATCGGGCAGAAAGAAGGGCATCGAGACGATTGTCGCCACCACCTGCACCACCAGATAGAGCGAGAGGTCGTCCCGCCGCCGGATCCGGGCCCGCCACAGGAGCCACAGCCCTCCCGAGGCGACGACCAGCAGTCCCAGCCAGCGCGAGGGGAGCTTCAACCATTCGATCACCGAAACGACGATCCACTTCCCCGACATCTGCCAGCCGCGCAGATAACCGATGATCAACCGCGATGGCTGCTTCCGGTACGCTTCCCAGGTCAGCTCGTAGATCCGCTTCACCTGTGCCCGGTCGTCGGGCAACCGGCGCAGCTCCGGATGATCGTCGAACACCCGGCTCCAGCCCGGCTGGCCCGTCACCAGCCCGTACATCGTGTGCGCGAAACTCCCCTGTCCCAACGAGTACCCCGGCCCATACCACCCGTTGATCAGCGGCTGGACCCCCAACGCCGCCACCATGCAGACGAGCGCACAGGCCGTCGCCAAAAGTTTCGCCCGGATCGCCAGCGGTGGGGATGTGGTGCGGAGTTCGGCTTGAGCAGTAGCGGTTTCGACGTCCACCACTTCATCGCTTTCGGAATGGAGCCGCAGGGCGGGCCGCCGCTCCTTCGGCGCGATCGCACTCGTGGCGAAGCGGGGCCACAGGAGGAGCAAAGGCCACACGGCTTGCCCCACGAGGACGAACATCGCACCGGGACGTGCCGATAGACCCAGCGCCAGCAAGCCGCTGCCTAAGGCATATTTCAGGATCGAGCCCCGCCCGCGCAGCCCCGATTGAATCGCCGGGAGGAGCAGCGGCATCGCCAATAGCGCCAGGGCCAGGCCCAGCGGCTCGGAGAGCATCGTGGGTGCCGATTCAAAACTGAACCGTTCCACCAGCACGAAGCTGGCGTAGCGCAGGGCCGCGCCCAACCCCGCCGCACGGAGGGCATGGTTCATCAGCCACCAGCCCATCGCGAGCAATCCCACCTGCAACAGGATCGCCCCTTCCCACGAACCGGCCCACCCAGAGCGAACCCCCAGCCAGGCCGAATTGATCGGCCTGCGGCTGGGCCACGCAGCCAGCGGCTCCCCGGCCAACAGCTCCACCGCCCCCTGGTAATACCCCGCCGCATCGTTCCGGGGGAGGATCCCCCCCACCAGACTTCCGTGAAGGCTGGGATTCTCCCACGCCTGAGCCACAGGCACGAGGAGCACCAGCGTGAGCACGATGCAGGAGCACAATCCCCAGGCCGCGATCCACTCCGCTTGGGCCGGTCGTTCCACGGGTGGCGTGCTTCCCGCGAGCCGATCGCGCCGACGGATCCCTTGCCAGACGACCAGCACCAGCCCCGTCCACAAGAGGGTCGCCACGAACGGCTCCAGCCGTGCCAGACCATGCCGGAGCAGGGGACTGGATGCAAACATCCCGCAGGCCAGGGGAACTCCCGCCAGCGGAATCAGCAGTTCGGCTCCGACAGCCCGCAGCGAGCGCCTCATGATCTCTTTCGCCCGCATGTTGCCGATGACGGGGTGATGCTCCCCAAGCGACTTCCGGAGATTTCAGGCAAGAAGCGACTCCAGTCGCAAACACCTGCAATCCGCTGCTCCCCCGTCCACATCAGAAGTCGCCCACCATTTCGCCGTCCGCCGGAGTTCCCAGATTCTTGAGGAGTGTGCGGTCGATATGGTCGGAGATCACGTGCACCGTTCCATCGGACATGAGGAATTGGGCCTGATTCGGGATGGGTGAACCGAAGCCGTAGGGATCCTGGTTGATACCATCCGCCGTGTCGCGAAGATTGTCGGGATCACCCCAGGCCGCCGCCGTATCGGCGGAGGGGATCGATCCCGCCATGATCGTGTTCGAGGTGCCATCGGTGATTTCCCGAATGCCGATGGGTTTCTCCGGATTCCAGAGATGCACATTCAGTGCGAAGTGGGCCGGGCCATAGATTGCCGTGCTTTGTTCCGGAAGCAGAGGGGATTGGTACTCACTGATCCGCTGTGAGAAGGGAAACTGATTGGCGGGATCATCGAAGGGCAGCTTGCGATCGATGGCACTCCAGATTGGCGATTGCCCGGAACCGCTAAAGGGCCCGAGATCAGTCATCCAGGATTGCAGCACTTCTTCTTGCATTTCGCGTTCGACGTCATTCAACCGAGGGGGAAAGTGATTGTAAGTGTCGTGGAAGTTGTGCATCGCCAGCCCGATCTGCTTCATGTTGTTGCGGGTCTGGGTTCTTTGAGCCGCCATTCTGGCTTGCTGGACGGCCGGTAGCAGCAGGGCGATGCCGATTCCGCCGCAGGGAACCAGCATGACCAGGAGCACCAGCGGCACGATGATCCAGACCGCCTTCGATTTGCGGCGGGGCGGGGCGTCACTCGCCGAGTCCTCGCTGCGACTGCGGCCGGGCGAAGCTGCTGCCATGCTGCGGTTGCCGATTTCCGTTTCGCAGTGCGGGCAGACGGTCGCCGCCGCACTCACATATTCCGCACAGTAGGGGCATTCGCGACGCATGGTGGCTCTCTTTCGAAGTCATGGAGGTCCCGTCCGGGATCGTGGGGCAAGATACCCCAACACGCCCCGCGAAGCGACGACAATCCCCGTCGGCGATTCCCTTCGGCCCGCACGGGAATTTCCGCTGGCGCGAAACGCACCCCCCACTCTCTGCGCATCATTTCCCAGGAGGAAAGACACGCGTGGTGTAGAACTCGCGGCGGAGGAGCAATTCCCGGCCTTCGCCCGGCTCGATCGTCACATAGCCGTTGAGGAAGAGCGCGTCGTCGGCGGAGGCGGTCTCCCCCGTTCCTGCCCAATGAATCCGCTGGTGGCCCACGGCCCCCCGGTTGCCCGGCGACTCGGGAGTCGTCCAGCAGCGGATGATGAGCGGATAGGCCCGCGAGATATCCAATGGCCACGGCTCCTGATCGATCGTCACCCGCCAGGCGACATCGCCCGACCGCCGTCCGATTGCCACCATCTCGCCATTTAGATACGGCTGGCGATAACCGCTGCGGAGTTGCAGAGCCGCACTCTCCTGACGCATGGCCGCCCCGTTGGAGAGACCAACATAGAACCGGTCGCGGTCCTGCGTGGCGACGATCCGGCTGATCTTCTCGGGGAAGGGAGTGGGGATCGCCGGACCGCGGGCCGCACCGGTGCGGGCATCGATCAAAAGAATCTCGCCCAGCCCGGGCCGGGAGGTGGGCCGCACGAGGCCCAATGTCCAGGCATCGAGCGGGAAGCCGTACGAGAGAACCTCGCTGGACTGCTGCCAGAGATCGCGGCCCGTCACCAGATCGTGGCAGATGAGTTGATACCTGAGCATCATCTCGGGCGGAGCCTCTGGATCGTGGGGCAGGGTGTAGGCTTTAATGAACTTCGGTGCCGCAGGCGGACGTTCCACCATCGCGGCCACCTCGCGATAAAGGTGGCGGCCGTCGATCCACCAGCCGCGCGGCGTCTCCCCCACCACCGATCGGGCGTACAATTTGCGGCGGGCCGAGTCCCCCTGCGGCGGCAGTTTGCCCGAAAGGGATCGTTCCTCCAGCAGCGTGCCGTCGAGTCCATCGTGGAGCGCGATCCGCTGCCGGGTGACATCGACGACGATGACGGTATCGGCATCGCCCGCCAGTTGGGCGAGTGGTGGGATGCCGGAACGCGACCAGCGGGGAATGCCCGTGGCGGTGTCGATCACCTCCAGCATGCCGCCGCTGATCCAGGCCGTCAGTTCGGGGGTGATGAGAGTCGCGGCTCCCAGCGCGTTGCCGTACTGGTCGACGACGCCCAAAGGGGGGGCATCGGCGAGATGCTTGCGAACGCGATAGAGCGGCATCAGCGGTTCGCCCGGCATCCGCTTGGGGCCGGCCAACTCCAACGACCAGAGGAGCTTCGGTTGCGGCTCGCCCGCATCGTTCAAGGGTTGGACCGCCATCAGTTCCGTCCCCACCTGCGTGACCAGCAGCCGACCGCAGCCCGTCGCGGCATGCAATTGCCAGACATGCCTCAGCGGGGAAAGAGTCTCGACATCGTCGGGGATGAGGCCGAGCGTCCAAGGGCTTTCCACGCCCTCGCCCACAAAGCGGAAGGCGGCCCCCGAGCGGGCAATCGAGACATCCAGCCGATCGCCCAGGAATCCCGGCCAGGAGGTCATGGGCACGGGGATTTGATAGACCTCCTCGTTCCGCTCGCGCACGGAGGGGAGCACGAGGCCCGGGGTGGATTCCGGAGGGGTGGGTGTTGAAGCCTTTGCCGATTCGTTGAGGGCGTTATCAATTGCGGCGGGGAGCAACTCTTCCGGTGAGGTGGTGGGAAGCGGATGGGACTCGCGCAGGGCCGTCCCTCGCTGAAGCGATGTCACCGCCAAAGCCTCGGCGGCGTCGGCGTCGTGTTTCAAACCCCGCTTTCGCCATCCATCGGACAATCCCCGCCAGGCGGCTTCGAGACGATGAGACGAGGGGGAAGCCTCACTAAGCGACTTGGCTTCCAGCCGATCGATCATGGCCAGATGGGCGAGTTCATCGCCCAGGGAGGCGACGCCTTGCGGGACTGATCCGGCATGGCCTGTTGTCAGTTCAAGGCCGAGGGCCAATTCACTTCCCAGGGAGGTTCCGGCCCAGAGTTGTTTCGCCAATGCGGGATCGGTGCCGATCCAGTTCGGGAAGTACTGGGCGACACGTTCCGCCGGAGAGGTGGGATCGGTCGCGATGCGGGCCACAACCCGCAGGGCGATGGCGAGCGCCCGGCGGGAGGGCCGGGCGCGCTGCGGATGGATCGATCCCCCCGGCGAGACGCGGGTGGCGAGAGTTTTGCCCGCCGTCATGAGTGCCGACAGGTCGAGCGCGAGGGTCGCTTCGTCGCTGTGGGCGAGGTCGGCGAGAGTCAGTGAAGCGAGGAGTCGCAACGCTTGGTCGGCGTCGCTATTGGCCAGCCAGAAGTCGGCCAGTTCGATGGTTTCATGCACTCTTCGCTCGGGGACGAGAGGCAGTAACTCTGCCAACAACCGGGCGACCCGCTGGCGTTCCGCCTGCTCGAGGTCGGCATCCCTCCAGGTCAAATTCTCGCGAAGAATGGAAACAACCTGCGAGGCACTCATCTCGGGGAATCGAGTGGCACGTTGCGGCGCGGGGTTCTTTTCGAGGAGGAGAAAAGCGGCTCGAAAGTCTCCTCGTTGCAGTTCATCCTCGAAGGTGATTTTGTCGGCACGCGATGATCCACCGGGAAGGACATGTGCTTGTGACGCCAATCTTTGCGGGCTGAGGGACCAGAGGCGACCTGCAACCGCTTTCAAGGCGACCGACTCCCGCGAAACCGCTCCAGCAGCATTTGGCTCGGGCCTGATGTCCAGGACGCGTCCCGTGGCCGGGGAAACGACGAGTTGCCGACCATCGGTGAGCGGGGCCACCACAGCGCTGTTTTCATCGGGACTTGATGGATTGTCGGTTTCATACAGGGCTGGGAGACCCGAGAGCCAAGCGTGCCGTTGCTCCAGATCATCCAACGCCCAGCGAAGGTGGCCATCGGCGAGGTTGTAGGCGCGCAGGCCATTCGTGGTCGTGACGATCACGCACTCTTCCACACTCTCTTTCACAGCATGCGACGCCCCGGTGGAGCCAATGAGGGCCACTCCCTCCGGCAGGGAAATCGACCAGCGTTTCTCGCCCGAGAAGGACCATGCCGAGAGATCGTTCGTCTCGGGCGAAACGCCCACAAGGCCACGGGTGGTCACGATGAGTCGCGCCTCCCGCCAACCGTGCCACCAGTTGTCCGGCGAGTATCCCGGCGGCAAATCGACACGCTGCGTCCCCGCCACCTGCGGAAGAGGTGGCAAGGTGCTCATCCAGTCGATCGCGCGGGCCGCGAGGTGGATCGAGATGACTTCGCCCAACCCGGTGGTGACGACACAGTGGGTGCCGTCCCCGACCATCGCCATCGCCGCCCGTTGCAGCACGGGATTGGCGGCGGGAGGTTGGCCCAGTTGCCCCAACGGCAGCGACCATTCGAGCGCCCCGTGTTCCCGCCCCGCGACATGCAGCCAGAGTATCTGATCCTTCTCGGCGAGGAAGACCAACTGCTCGTCGATCACCAATGGCGGGCCGAGGAACAAACTGTCGGAGAGGGGGTATGTCGGACCGAGGGCCTTGCCCCCCAATCGCCAGAGGATCTGGCCGGTCTCGGTGCCGGCGGCACACAGCAGCCGATGGGGCGGCCTGCCATCGGCGCGGGTGGCGGCCCGTTCGACAAAATAGAACCGGTCATCATCCAAAGTCACCCGCGTGTGAAGCGTGTGCGATTGCTCGATCGCCACCAACGTGGCCCATTCCGCCGCATTGAGCGACGCTCCATCGAAGGCGTCGGCCCGCAGCAAGGGGGAAGCCAGCTCCCACAGGAGGGCCCCGGTCCGCCGGTCGCGGGCGGTGAATCGCAGGGGATCGCGGATGATGACCACATCCCGGCCCACGGCGGGTTGCAACAGGGAAAGCATCGCCACGCCCCGGGCGCGATATCTCCACCGGGCCGGAGCCAGCAGCTTCTCCCAGACGGGATTCAACGGTACGTCCCAGTCTTCGCTTCGGGCGTCGCTCTCCCGTTCATACGTGGGGTTCGAGGGCGACTTGAGAGTGGTCTTCGCGTTCGGTGGACTCTTCGATGAGTCGTCGCGATTTCGCGATTGGAGCTGTGCGAGCAGCGCCAGGCGGCGAGCCGCCTGCTCCGGCCTGATCGACGTCGAGGCCACCTCCGACTTCAGCGCGAACTCGGCGAGAACCTGTTCCGCCCGCGACTGATGGATCGTACGGAGCGTTCCGTTCGAGGCGAGCAACGGATGGGCCGCGAGATCGCTGTGGATCGCCGCAGCCAGTTCCGCTCTTCCCACATCGCGGGCACCGGCGGCGAGTTCCTCCCAGGCCCGCAGGCCCGGTCGGGTCAGGTCGTAGCGACGGGCAAAGGCGATCAATCGCTCGCCGCGGGTTTCATCCGTCGGCAATTCGCGATGAGCCTGCTCGGCGGCGGGTTCCATCGTCTGAGCGATCGTGGTTTGTTGTCGCGGTGTCAGGCTCCGAAACCATTCCCGGCGAAGACGCCAGACGGCCCGCGATGTGGAGGTGTCACCAGTCGCTTCCCGACTCCCGTTCAACGACTTGGGAAGATCGGACAGGGGAAGCAGGAGGCCCGAATCGATGGCCAGCAGTCGATCGGCCATGATGATGGCGAGTTCGCTGTTGCCCGATCGAGCCGCTTCGATCAGCTCCCGCAAGGGACGAACGGTGTTGGGTGGCACCAGCGGCCTGAGTTGCCGGGCGAGGGAAGTCGCCGGCGCCACAGGCTCCGCGACGGCTATCAGGTCTTGAGCGAAAACGGCAGTCGGCCACCACCCCGCCAGCGACGACCAGAAGCTCACCGCGAGGAGGCAGACTCCCACACAGCCTTTCGCCGTGGAAAATCGGCGACTGCCCGCACTTCGCGCAGCGGCTGACGTGAAAGTTCTCATGCAGACTCCACCCGCGATCAAGTGGCCTCGATTTCTCGCAATTTCTTGAGCAGCAGTTGCCATTCCCAATCGGCGAATTCGGGTGATTCGATGCGAAACTTGCCAAGGAGAGGACGGGTGTCCGGCCGGGAAGCATTTCCATAGGCACTCGTGGAGGGCTCATTGAGATTACTCATCCCGTGAAGCGGCCGCGAAACTTTTCGGCGGAAATGACATCGAAAGGCACCCTCTGCCGCATTCGTCCCGCGTATCCGGACGGCGTCTCAGCCGCGATTTTCCAGCAGCGACTTCACCCGGGCGGAGCAGGGTTGGTCGGTACGGCTCAGTGCCCGCAGCAACGTGCCGAAAATACGAAGGGAATCACAGACGGCGAACTCGCGAACCCGCAGCCACCAGCGGGGAAACTCGCCCGCGCCGAGCACGCCCTGCTCGACCGCGAGGATCCGCATCAAGGTGGCGGGGGACGGGCCGCCGTCGAGACATCGAAAACCGCAGCGTTCGAGATCGACCTTCCAAGCGGCATACGCGGAGGTCGTCAGGCAAAGGGCGGGGGCCGGTCGATCCGTGTGGCCAGGTTCCCCCTCGCACAACTCGCTCGCCAGGAGGAGCGTGAGCTCCTTCCAGCCCAGCCACCCACCCCGTTCGTCGATGGCGGCGAACGTCTCTCCGTCGGCGGCGAAGTAGCAACCCAGATGGGCCTGCTCCTTTCTCACCGCCTCTTGAAGCTCTCCGAGCGAAGCCGTCTCTCCCTGTGAAAGATCCCGGTGGGCACTCGGCAAGGTGAGATGCACCAACCGGCATGGCCGATGCTCCAGCAGGCGGGAGAGGCGATTGACTAGCAGGTCGTTCTCGGCCGCGCAGACGATTGTCAGTGGCCGCAGGGCGTGGAACTCCTCGCGGAGCGAGAGATCCTGCTCGGCGATGCGAATGGGGGTGTAGGTTCCCAGCACGACCGCATGGGCGTATTCGCCGGTGGCCATCTGCCGGCGGAGGGCGGCCATCGATGCGTGATGATCCCCCTCGTGATCCCAAAAGAGGCCGCCGGGTCCGAGCAGATCGAACCCCGTCCACGCCGGGCCATAGCCGGATCCCGTGACGAAGAGGGCCGTCGCGGCCTGCCGCTGCGACATCGCATCGACCAGATCGGGTTTCCGGCAAAATCCCAGATCCGCGACATCGATCCCCTGCTGCCGCAAACCCCTCACCAGACCGGCGGCGATTTCGGGCGAACTGACCCGCTCATCATGGCCCAGCACCACATGAGGGGAATTTCTGGCGGGATTCTCGCGGATCGACTCGGCACCATTCCCGGATTCTTCGCAGGCCCGTGTGTGGTCAATGAGCGTCTTGCCGATGGCTCGGCCCCATTGAACGGCCCGCGTGCGATGGAGCACATTCAAATAAACGGCCCGCACGCCCGTTTCGGTGATCAGTTCCTCTTCGCTGTTCTCCAGCAGCGGCGCCGTCGGGAACGAGATCGGCAGTGCCCCCTGGTCGTCCCGCGACGGGCAGTTCCGGCAGAGCGGATAGTGAGCCGCCAGCCGGGCCAGATGGACGGAGCGACTGATCGTGTAGCTCTCGCCGGGACAGCGGTAGGTCGGAAGGGCCTCGCCACCGGGAGTCGCGGGTGACGCGGCATCCCCTGAGAAGTGGGACGGCCGGTTGTCGGCGGAGGGGGCGTCCGGCTCCATGGCGGCTCCCGACAAAGGTGATCCTCAAACCGGCTCGACGAGCTTCAATCGTTAATTTCGACGTCCGCGACTGACGATGCCCCGGCTGTTTCGACAGCGGAGACGAAGGTGGCGGTCGTCTCTTCGTCTTCCACCGGTTTCTGCACGGCCCGGTTGCGTTTCTCGGGCGGGAGCAGGCGGTCGAGGATGCCGTTGACGAACGATCCGCTGTTCGCGCCGCCGAAAGACTTGGCCAGTTCGAGGGCTTCGTCGATCACCACGCGGTGGGGGGTGTCGGTCTGGAGGAGTTCATACGCGCCCAGGCGCAGGACGTTCCGGTCGGTGGGAGCCATGCGGCTGAGCGACCAGTTGACCGCCGCCTCTTCGATCTTCTTGTCGAGTTGGGGGCGGAACTCCATGGTCCCGGAGAAAAGACCCCAGGCGAAGCGGGAGAGCGTTTCATCGGGCAGATCGGTCTGGACCATCGTGCGGATCTGCTCGAACCCGACATCGGGATTGAGATCCTTGAGGTACAGCATCTGCAACACAACTTCGCGGGCCTTGTGGCGACGAGACATGGGCGTGGAAATCCAAAGAACAGAACCGGGCGGGAAAACTGGAATTGGGCAAGTATGACATGACAAGCGAAAACTTTCCCGCCAGGAAGTCTTTAGCGGGATTGCGTGGGGCTCTGGATGCGTGTCGCATCCGTTTCATCGGAATCCTACGCGAGCAATCGGCTGGCGATCTCCTGTGAACTGGGGGCGGATAAAGACATCTGATCCCAGCCACCCTGCTGCCGAGGTTCAAGAGCACTGGCGGAGCCAGTGGCACCCTTGGGGAAGAGAACTCTCGGAGATGGGCGGGTTACTTCGGGCTGCGAGACAGCTCCAGCAGGACGTTGCGGGTTTCGATGGCGGCGAGGGCCGCTTCGACCCCCTTGTTGCCCGCCTTGCCGCCGGAGCGGTCGAGGGCGTGATCCATCGTCGGGCAGGTGAGGACGCCGAAGGCGACTGGCACGCCGGTCTCCAGCGCGATCTTTTGCAAACCAGCTGCCACCTGCTGGTTGATGTATTCATGGTGGGTCGTCTCTCCCTGGATGACGGCCCCCAGGCAGATCACCGCGCCGTAGGTCTTCGACTGGGCCAGCTTCTGCGCGACGACCGGCAACTCGAACGAACCGGGGACGTACACGACGGTAATCTTGTCATCCGACAGTCCATGCCGGCGATACGTCGACACCGCTCCTTCGAGCAGCCGGTTGGTCACCAGTTCGTTGAACCGGGAAACGACGATGGCGACAGGTTCCTGCGGGGCGAGCAAAGTGGCTTCGATGGTGCGGGTCATGGGAGGGGCTTTGGATGTTTGGTATTGGGGGTTTGGGTTTTGTGGGTGGGGAGTGGATGGTTGTTGGTTGAGAAGAGCCATTCAGCGGCACTCTCGCCCATTCCGATGGGAGAGGGTTGGGGTGAGGGCGAGTTCGTACTTGTTCAATCATCGATCAATCTATGGCTTCATCGCACGTCGCTTGGCCTGCCGGGGAACATTCTTGCGACCCGCCATATCGCTCGGGAAGACCCTCACCCGGCCTTGCGGCCACCCTCTCCCGGAGTACCGGGCGAGGGTTAGGACTCTGGCTTCTCTCCTTTCCTCCTTCTTCTTTCCTTCTCTCCTCCGGCTCTGCCGCTCGCTCCTCCCTCAGCTCAAATTCATCGTGTTCAAGAACTCTTCATTCGTCTTCGTCCGCTTGAGGCGGCTGGTCAAGAGTTCCATCGCGTCGACCGGGTTCATATCCCCCACCACGCGGCGGAGAATCCAGATCTTCCGCAGTTCCTCCTCGCCCATCAGCAGCTCCTCGCGGCGGGTGCTCGAGCGGTTGATGTCGATCGCGGGCCAGACGCGCTTTTCCACCATCCGGCGGTCGAGGTGGAGCTCCGTGTTCCCCGTCCCCTTGAACTCTTCAAAGATGACGTCGTCCATCTTGCTGCCGGTGTCGACGAGGGCTGTGGCGATGATCGTCAGGCTGCCCCCTTCCTCGACATTGCGGGCCGCACCGAAGAACCGCTTGGGGTGCTGCAATGCGTTGGCATCGACACCCCCCGTGAGGATCTTCCCCGAGTGCGGCACTTCCGAGTTCCACGCGCGGGCCAGCCGGGTGATCGAATCGAGGAAGATGACCACGTGCTGGCCATATTCGACCATTCGCTTGGCCTTCTCGATGACCATCTCCGAGACCTGGATATGCCGGCTGGGTGGTTCGTCGAACGTGCTGGAAATGACTTCGCAATTGCGGCCCTGGACCTGCCGCTCCATGTCGGTGACTTCCTCGGGCCGCTCGTCGATGAGCAGCACGATGACATAGACATCCGGCTCGTTGGCGAGGACCGCCTTGGCCAGGTTCTGCAGAAGGATCGTCTTCCCCGCCTTGGGTGGCGAGACGATCAGGCCGCGCTGGCCCATGCCGATGGGAGCGATCATGTCGACCACGCGGGAACTGTAATCGCTCGAATCGCCCGCCAGCTTCAACCGGCGTTCGGGATGCAGCGGCGTCAGGTCGTCGAAGAAGACCTTCTCGGTCAGGAGGTTGGGGTCTTCGTTGTTGATCGCCTCGACCCGCAGCAGTGCGAAGTAACGTTCGTTCTCCTTGGGCGGACGAATCTGCCCCGCGACCGTCGCCCCGTTTCTCAGACCGAAGCGGCGGATCTGGCTGGGGGAGACGTAGATGTCGTCCGGGCAGGGGAGGTAGTGGTAGTCGGGACTGCGCAGGAAGCCGAAGCCGTCGGGGAGGATTTCGAGTGTCCCCTCGCCGAACATCAGCCCGTGGAGCTTGGTCCGTTCCTTGAGGATCTTGAAGATCAGATCCTGCTTCTTGAGGCCGGTATATTCGGTGATGTTCTCGGCCTTGGCGATCTCGATGAGTTCCTTCATCGTCAGCCGCTGCAGTTCGGCGACGTGGATCTCGTTCTCGCCGTTTTTGGCCTGTTCGTACTTTTCGTCTCCGGGGAGGGGCTGGTCGTCGTCGTCGGGAAGCGGGCCCTGAGCCGAACGTGTCGAGATGCCGGTACTAGTTCGAGTCTCAGCGGCCAGGTCTTCAGCCGGAAGTTCACCGCGTTCGCGGGAATCGGCGTGTTTCACGGCGCTGCTCATGGAGGGACGATCACTGGCCCCTCGCTCCATACCGCCGGCGGGTTCGCCATCCCGGGTGGAGATGGAGTTCGCGGAAGTCGCCGATCGTGCGGCACCGGATTCGCGACGGAGCGATCCCAGGGGAATCGGCGGCGCGTCGGGTGAACCGGCGGTCTCCGTCGAGCGGCTGAACGAGGCGCGGGGTTTCATGGTCATGGCGAGGGCTGCCTGACAAACGGAGGGAGGAAGAGCAACGGGCCGGGGAATCGCCTGATCGCCGACAACCACCACGAGCGACGTGATGAGAGGCTGGACAACCACGGAACTCGACGGGTGTGATAGGAGAGGGTGGACAAGCGGGGTTCATCGTCGACGGAGGAACCGGGGGCTTCGCTGGGGGAAACGACGCTCGATTCGGGCACCGAGTTCCCGGAATCGCCCGCATCGGCAAGCCATCCGAGAATCAACCGTCGCAATTCCTGGGGAGCCGCATCGGTGACATAGTCGTTGAAGACAACCGCTGCGGCGCAGGCACGCTTTTTGTCGAGCGGCCATTGGCTCGCTTCACGCCGGGCCAGTTCCTCCATCGACCAACCCCGTCCGGCCACGCGTTCCTGCCGGGCCGCGATGTCGGTCTCGATGAAGACCAGATGATCGCACAACGGCTGCCACCCGGTTTCCAGAAGAACGGAGGCATCCAGCAGCACGGCGGCGTAGCCATCGCCACGACTTGAAGCGATTCGGTCGAGCAGCGTTTGTCGAATCCGTGGATGAACCACCTGCTCCAACTGGCGGCGAGCCGCCCGCTGCGCGGGATCTTCGCCGAAAACCCGCTTCGCCAGTTGCTTGCGGTCGATCTCGCCGGCTTCGTCGAGAATGGCGTTGGAGAACAGTTCCACGAGCTGCGAACGAATCTCCGGCTCCCGGAGAACCTCATGCCCCACTTTGTCGGCATCCAGCACCAGCCACGGCGGCTCCACTCCTTCCGCCGCCGTGCGCGCGACGAAGCTCTTGCCGGAGCCAATGCCCCCCAGCACGCCAATCACGGGCACTCGGATGGATTCAATCGCAGACTGCGATGTCATGGAAGGTTACCGGCGGGACAGACTTGATAGTTCGTGAGCTTGAGGGTTCGTGGACGTTGGGAGATTGGTGCTGCGGACGAAGTTGGAGGGGATAGTGGAAACGTTCGCGAAAGGTCTTCGGAGATTGAATACAACACGGGTGGAACCACGGTGGGCATCAACAAGTGTTGGCAAATCAGGTTGAGTGACAGGAAATTATGGGCGGGAAGAGCGTTTACCGAGCATGATGCGATCCAGGATCGCAATGAGGGTGGGAGGAACTCTTCCTTGAGTTACAACAATGTTTGGTATTCTTCGGGATGAATGCGACAGGCGCTATGGCGGGCAGGCACCACAACGGATGGCGGCTGGCGATGAAGGTGAGAACGTGGGAAGCGAAAGCCGGGATCAATCTTCGATGGGGAATCGTTCAACAAACCTTTGCCCGGATTTCCCCGAGCGGATGGCTGATGATCATTTCTATCTGATATCCTGCCCCTTGCCGATTGAGGTGTCAACCAAAAAGCCGTTCCCAACTGTCAATCGCCTCGATCAGTCAGATCAATAGATATTGATGGAACATAGCGGAATGCTCCCCGCCAACATCGCCCGGACTCTCGACGAAGCCGCCGCCCGCTGGCCCGATCAGCCGGCGCTTTACATGCCGCCGGTGCGCGGGCCGTTGCGCCGGGAGCGGTATTCGATGCTCACTTTCAGCGAGTTGGGGCAACTCGCTGGCGACATCGCCTCGGGCCTCAAATCGATCGGCGTCGCCCGCGGCCAGCGCGTGGCCATCATGGTTCCTCCTTCGATCGAATTTTTCGCCCTGACATTCGCCCTCTTCCGCATCGGAGCGGTCCCTGTTCTGATCGATCCCGGCATGGGGCGCAAGAATCTCGCACAGTGCTTCCGGGAAGCGCGGCCGGAAGTCTTCATCGGTGTTCCCAAGGCCCACATCGCCCGATCGCTTTTGGGTTGGGCCAAAGACTCGATCAAGCAGTTTGTCACCGTGGGGCGCAGGCTCTGGTGGCCGGGCCGCACATTCGATGAACTTCGGCACCTGGGCCAAAGAGCCGGCGCAACGCCCATCGAGCACCCAGAG
>PNLE01000038.1 GCA_013822855.1 Planctomyces sp.
CCTACGACCTGCGTTCGATTCAGGCGACGGTCGGTCAGGCTCGGCCGGGTTCTCCGTTCGCCGAACAACCCGTCCCCTACAATCGCCCGGAAGCCACGGCCCAACTGGTCTACGAACAGCGGCAGTCCCCCGGCCCCGATGGCGTGGCGACCATGGTCGCCCGTCCCGATGGCGGGTTCCCCTCCAACCGGGCGGCCTACATCGCCTCACCCCAACAGGCCGCCGCATCCACGCTCGACCCCTTCTAAAGTGGGTTGCCATATCCCACCGCTCACCGATTCGCTGGGAAGCACCGCCACAGCGGATGCGACCGGATCGACAGCTTTTCTCCAACCACTGATCAGCCGTTGCTCTCGGCTGGCGGGCCTCTTGGCGATCTGCTGCGGCATGTGGTCGTCAATCACTCCGGCGGTCGCCCAATCGCCATCGCCGCAGGTCATCACACCACTGGCGGAATCTGCTCCCGGAAAAATCACTCCCCGCAAGGATTTGATCGAGGTCAACGCCAAGAAATTACTGACGCCCGCGACCGATGCCAGCATTGCCAAAGGTCTCGATTTTCTGGCGGGTCGCCAACACACCGACGGCTCGTTCGGCTCCGGTTCCATCTATCGTCGCAATGTGGCGGTGACGGCACTCGCCGGGATGTCGATGCTGGCGGCGGGGAATACCCCGGGCCGGGGCAAGTATGCCGACCATGTCGACAAGTCGATCGGCTTCATCCTCAAGAACTCCAAGCCGTCGGGATATATCCTCTGCGAGGAGAGTCCGTCGCACGGCCCCATGTACGGGCACGGCTTCGCGACGCTCTATCTGGCCGAAGTCTATGGGATGACCCTGCGGGAGAACGTGCGGACGGCCCTCAAGAACGCGGTCAATCTCATTGTCGGCTCGCAAAATCCCGAAGGGGGCTGGCGCTACGACCCGGATGGCAAGGAGGCCGATATCTCCGTCACCGTCTGCCAGATCATGGCCTTGCGAGCGGCCCGCAACGCGGGGATCGCCGTCCCCAAGGAGACGATCGACCGCTGCACCGAGTATGTCAAAAAGTGCCAGAACTCCGACGGCGGCTTTCGATATCGATTGGAGCCGCGACCCCAGAGCCAGTTCCCCAGATCCGCCGCCGCGATCGTCGCCCTCAACAGCGCGGGGATCTATGACGGCCCCGAAGTTCAACGGGGGATCGAATACCTGTTGAGATCGCCGCCGAATGTGGAGATATTCCAATTCGAGAACCATTTCTATTACGGGCATTACTACGCCGTGCAGGTGATGTGGCAGAGCGGGGGGGAGCGGGGGGAAAACTGGTACACAGGCATCCGCGACGAACTTGTCGAACGTCAGTCGCCCGATGGAAGCTGGCCCGATTCCCTCATTTGCACCGAGTACGGGACGGCCATGTCCTGCTTGATCCTGCAGATGCCCAACAACTACCTGCCGATCTTTCAACGATGACATCTGTTCGTTTTTCCCACCCACGACTTGCTTTGATCGCGGCCGAGAAGGGTGCCATCCCGGCTTTTCGTACCTTGCTGTCTTGCTTCGTGACCCTCTGGCTGGCTGGCGGTGTCGCTTGGTCATCCTCCGTGTTTGGTCAAGTCACTCTGGACAAGTCGGCCGTCAGGATCCAGCTCAAGAACCTCGAGGAGATCACCGCTTCCGAAGTCTGGATCACTCCCGAGGGGGTATCGATTCGTCGCAGCGAACCCAACCCGGAAACGAATCGTGTGGTGAACTGGCCTTGGAGCGAAGTGGTGCGGGTCGAACAAACACGGGTCGATTTGGAACATGAGCCGAAGCCCTTGCCCCGGCAGGAAATCTGGCTCACCAGTGGTGATCGGCTGGCGGCATCCGCTCGGACAATTGTCGATGACCAGTTGAACATCGGCTGGGTCGAGCAAAACGAGAGGAAGGCCACGCCCATTCCGCTAGAAACGGTGGCAGTGGTCGTGTTTGATGCTCCATTGAACTTGTTTGCCCGCAAGACTCTTCGAGAAAAGATCGCGCGGATCGAGACCGGTTCCAGCCAAACCAACGACACGGCTCTACTCAACAATCAGGACGAGCTGACCGGCGAATTCCAAACGTTGGATGCCAGCCAGATTCATTTTCTCCGAAAGGGTGAGCGCGTCAGCGCGCCGCGTTTTCGGATTGCCGCCGTCGCGATCAATCGGGAATTGCTGGTGTTTCCCAGGCCTGTTCCCCGCAAGTGGCGGGTGACCACCACCGATGGCTCCTTCTTCACCGCCACCGAATTCAAAGTCGTCGATGTGGCCGGTGACAAGAACCGGCAGGCTGATCCTGCTTCGGAAAATGGGAAAAATGCGGGGCCGCGGATCGAATTTCTGCTGCTGACCGGCAATCGTCTCACAATTCCGCAAAGCGATCTCGCCACCATCGAATACGGCACTCCCGAGGTTCGCTGGCTGGATGACCTGCCCCTGAAAAGTCGTGAGCATCTGCCGTGGCTCGCCACAACTCTCCCCGCTTCATTGCCGTTGGAACCCGAAATTGTCACGGGGCCGTTGCTGGGATTGGTCGAGACTCTTGCCATCACCGCGCCCTGGACTCTTTCAGCGAAGCCTAGGAGCCTCGTCACCTGGGAGCTTCCGGCAGGTCGCCACACGCTAATCGGGCGTGCTACTCTCTCGGGTGCCACGACCCATTCAGCTGCGGCGATTGGACGGATTCGGCATAACGACGGCACGCTGTGGGAAAGCCCGTCGTTGACGCTCGATCATCCCGCCGCGACATTTCAGGTGGAGATCAATAATCGGGCCACGGGTCGGCTCTCACTGGAAGCTGTCGCGGGGCCTGTGGGTAATCAAGGGGCCGAAATTCAGTGGAGTGAAGTCGTGCTGATCGCCCATTGATCTCCGAGAACGGTTGCGGAAAGTCCTGTCCCTGCGCACTTCGAGGCGACTGGAAATTCTCCTGCCTCCAGTGATTTCACTTCTCACGCGATCAGACTTCGTGCAGCATACGCGATGACGAACATCCCATCGTATGGCTGCTTTTCTCGTGATCGACCTCACCGACTCCCATCAACCATGGACGCGGGCTACAGCCAAGGCTGGCCAACTGCTGGCCCCGTGGATCCTTTATCTGCTGACGGCGGTCTGGCTGACATGGCCGACGGCCGCGCTGATGACCTCCGCTGTTCCCCTGGGTCTCGAAGGGGAAGCCACCGTCCCCCTCTTCAATCTGTGGACGGTCTGGTGGAACATCGATCGGCTGGGACATGGATTCCATGATTACTGGAACGCTCCGGTGTTTCACCCCGCGCCCCTTGTCTTCGCTCTTTCCGAGCCGCAGCCGACAACCGTGGTGCTGGCTCCGCTTTACTGGATCACCGGCTCACCGACGCTTTGCTACAACGTCGCGATCCTGGGCGTAATGACTCTCAATGGCCACGCCGCCTGGTCGCTGCTGCGGTTGCTGAAGACCCCCTGGTGGCTCGCATTGCTGGGCGGGCTGCTGCTGCAGCGACTCCCTTTTCTCTTCTGGCAGATGGGGGTGTTGCAACTCCTGTCGCTCGCCGGCCCGATCTGGACGATCTACTGGCTGGTCAAGTGCTGTCGCGAACCCCGATGGACTTCGGCCATCGGCCTGGGCGCCAGCTTCGGGCTGACCTACTGGGCCTGCAACTATTACGGTCTGTTGCTCAGTATTTCGTTGGGAACCAGTTTCCTGCTGTTGGTGGTGAGCGGTTGGCCACTCCTTCCCGTTTGGCGGCGGTGGCAGCCCTGGGCGTGCCTCGCCGGCGCGGGGGTGCTGGCGGCTTGCATGATCGGACCGATGGCGCGCGTCCAACAGGAATCGGCCCGTGAGCAGGCGTGGCATGACGAGCGGCCTCTCGACCTGGCCCGGAATCTTTCCGCCCGTTGGAGTGACTACACCTGGTCGCTCACCTCGCGGCTGGGCGACTATCCGACCGCGATCGAACCCGCCCGGCAGAACGTCTGGCGTTTGGGCTGCGGCGCGATGGTGACAGTGCTCGGCTGCGCGGGATTGATCGTTGGGTTGACTTGGAGAGACCGGCGGCTCCTCACCTGCGCCGTGCTGACATTCAGCGTGGTCTCGATGCTCCTCTCCTTCGGCCCCGACTACGAGATTATGGGATGGCCCCCCTCGCTTTGGCTGAGGGATCACTACCCCGGTTTCGCCCATCTGCGAAGTCCGTTTCGCTTTGGTGTCTTCGCGCAGCTCGGTTGGCATTTGTTGGCGATCCAAGGGATCGAACTCTTCACCCCGAGCCGATGGCCACTGGAGAAACGGTGGCCTGCGCCGCCACAGCCATCTCAAGCTCAACGGGGACTTCATGCGGCAATCTGCGGGGCCTTGTGGTTGCCTGCGACGATCCTGGCAGGCCTTTCGGTCTATGAGGTCTGGCCACTTCCGCAGACTTGCCACAGCGTTGTCGCCGTCTCCCCCCGACCGGCATGGATCGACTATCTCCTGCGGGAAACCGATGAGGCGGAGGCCTTGGCCTGCATCCCATTCCCGGACGGAACCGACGCCCGAGCCTACGAATCGACCACCACCTGGATGTACTGGCAAACCCAGCATCACCGCCCGCTGATCAACGGCTACTCGGGCTTTTTTCCGGACGCCTACCTCGACCTGCGGGACGCGATGGAGAACTTCCCCGATGATTCATCGATCAGCCAGTTGGCTCAACTGGGAACGCGATATCTGGTGATCGATCTCGACGCCGTCGATCTGGAGAGTTTCGAAAATACGCCTCTCTTCGCGGATCAAACTGAACTCTGCCTGAAGGATCTCCCCAGCGGAGTGGCGATCTATCGCTTCACGCCGAGATTTGTGGGGCCCATTCCCGACGCCCTATAGTACGTCCAATGTTTAGGGAGCCACTGAGAAATGTGACTTTCAAGGCACCGTCATCTTCTCGCATGATCAACCACAGTAGAGGCCGATCAATACCCGCCGGTGGATCGCCGGGGTGGGGTTGGTGACACGCGATTGGGTGATGCCGGGTCGGGTTGGGTGGAGCCGCTGAAGGAGTCGGGCCAGCTTTCGCGGATGCTGCGATCGAATTCGTCGCGGGCGCGGCCGAGGGCGGGATTGACGATCTGGTCTCGCACGAAATCGCGAGTCACGCTGGAGGCGTCGAAGAGGGGGGCGTCGCCACCTTGTTCGTTGTCTCCCCAGAGCGGAGCCGGGCGATAGGCACTGCCTGAACGATAGGGGTCCGCGTTGCCGTAGCTGGTTCCATTGTTCGGGGCATATCCGCCATCTCGTGAAGATCCGCTGGGATAGCTGCCCGAGGCACCGGAGACGCGGTTGGAGGAGTATCCACCCTGCGACGAAGAACCCTCTGGTGGTGAAGTCCTTCCTGGCGAATACGGGTCGTAGTTGCGGAAGCGATCCGTGGGTGTTCCGGACGGCTGAGCTGCGGGGGCATTCGAGGAAGTGGACGAACCACCCCAGATCTGATCCCACATCTTGTTGAGCGTGCTCTCCGAACCTTGCTGCGAGACGGGCCGGGTTTCCGTCGTGTTGCCGTATCGGGAATCCCTCCCTGTCAGCTCACCCGGCTGCGGCCTGGCGGGAGACGGCCTCGTCGATGTGCGGGAGCGAACCCTGTCGCCAGGGAAGTTGCCGTCATTCTGATATGCGATGTTGTCGGTCTGGAACTCCCGCAGATAGGGGGCGAGTGTGCTGCGAAAGGTCTCGGGCATCAGTGGGAGGGCCTCGCCGATGATCAGGCGGGCGATCGAGTGCGACTCGGTTTGCAGAATCATCTCCCGTGCGGCGGGCGAAACGGTGATCAGCACGACCGTCACCACGACCGTCAGGATGATCCCCTTGACCGCTCCGAGCAGGAAACCGAGATGCTTGTCGAACTCCGCCAGCTTCAGTTTTTCCAAGGATTCCTTGACCGAGCGGATCATCAGATAGACCGCCAGCGAGACGGCGACGTAGACGGCCACCAGCGCCAGGACATCCGCCAGGGGTGGCTTGCCGAAGAGCGGGGCCAGCGAAGGAGAAAGCGGGCCTGCGACCATATAGCCGAGGATCAAGGAAGCCACGGGGGCCACCTGCCAAGCCAGCCCGCGCCACGCACCTTGAATGGCCATGCCGACGACGATCAGCAGCATCACGATGTCGTAAGTGGTCATATCTTCCGCCTTCCTGCAGACCTGCCATCCATGTTCAAACTGTTGGCCTTGGATTGTCACCCAGAACCTTACCGGATCACAGAGCAGTTTCAGCGCCAACCATTGCTGAAATGATCCGGGGCGAATTCATCGGGACGATTGGCCTCCGACCACGATCCGGTTCTACGGCCATTGCCGCCGGTCCTCTGGTCATCGCTGTTCGATCGAGGGGGAAACCATTGTTGAGGCGCTGGAACCGATGGATCCAGCGGACGTTCATTCGCCGCCCGCTCCGCGTAGGGATCTCTGGAAGCTGGTAAATTTTGCAGAGACGAGGGGGCATAGCGACCCGCTGCGGGATCGTTGGACACCGGCGGCCGGGAGGAGTTGTTCCAGTTCCAGAAACCGGGCTGGCTTTGCTGATTGGGGATTTGTTGCGAATCGCGCGGAGTTGGTGCACCGGCCGACCATCGCTTTCGACCATCGTCGACGCGGGGATTGGCGGCGTAGCGGGAGATGTCGGGCATATAACCCGCCATTCGCTGATGGACTTCCGGGGACGTCTCGCGAAGGACGAACAACCCCAGCAGCAGCAGGAGTCCATAGGCGGCCGAGGTCGCGGTCGGATCATTGCTGAAGAGCTTCAACGCGGTGCCGAATGACTTCTTCAAGCTGGGGGCGACACCGCTGAGATTGACGCTCCAGATCTCGTCGAGCACCAGGTGGGTCGCGTACCCCAGCATGACGGCGATCGTTTTATAGATGCGAGCCGAATGAACGTTGGAGTCGCACAGCAGGAAGCCGATCATGCCCGCGATCGCAATGGCGGGGATGCTGTGGAACATCCCCCGGTGGACGGTGAATCGCTTGAGGAGCGTCCCGACGGCGAAACGAATGAAGAGGTAGAGCGGAACTCCCACCAGCACCAACTGCTCCGATGACAAGCCGGAGGTGATCAGTCGGTTCATCAGGATCATGGGAACGATCGCCGCCGCGAAGCTGATGGTCTCGCGCGCCGGGATTCCGGAATCGCTGTCGAGATCGGGCATGATGCCCGCGATGGTCACGAACCCGCCCGCCAGGAGACACGTCGGCAGAGGCAGATTCAGGGTGTGGAATCCCCAATAGGCGTAACCCGCGCCGACGGCACCCGCGACACCGATATGTGTTTGAAAGCCGGCCATGAAGCCGTCCAGACAGGGGCTAGACAATAGAACGAGATAACGAGGGTGACGTGAGGAACGCGAAGGGAAAGGGGCGGGTGCGGCGTCGCAGCCGCAAGGTATGAGGTGTGGTCGCCAACAGGGAACGCGGCACACCGCGCGAGGTATACGCCCCGCAGACGAACGGGGTCAATGCAACTCTTGATGCGCAAAGCCACTTGTGTCGATCTTCGGCAGTTTCCGCCGATGGGGCGTCTCCCATGCGATCAAGATGTCGCCCCCATCTCCGAACGCGAAGAAAACCCAGTTTCTTGTCCACGTCTCACCAACGCATCGATCAAGAATCTCTCTGCGTTCCCCATTGGACGGGATCACCCCGCAGGACCAGGCGATTCCCGAACCGTTTGCAACTTCAACCCGTTGAGGTCATCTTCAGAAGCTGGAATCCCAACCCCAGAACTTACGTAAACCTCTCGAATTCGCCACCACGTTTTCGCGAAACCAACAGGAAAGTCCCCTTTGACCAAACGGATCGCCTTTGTCATTCCGACGCTCGACCAGTCGGGTGCCGAGAAGCAACTGGCGCTGCTTGCCACCCACCTGCCACCGGAGGAATTCTCTTGCCGCGTCATCGTCCTCACGCGGGGCGGGCCTTATGAATCCCTGCTGAGGGCCGCGGGGATTGATGTGCGGATCTTGGGGAAACGGTTCAAATTCGACCCATGGGCCTACCGGAAACTTCGCCGGGAGTTGATCGAGTTCCAACCGGAGATCATTCATACTTGGCTCTTCGCCGCCAACACCTATGGCCGCTACGCCGCCGGTGCCGTCCCCGCCGCCAAGGTGATCGTCTCGGAGCGCTGCGTCGATTCCTGGAAAGCCGGTTGGCAGAAGTGGTTCGATCGTCGCCTCATCGGCCGGACGGACAGACTCGTCGGCAACTCGCCCAGTGTCGTCGACTTTTATCGCGAGTTGGGGGTTCCTGAGGAGAAGCTGGTTGACATTCCCAACGGCATCGAACTGCCGGACGACAAGCCGGCTTCATCGTCCGAGAGGTCACTCTGGCGAAAGGAGTTGGGCTTCCCCGAGGATGCGTTCGTCGTGGGCTACGTCGGGAGGATCGCTCCGCAGAAGTCGGTGCGGGATCTCATCTGGGCGGTGGAGACCCTCCGGCAGATCCGTCCCCAATGTCGACTCGTCATCGCTGGCGACGGCCCGGAGCGGCCTCGTCTGGAACGGTTTGTTCAATCGATCCACGCCGAAAATCATGTGCGGTTTCTTGGACATGTCTCTCAACCGGCGGTGGTCTACAGCCAATTGGACACGTTCTGTCTGGCCAGTCGATTCGAGGGGATGTCGAACAGCCTGCTCGAAGCAATGTCCTGGGGCTTGCCGTGCGTGGCAAGTCAAATCCCGCCCAACGCAGCCTTGGTTGAGCACGGCCAAACAGGATTGCTGTTCCGACCGGGAGACGCGGTCGCCATCATGCAGGCGCTACGCACCCTGATTGACGAACCACCAACCGGGCAAGCTTTTGGCCAGGCCGCCCGGCAGCACATCGCCACCCGCTGGACAGTCGGTGCCATGACGCAACAGTGGATCAACCTTTACCGGCAGGTTCTCCGTCAACACCCAGCGTCAGAGGATGGTGACTTCGGGGCTGAGTCATTTGGGGCAATGCCTGAATCGGAATGACGACAGATCGCCTTTCCGAAGTCAGTCGCCAACCTCGTTAAACTTCAATAAACGAGTTGAATCACGGGCGTTTTTTCCCACCGGATTTCCCTTGGTCACGTAAATTGACTTATCCGTGGGCATCAAGAATCGACGTAAGGTTTGAGATGGACCGTGGTAACTCCCGTGTGATGCTTCAGAAAATTTCCTCGACGGAATGTTCGCCAGGCGAAATATATCTGTCGTGATTGAAATATGAAGGAAAACGTGGCCCATCGGCACGGACAATGCAGTTGTCAGTCTGCATAGGGGGAAGTCGGTTTCGCGGATGACTTCCGCTGGCTGACTTCTCTGATAACGAAAAACTTTAGATTCGCAGGAGGTGCACGATGTCTCGCAATGACGCTGTGGCAAAAATCAAAAAGCACCTGCTCCTGCAACGTGAAGACCTGCGGTCGAAAATCGCCGAGGAGATGGGCTTGGTCTTTTCTCCCGATGATGGCATTAACGACCTTGGAGAAACCGCTGCGCAAGTCGAGCAGTCCGAACTTCATACCCAACTGGCCGCTTTGGAAACACGCGAACTGGTGCAGATCAACAAGGCCTTGGCTTTGATTGAATTGGGCCAGTACGGTTCATGCCAGAAGTGTGAAAAGGCGATTCCCCTCGCCCGCTTGCAGGCCGTCCCGTTCACCACAGTCTGTGTGGAATGCCAACGGCGGCAGGAAGACGCGGGCGAGTCCGACGACGACGCCTACTCGGCCGATTGGCGCAAGGCGTACGATCATGAACGGCGTTCCAACAACGCCGAATACAGCGTCAGCGATTTCGATCTCGCCTCCGAATAATCTGCTCTGACATCCTCGATAGACCTCCATGCGGGGCGACCAACTTCATCGTTGGTTGCCCCGCTCTGCTTTTGGTATTCGAATTCGACTGTTCAGCAAACCACCTCGTTTACATCAACGAATGTTGATTGTTACAATCGGGAAGCCAAACGTGTGTCACCGAGTTCGGTGCTCCCAGGTTTGTTAACCGCGAATCATTCCCGTACCGCCGGACACGCGAACCACCCGATCCTCGATCAGCGGAGCCAGACCTCGATGACGCAGCTTCCACCGAATCCTGCCGGCAACACACGCCGCGACTTCCTCAAAACGACGGCGGCGCTGGCCGGGGCGACCATGCCCTACTGGGCCATGACGACCTCCCTCCGCGCCAATCAAAGCCCCAACGAGCGACCCATGTTGGGTTGCATTGGCACCGGCGATCGCTGGCATCAGATCATCGGCGGCGCCCTCAACCATTCCGACGGCGTCGCCGCTTGCGATGTCGACAAGAAGCACGCCGAGCAGGGCCGCGACAAGATCAAGGAGATCCACGGCAAGCGGAACATCAGCCGCGATGTCGAGATGTACGAGGACTACCGCAAGCTGCTCGATCGCAAGGATATCGACGTCGTCACGATCGTCACGCCCGATCACTGGCACTCGAAGATCGCCATCGAAGCCATGCAGGCCGGCAAGGACGTCTACTGTGAAAAACCGTTGACATTGACCATCCACGAGGGGAAGCAGATCGTCAAGGTGCTCCAGGAGACCAAGCGTGTCTTCCAGGTGGGCACCCAGCAGCGCAGCGAGATGGGGCTGAACTTCCTCAAAGCCGTGGCCATGATCCGCGATGGCCGCATTGGCCAAGTGCAGAAGATCACCTGCGATATCGGCGGCGCTCCCGGCAGCGGAGAGATTCCCGTTGTCGCCGTCCCCGGTGAACTCAACTGGGAAATGTGGCTGGGCCAGGCCCCATTGACCGATTACCGCTTCAAAGAGACCGGCAGTAAGTACGGCAATAGCCGCTGCCACTACGAGTTCCGCTGGTGGTACGAGTATTCCGGCGGCAAGATGACTGACTGGGGTGCCCACCATGTCGATATCGCCAGTTGGGCCATCCAGATGGATTCCAGCGGCCCGACCAGCGTCGAAGGGATCATGGCCAAGCATCCTTGTGAAATGAAGGATGGCTGGCCGCAGCAGGACGACCGCTACAACGCCGCCACCGAGTTCGATGTGAAGGTGATGTGTCCCGGCGATGTCGAAATGCATATCGTCAGCAAATCGAAGGATGGCAACGGCATTCTCTTCGAAGGGACGGAAGGTCGCTTCCATGTCAGCCGCGGTGCGATGAAGGGGAAGCCGGTCGAAGACCTAGCGACGAATCCCATCACCGAGGAGATGTTGGTGAAGCTCTACAAGGGGAAGAAGCCCGGCAACCACATGGGCAACTTCTTCGAGTGCATCAAGGATCGCACCGATCCGATCTCTGATGTCTACTCGCACCACCGCGCGATGACCGTCTGCCATCTGGCCAACATCGCCATCCGCACCGACAAGAAGCTGGTGTGGGATTCGCAGAGCGAAACCATCACCAACGATCCCGCCCTCAACCAGTGGCTTTCGCGCGAACAGCGCAAGGGCTACGAGATCAACGTCAGCGTTTGAGAGTGACCCTCTCGATCGCAGGATCGTTGAGTCGTCTCAATAGTTAGTCGCCAACCGTCGGCCCCCCACATGCGGATGTGGGGGGCCGATTTGTTGTCCGCCGTGGACATTTCGCCACAGCCCGACGGGTGGCCTTGGAATTGCTTTTCATCATTGGCATCCGAAAGATGCTGTTTTCCGATGACAAGGCACCACATGGCCATCCCTATTCGCCTCGCCTGTTGCCTATTGGCATCATCCCTCACACTCGCGCCGGAGTTGGCCCGGGCGGAAGCGGTGGTCACGCTTCAATCGGGGCAGATCCTCAAGGCCGATACGGCCGAGTTCTCGGCGGATGGTCAACTTGTGGTGCTGGAGTCGCGCCGCGAGGGAATTCTCATCCGTCGTCGCGTGAGCCGCTCGCTCGTGACGAGCATCGATCTCGGCGAGACGTCCGTGCCACATGGGGATCCAGCCGCTTCAATCAGCACACCGGCTTTCGCGAGGGACGAAGGATTACCCCCGGAGGCCCTACCAGAAACAACCCTGCCGCCGATTCCGTCTTTTGTCCCCTCGTCCACCTTGTCGGCTGATGGAATCGTTGGTGTGGCGGGGACGATCCCGCAACCGGGCGTGGTTGTGGGGCAACCGCTCGCACCCCTGAACGAAAAACAGTTCGCCGGCTGGCCGACGGCCGGCGTCGTGGTCGGCATCCGCCAGGATCCCCTCGACGCTTACGGCAGCCAAATGGCCCGCTGGTATCCCCAAGGGGTACCGCAGCTGGAGGCCGGCTTCGCGCGACAACTCTTCCGGAACGATGCGGCCTACCAGGTCGCTCCGCCATGGGCTTTCAACACCTGGAACACCCTTCCCGGCACGACCAATCCTGGCTACGGATTCCGAACCGGCGACTCTCTCGTGGGAGAATCAGGGCTGCGGCATTCTTCCCCGCCGTATCGGCCCTAGCATTTGAAAGTCAAGGGTTTGACTGTCGCGAAGAGGCGACGCCCCGGCGTCAGGTGCTTGGTTCTTGGCATAGAGAGCAACTCCCGATGGTCAAACACTCCTAAAACTTCCAGACACTTGTTGAAGCGTGTCGCAGCACGACGAGGTCGTAGCCAGCCAGAAGTTGGCAAACATGCTGGATGACGCGATCCATCATGGCAGCGGACTGTTGGAACTCCTGCATCAACTGGTTGCGAATCATTTCCACGGTTTTGATGCCGTCGATCAAATCGATCAGGCGCCGCGTCAACGGATCGCACGAAACCGTCACCTTGAGGCAGGGCGTGCCCGGACGGCTCATCTGGAAGTCACAAGCAGGCGTGGTTGCCGACTGGATGACCTTCTTCAGTTGCAGAATCTCCCCCAGATGGCTGTAGCAGGGGATTTGTTGGCCATCCTCGGGCGTAGCCTGCCTTCGCCCTAGAGGCGAGGCCCAGAAAATATGCCTGGAAGCAGCACCCCAGAAGAGTTCGCTGATGGCCTGCTGCTCGGACAAGGGCAAAGTTTCCACATGGGCCAGCATCTCCGGCTGTCCCGCGAAGACATGCATCGGCTGATAAAGCATGCGGGCCTCGAACGTATGCTCGATGAACCTGAGCCTCGCCTGTTCCAGCCAGGCGAAGAGTTGCGGCACCGTGTAGGCCCGATCCTGCGCGTGCAGGAAAATGTCGTAGAACTCGGCGGGCGTCATCTGCTCAATGGATTCAAACAGATCGTGGCCGCGTGTGAACCAGTTCGTCGGGGGCAGATTGGAAATCAGTTGTCTCGCCAGGCTCAGCTGTGTTTCACGCGGCAAGTTGGCGGGGATCGACCGCCGCAACATCTCCTGCATCTGATAAATGCCCGTGCGGCCATACTGGCCATAGACCATCAAGCCCATCACCCCTTCCGGCTTCAGCAATGCGGCCAGCGTTCTCAGTCCCAGATCGGGGTCGGGCAGATGATGCAGCACGCCCGAGCAGTTGATGTAGTCGAACGTCCCCACACGATCAGGAGTCAAATCGAGCAGTGAACCATGGATCCACTGGAACGACTTGCCCAGCCCGCGGACCAGCGCCCGCTCGCGGGCCACCCGCATCGAGGCCTCGCTGAGATCGACATAGACCAGTTCCGAAGGCGTGTTCCGCAACTGATGAGCCAGGTAGACCGCCGAATCGCCCGTGCCGCCGCCAGCGATCAGCACACGCAAGCCCTTGGTCAGATCCCGGCGACCTTCCCAGGCGTAATGATTGATCGTCGCCAGTTCGTCGACGGCCGTGGTCAGCAGTCGACTCCGCTCTTCCTGCGGATTGCGGGCCGGATAGGGGAGCCACTCGTACTGATGACGAACTGCGGGGTTCAGTGCGGGTGAGGCAACCGTGGTCATGAATCGACTTTCATTCACTTCGATAGGGGCGGCAAAGCCACCTTCCCCGAGAGAACCAGCGGCGATCGCGGGTTCGGTTTCCGTAATATCGAACAATCGGGCCAGCCGTGTGCGGGAAGATTGAGGGAAGCGGGGAAAGTTTCCGCGATGCCGCATGCCTGCCAAAAAATGGCTTCCCAGCGGCGTTCTTGGCCTGTTCAGGTGGCGTTAAAGTTTGCCCCAATTCACAGTTGCGGCATTTTTCGCCGATCGTTCATCTGGACGGGCGGACGTGTCGATGGGATAACGTGGGCTGCATTCTTTGCTCGCCTCTTGAACATCGAGTTCACCGCCTCGACGACTCGCTGGTCGATCGAGACTGTGTTCGCCCGGCCCAACACTCAAACATCCTGTCGCACCAAGCTGTTCCAGTTCCACGGAAGAAACTTTCAGGCCCGGATGCCTGCCCATGCCACTGAAGACAGAGCCTCTCGAAGAACCGGTTCTCAATCTGGCCTCGATGCTCGACATCGTGCTGCTGCTGCTCATGTTCTTCATGATCGGCACCCAGTTCAAAGAGAACGAGCGCGAGTACAAAATCCAGTTACCGATGGTCGCCGACGCCAAAGCACTCAGCGGCCAGCCCGACGAACTGATCGTCAATGTCTCGCGGGACGGGGTCATCACGCTCAACACCGATAAGATGACCCTGCCTGAGCTTGAAACAGCTCTCGCCAAAGCCATCGAGAACTTCCCGGCCCAGAATGTCATGATCCGGGGAGATGGAGCCGGGCCTTACCAGGCGGTGATGGATGTGATGGCGACGGCCAAACGCGCCGGGGTCAGAAACGTTTCTTTGGCCCACAAGCCGAAAATCGACCGCTGACGGGAACTGGGACGACGTAACAGCGTCATTACCCATAGAAAATTCGAGCAAGTGGGATTCGATGGTGTTGGCACAGTGTCGGATAAGGAATGAAGGGCGGCGTTAACGGATGTTTTTCCGGTGGATCGAATCACTGGTCTGGTTGATTGATGGCGGGAGCACCGAAACCTCCTGGCAGATGATCGCACTCCGTATCGCTCTGGTCTGCTGCTCGTTTCTGCTGGTCGTGCAGGTCCTCTCGCTCCTGGCCACCCGGTGGGGCGACCAGAACGCGACGGGAAAATCGTTCTTTGCATCGCTGGTGCTGCACATCTGGCTGGGCCTCGCCTGGGCCACGGTCGTTCAGCAGGAGTCGGCATATCTAGGTGAGGCGAATTGGGACGACCTGTCGACCCCCGGCCCCCCGATCCAACTCGTCTCCAGCGATGAGGCCGCATCAGACATCGATGCCGCCAATGCCAGTTTCTCGCGGCTTTCCCCCAGCGAGTCGCTCGCTGTTGAACGAACCGAGCGATCGCTGACGGAAACCGACCGGGCGACACCCGTCCCGCTGCCGGATCCGCTGGAGCGGGAGAAATCCCCCGACGCCACGCTCCCCGTGGAACTTCCCAAGCCCCAGATGGCGGCCGCGCAGCCCGATGTTCCCCAGCCCAGAGTTCCCGACGATCAATCACTCTTTCCCGCAGTTCCCGTCGCCACTGCCCCCCCTCCCTCCGAGGGGATCAAGCAGCAAACCCTCGAAAACCCGCTGGCGGCCATTTCCCGCCAGACGATGACACCGCAAAACACTCCCCTGGAATCGGATGACCTGCGTCCTCCCGCTGCGGGTGGAGCCGACCGGGCGGACGAGAAGATCCAGCCGCTGGCTTCGAAGATCGAACTCCCTCAGGATCCCACGGCGAGCGACCCGCAGCCCAATGCGATCACAGCCGACTCGATGACCAGACGCACGGCACCATTGGCCACGCCGGTGCCCGCAAACATCCCCGGTGCGGATAGTTCCGGGCCGGATCCGAGTGTCAGGCCATCCGTCCCCGCGCGATCACAGTTCTCACGTCAGACCCCGGTTCGCTCCTCACAGCCGACGGAAGGCGCGCCGGTGGCGGCTCTTCCTACTCCCCCTGCCACAAGTATCGCAGCGGCGGAGCGCCCCTTGATGAGCGAACAATTGGCTGCGATCCGGGCCTCGGCGGGGCTCCCTCGATCCGAAGATTTGGCACCGCCAACACCGACGTTGCCGTCGCGTTCGATGGGCACGATCATGCCCAAGCGTCCCGCCGCAGCGATGACGCCCCAGACCTACCAGCTTCGGCGTCTCGATAAGCGCCGTGAGATCGCCCTGCAGAATGGCGGGACGGAGGCGAGCGAAGCCGCTGTCGAACTGAGTCTCAAGTGGCTGGCCACGCATCAGGAAGCCGATGGCTCATGGAGTCCCGGCCGTTGGGGTGGCGGTGCGGTGAAACGCTCTCCCGAGGATCCGGTCGATCTGGTCGACCGCAAAGGATCCGGTGTCAATTCCGATACCGGCATCACGGGGTTGGCTCTCCTCTCATTCCTGGGAGCCGGCTACACGCGGGAAGAAGGCCAGTACGCCCGCAACGTGAAGGACGCGCTCTCTTGGCTGATGTCCCAACAGCGTGTCGATGGCTACATGGGGGGGAAAGCCAACTACTACGACGGCATGTATTGCCATGGCATCGCCAGCTACGCACTCGCGGAAGCCTGTGCCATGCAGGAGGATCCCCAAGCCGATCCCGAGCTTCGCAACGTTGTTGCCCGCGCCGCCCAGTTCACCATCCAGATGCAGAACCGCGATGGCGGCTGGAGGTATCAAAAGGGGGCGATCGAAAGCGACATGAGCATGTTCGGCTGGCAACTCATGGTGCTCAAATCGTCGGAAATCGCAGGCATCTCGATTCCTCCCGAGACGCGCGACGGCATGATCACTTTCCTCAAAGCCCGCAGCCGGGGAGTGGAGTCCGGCCTGGCGGGTTATCGGCGTTCCAGTCCCCCCTCTCCCGCGATGACGGCTGAAGCCCACTTCTGCAAACAGATGTTCGGCATCAAGCCGAGCAACGAGGCCAGTATCGAAGCGACTTCATACCTCCAGAGGGCCGTTCCCAGGATTTCGCAGCCCAACGACTACTATTGGTATTACGGCACATTGACCATGTTCCAGCATGGCGGAGAACCTTGGGAAGCTTGGAACCAAGGGATGCGTGAAAGCCTGGTGCAGACGCAGCGTCAATCCGGCCCTTATGCGGGAACGTGGGATCCCAACGATCCTTGGGGCGGCATCGGCGGACGTGTCTATTCCACCGCGATGGCGACACTCTGCCTAGAGGTCTACTACCGCTTCCTGCCGCTGTACCGCGTGAACGAGACGGCAGGCAACTGAGCGTTATCTCAGTCGTTGCCCAGGTTCATTTCGTATGCGAACCCATTGAATGTCCGCCGACGTACAGATTGGCTTGAGCCATTGCCGGAAGCGCGTGAAGGACTCGCTGGCGTATGACCTGCAGCCGCTCAATCAACTCCTGATCGGGATCGTCATTTCCTGCGGATGCCATCACGAGAGCCGACCCCGGCTTGGGCTTCACGGCCATCGCCTCAGCCAGAAGCGTCCGCAACTCACCCCAAGGAACCTCACGCGACAGGCCCCAGGAAACCACGGGCGAAATCAACAGCAAGCACGCCACCGTCAACGACTGAATCGCGATCTGCCGCCGGGCATGATCCCGCCCACGCCGCTCCGTCACCACGGCGTGAGCCACGAGCCTGTCATGCACCGACTTTTCAATCGGTGAGGGATCTACGCCAACGGCCTTCGCCTTCGGGAACTGCTGATTTTCAGGGGCGGAAACAGGTATCAGGGTGACCTCCACCGAGGGAGGAGCTTCACCAAAGACCGTTCCAATGGGAAGCAAGTCCTCCACGCCGAACAGGCGAGCCACCAACTCTTCATCGTCCTCATATTCTTCAAACATGGATCGCCTCACCTTCCAGCGACCGGAGAAGGTTGGCCAGTTTGGCGATGGCGTAGCGATACCGGCTGGCAGCCGTGTTCGGGCTCTCGGAAGTGACGGCGGCGATCTCCTGGAATGTCATCCCTTCCCAGAACTTCAACACCACGACTTCCGCCTGATCGGGCGGCAGGGAGGAAAGGGCGGTTTGAATCAATTGCTGTCGCTCGGCGGTTTCCAGAGGATCGGCGACGTGGCGATGCGACGCGAACTCGGCGACGGTCAGATGTTCCGTGGGAATCCGTCGCTGATGCCGGGAGCGGAAGCGGATGGCCTCGTTGCGAACCATACGCAGGAAGTAGGCCCAAGGGTGTTCGGCCAGTTGCAGCACCGAAGGCTGCCTCGCCAGTCGGGTGAGCGTCTGCTGGACGACATCCTCGGCATCGGCGTCATGCTCAGTCAGAAACCGGGCGTACCTCAACGCGCGTGGTGCCACCAACGAAACGACCTTCGACCAAGCCTGCCACTGGCCGACGCCCACGGCGCGAAGAGCCTCTGAGAGTTCATTCTCCAAGGGCCTGAAGGCCGCAGATTTCAAGTCCGGCTGTGAAGCTCCGCTGGGAAGATTCGGGCGGACTTCGACTGATGAGTCAGGCATATGTGACATTTGCCGCCCCGACAAGATTTATCCGAGGAAACTTCGACAGGAATCTCCTCTGATGAGACCCTTGCGAGCACTCACTTTGTTCATCGAACTCCAAGTCGGGCGATGAAATCAATCAAATTCCGAGAAGTGGCATGTCTCACTTCTCCCTTTTCGGTTGATACCGCTGACTCGATTTGGGGTTTGATCGCAGTTTTCAGGCGTCCAATCAGCAACAGAAGGCAACAGAATTCAAAAAGGCGAACTCGGTACGGAAACCAGAATTCGGGAAGACTGGGGGGATGCGAGCAACTGGGCTTCAATCGCTGTGCAAAATCTGCTATTCCATTAAATCATGTGGGAGTGAGGAGTTGCTGCCGCGAAAGTTGCTGCGCGTGCTGTTTGGGCCAAAACGGCTTAAAAGCTGCAGCGTGGACAGGGATGGTCAACGGTGCGTTACCGCTATCGACTCTTTCTAGAGCGTGAGTTTGTGGCCACCCGAAGGTGGCTGGGCCTGTCCCTATTCCGCTGGTCCGATTGGTGGCGGAATGAATTGGCCCAACTGGAGCGGTATCTCACCCAGCGGGGTGAATGGTATGCCGTCGCGCTGGCTGGATTTGTGGGTATCGTCCTGACCCTCATGCTTCTCGCCACCTCGCGCGAGCCCGCACTCTACGACGTCAACATCGAACTCCCGCCCATGGAAGCACGTCTTCCCCGCCTGCCGGAACCACTGGTGGCGGAAGTCGACACCCGCATGCAGTTCGCTCCCGAATTGGTGCAAGCCGACTATCCGGCCGAATTCTTTTTCAATGGATTGGTCCGCCGCCCGGTTCCCTCTTTGGCCGATCGCAACACACGTCCGATCGCTACGGATCTTTCCTTGAGTGTCGATTGGCTCCATGGCGTACTACCCGAAGCCGTGATCCGCAGCATGGAGACGGCCCGCACCGAATCGACCGCCAGCACCGACAATCGACTGGCATCCCAGGAGTGGAATCAGCTTCTGAGACGCATCCAGGACAATTGGCGACGCGCGCAACCACTCCCTCCAGCCATGGATGGGGAACTGGCGGCCAACGCGATTCCCTATTCGGGTATTGGTGGCCGTGCTCCCGCCTCGTTGACCGAAGACCTCACATCGGATATCCCGAGATCCTCCGTCCCGCCCCGCGGTGAAGCCTATTTCGAAGTCACGATGGAGTCATCCCGTCGTCCCGATTCCAACGGTTTGGGCGAGTCGACGATCAGTGTGCGGAACCTGTCGCAAGACACGCTCCCGCTGATTGAAGTGACTGAGCCCTTTTCCCGGATGCCGCTGGTTCTGGGTGCCTTCCCGGATGGTCATGTCGATCCCCAGGGGCTCAAACGCTCCATCACTTTGCTGCCACCGGGCGAAACCGAGCGGCTGACCACCCGTTGGCTCTCCAGCCGACAGACAGCGAGCGATCTGCTGGCGACCGATATCGGTCGCTTTCCAACAGGTGCCTCCAGCCGTGAACTGCGGACGAGTCCGAATGGTTCATCGATTGTCCAAACGGTCGCGGAAGTGAGTGCCGGGGCCTTGGCCGGTTCACGCACCGTCGTAACACCGCCCCGCAAGAACGCCCGGCTGTCGATTCAACTTTCCAGCTCTGACCGGCTCGTCCAGGGCAAGAATCTCAAGATGAACATCCGCGTGCAGAATGTGGGTGAGATTCCCCTCGAAAATGTCCGCATTCTGGCCGACCTTTCGCCGGAACTGGTGCATTACTACGGCAACGCCGTGGAGTATGAAGTCGGATCGTTGCGGCTCAACGAGGAGCATCAGACGATCTTCATCATCGAAGGCAAGAACCCTGGTGCCGGGAAAGCCGTTTTGCGTGCGGTCTCGCCCGATACACCCGTGGCGATGGAAGTCTCGCAGCTGATCGTGACCGATCAATCGGGTGTCGCCCCCATCATGGACCGTCCGACTTCGCCGCCCGTTCGCGATCCACGCGACAATCCCGCCAATGGTTCATTGCCACTGTCTCGACCGCCGTCTCGACCAGCGACGCCCCCCGATTTCGGGAACGACTTCCCGCCACCGGAGCCATCGCGTGATCCTGCCAACAGCCCGCGGGTGCCTCCCGTCAATCCCACACGACCGAGTCCCTCGCCGACCGATTTCCCGCCATTGAACGACCGGTTGCCAACGAATCCAGCACGTCCCGTTGACCCACTCGATGATGGCCTATTCGGCCCGGCACCGAGTGATCTTCCGAGCACACCTCGGGACAATGGGCTTCCTGCCGCCAACCCGCCATCAAGTCGGTTGCCATCGGATCGCGTCCCCTCATTGCCACCGGCTGGAAAGGATCAGTTCGGTGGACAGCTGGAACCGCTTCCGCGCGATCCGCTGCCGCCACGCCGTCCTGCTTCCGCACCGGCCGGCCGCCCGGCGCTTGATCGACTCCCAAGCGATGGGTTGTTGAATGATCCGCTTCCCACGAATCCCTTCCCGCCGGGTCGCTCGTCAACGAATCCACCCCCTTCCAGCGAGGCAGATCCTTTTGGACCAGTTCCCGGTCAGTTGCCGCTGATCGGGCCGCAGACGTCGCCGCGCACCACCGATCCCCTGCCGCTTCGGCCGCGTGAGCGTGACACGACGATGGATGATCTCGGGCCACCCCCAATCCTGCCCGAGCGAAATCGACCTGCCGCTCCGCGCGACAATCTCCTGCCTCAAAACGACTTGGATCCCGAGTTTGGACCCGCGCCCCGGAGCTTGCCTCCCACCCGCGACGCGGTCGATCTCCTCCCCTCGGCTGATCCAAGCATGACCCTCCCTGGCCGTCCCTTGCCAACTCCCGTGACGACCGATCCGCTGGGTGATCCCTTTCCAGCCGAGGGGCCTGCCCCCAATCCCACCCGCCGACCCGCAGCCGGTATGGGAAATCCAGTACCCAGTGATCCATTCCCGATGAACGCGAGCCCAACCGATGGGAGGCCGCTCGACAGCGAACGGATCGACCGCACGGGTCCACCGGCTCGGTCGGGCTGGAATCCGACACTGCCCCGCAACGTTGAGCCGGCAGATAGTCTGCAGCCGAGACCTATCGATGAACTGGATCTCCTGACGCCGGATCGCCGCACTTCTCCGGCCTTGCCAACCCCAAGGCCGGCTCCCACCGACAGCCTCGACGCCGCAGATCCTTTTGGTTCCCCGCCGGGTATGAGGCGTGACCCCGCTCGGCCTCTTCCATTGGAACCCGACCCATTCGGCTCCAGCACGGATCCGCTCGACCTGCTCGAGCAAGCCAACCCTGCGTCAACCACTCCGGTGGATCGCATGCCGGCAGCCGCTCCCCGCAATCGATCTCTTCCCGCACTTCCCACGGAGATTCCGGACGACTTCCCATCCCTCGACTCCGCTCCGCCTCTCCGCTTGGATGGAACCCCCTTGGCACCCACGTTGCCGTCTGTTACACCGGTACCCGGTGCTGGTTCACCCACACGCGAACGCGAAGCTCCCCTGCCGAAGTCTAAAGAGCCGGTTGATCCCTTCTCCGGCGACGGCAACATCATCCGCAAGGTACGCCCCCCGGAGCGGGAAACGCCCAACATGCCCATCGCCCGCTCTTCGGGCCTGCAGCCTTACACAGCTGGCTCGACCGGCACGACACGTGAGGGTGCCTACACACCCATTCGAGTGACTCCCGTCTCCACGAGTCGGGTGGCAACTCCACCTGCGGTATTGGAAGCCTCTCCAAAGGTGAAGTGATTCCCAATGCACTGAGCGTGCCTCGCAGGCGCTGCTGTCGCTGTCAAAGGCACGTGACTCTTCAACCATCCGAAGGGGGTTGAATACCGAAGTCTTCGATCGACAGCAGGCTCCTGAAAGGGAGCATCCGGGCGGCGAAGTTGGCGGCACCTCCCTCTTTGCGGTCGACGACTCCCACCACCTGGACGACATTCAGGCCGAACTCGATCGAGCGATCCACAGAGAGGAGCGCGCTTCCCCCCGTGGTGACGACATCGTCGACGATCACCACCCGCATGCCGGGAACTACCGGGCCTTCGATATATTTTTGTGTCCCGTGCCCTTTGGATTCCTTGCGAACCAGGAATCCCGCCAGTTCCCGGCCACGCCGCGAAGCTTCGGTCAACACGCCCCCCACGATGGGGTCGGCCCCCAAAGACATCCCTCCGAAGGCATCGAACTCGATCCCCTCCAGCAGATCCAGCAGTCCCTCGCTGAGCAGGCGGAGCCCTTCGGAATGCAGCGTGATTTGCTTGCCGTCGAGGTAATAGCTCGACTTCTTCCCCGAGGCGAGGGTGAAGTCCCCGAACTTCAAGGCTCTCTGATGGAACAGTTCAATGAGTCGGGGACGATCGTACATGGCGCGAAAGCCTTGCAAATTAAGTGGGGAAAAGAAACGTGCCGAGATCCCATCGAGCCGGGAAGTCCTGTGGAAATCGGCGGATTGATAGTCTAGGCCCCCGCATCGCTTCCCGCGAGAGTCCGTGGCTTGGACAGCAGAATGCATAGTCCCCACACAGACATCCGTTCATGTGGAGTTCAAGTCGCGGATGATCCAATCCTTTCCGTCCCTACAAAAGGAATTGTGGGTGCGATCCGCCGCTCGATTGAGGCGTTTCACCCATCGTCAGGGAGTGATTGTGAGGCACATTGAAGGTGGGCCACCCGTGATCTCCGTCAGTTCACCGCTGTTTTCATCGCCGACGTTTCCGATCGATTCACTGGTTCACTCCCGGGCGGTGCTCGCCGGGGAGGAAAGTCGTCCATGCCCGCAATTACGAACGATCAATTCTCGCTTTGGGCGGCCCTTGTCGCCGGTCTCTTGTCACTTCTGGTGGCCAGTGGAACCGGATTTCTTCTGGGCTTATGGCTGGCACCCTGGTGGCAGCGGCGCCAGTTCCGGCGGGCCCTCCACGATCTCTCGATCTGGCAGAACAAGCTGCTGGTCGAGCTGGAGCAAGTCGAATCGAAATGTGAGTGGGCGTCGAGACAGGCACTCCGTCAATTTCCCATCGATCGCCTGTCGCGGTTGGAACGGGTGCGGAACCGGTTGGTCGCGTCACTGGAGACGTTGGCCACCATCCCCGCAGAGCGTGCTCGAAATGCGATCCCGTTTCACGTCGAATGGATCACCGGCACTGCCGACCCGTTGTCCGGCCTGCCGAACAGGGCGAGTTTCGACCAGAATCTGAAGTTGCTCCTGGGGGCGGGACAAGCCGCCAACACTGTCAGCGGAGTGGTCTTCGTGAAGATGGATCGATACGAGTCGGGCATCAAACGGTATGGCCAGGCCGCTGTCGATCAGCTCTGGCAAAGGTTGGTGACGCTCGTGATCCGGGCCTCGCGCGATGCCGACCTGATCTGCCAGATCGAACGCGACACCCTCGCGGTTCTGCTTCCCAATCTTGCGGCCGGTGTGGCGTGGGAGCGGGCCGAGTCGATCCGCGAAACAATCCGCACCCACCACTTCCTACTGGAGGAGACTTCCCAGGAAGTCGTCGTGACCGCCTCTTCGGGATTCACGACCTGTCTCCCCGAAGATGATCCAGAGGATGTGATTTCCCGAGTACAGAAGGCGTTGTTACGAGCGGAATCGCAGGGCAGGAATCGGTTGGAAGCCGAATGAAGTCACCACTCGAACTCAACTCGAGAGCACCTTGACCAGGGGCATCAACAAAAAATGCCACCACCGGACGAGCCGGTGGTGGCATGGTGAATTCTCGCCTGAGCTTGCACCAGTGCGGATGTGGTTACGGCTGTGACTTCAGGTCAAAGTTGAACTCGTTCTTGCCGGTCGCCTTGACGTCGGCCAGCAGGCCCGACTTCTGGTGATTGAGATACTGCGGGGGAACCAACGCCTTGGGAGCGACGGGTTTCACCTTGGGATCGGGTGGCACATATTCACCTCCCGTGGCCGCTGGCGCGGCCGGCGGGGCCTCGTACTTCACAATACTGATGGTGTAGGTGGAGGGAGTCGCTCCGTCGTCCTTCGTCCATGTGGAAAGCTTGTAGCGGCCTGCCGAATCCGTCGTGCCGATCGCACTGGGGATCGCTTTGCCCATGCCATTCGAAGCGGGCGCATGGAAGGTGACCGTCGCCCCCTCGAGCGGCTTGCCGTCCAAAGTCACCACGCCGGAAACCGGATGAGTCGGAACGCGATCTTTGGGAACTTCCGCTCCACCACCGCAGCCGGAAATCACCAGACAAAATGTGGCCACCGCTCCGGCGAACAACGAAAAACATGTGTTCATCTGCATCGATCCTATCAACAAAGTCACTTCCAGTTGAGCTGCAACACAAATTTGCGGCGCTTCACCGGCGAACTTGTGGATACAGATATGGCGATCTGTTGATTGTTCGCATTCCGTGGGCAAATGGCTAGTCTCCACGAATGGAAATTCTCACTCCGCCGAGTGAAAGCACCAGTATCGCCCCAAGAAAACGTTCGGAGCTCGGATGATTCGGTTTGCCGAAACTCGGTGTACTGGCCAAGGCAGCCAATTACGGAAGGGAGATCAATAGACGATTCTTTGACCGCCCGACGAAGCCTCGCTCAGTCGGCGGGCCTTGAGCCGAACGTATGGGGCCACAAACCGGCCGCGATGCCCCGCCGTTCCCGGAGCCGCCTGTGGATCAGCCCGACGCGGCTCGACGAGATCCTCCAAAGCGAATCCACTCCGGCAAAGCTGGCCCACCAGCTCATCCCAGCGGTGGATGTATTCCTGGGCTCCAGGCTCCCGGTACATGGTGTCCGCAGCCAGGGGGAGCGCTGCTTTCTCGTAGTATTCGAAACCCAACACATACCGGTCGCGGTGATCGCGATGGGTCAACTGCAAACTCACCGGCTGTTTGTGTTGGCTGATGTACAACCCGCCGGGTTTGGTGACTCGGGCCAGCTCGCGGTACATCGCCGCCAAATAAGGGATGTAGCAAGTGCTCACCGGCTGGTGGGAGATATCGAACGTGGCATCCGCCAGCATCGACAGATCATCCATCGAGGTGGCGATCGTCCGCACCGAAAGGCCTCGCCGTCCGGCTTCCCGCTCATCCAACGCCAGCATCTCGGGGCTAAGGTCGACCACTGTCACCTCGGCCCCAGCGCTGGCATAGAGGATTGACTGCCAACCGCCCCCCGCCGCGAGGCAAAGCACTTTCAAGCCGCGAACCGAGGGAGGCAGCCAGCCCCGCGAGTCGAGTGTGCCCAAAGGATTGCGGCATTCCTCATCGCTGGCCACATGGGCGAAGGGGCTGCCCGCCTTGGCCAGTTGATCCCAGGCCTGCCGGTTTCTTTGCAGAAACTGGTGTCTCTCGCCGCCTTGGAGATTGTGGGAGGGAGAAACCTTGGGCAGCGGATGCGGAGTGAACTCGGGAAGGTTGGACGCGGAATCCGATGACATGAAACGTCTCTGCGTGAAGTCGATGCAAACCAATGAACGCAGCCTCGTCTTCGGGGCCCGCAGTCCACTTAGCATGACCGAAAACGCAGGCTCATGCACCTGATGACGGTGTTCGCCAGATCCCCAATTAGCCAGATCCCCAGTGCGGTCGGATCGACAGCGTGGTCGGATCCACAGCGTGGACGCGAGACGCTACTCTGCGATCGTCACGGGCAGAGGAGGCAAGGTCTTCGCAGCCTCAACCAATGCGACCCGGGCCTGCCAGCGGTTGACCAGATCCTGCGAGACCTTTACAGCCGCTTCCCGCTCAGCCATCTGTTTTTGCTCCTCGGGAGTCGCAGGTACCGCCTTGGCCAGCCGTTCGGCTTCGGCCTTGGCATTCTTCAGCGACCGCTCGGCAGCGGCCCGGGCGGCCTCGGCATCCTTCACTTCCTGCTTCATCGCATTGAGCGAGTTCATCGACTGGTCGAACAGCTTTTGCTGGTCAGCGAGCATCGATTTCGTCTCGCCCGCCTTCTTCTCAAGTGCCGCCAGCTGATTGGCTTCGTTTTGAATGGCACTTTCGAGTTTGGCGATTTCCGCCTGGGCGTTCTTGAGTGGCTCCTCCAAATCCGAGACAGCCTTCTTTTTGTCCACATTTTCAGCATCGGTGGCCAGTGCTAGTTGAGCATCAGCGAGTGATTTCTGAAGCGCCGCTGCATTTTCCTGAGCTTTTCCCAAAGCCACCTTCGAAGCGACCAGTCGCTCCGTGGAAGCTGGCAGCTCTTTCGTCAATCTGTCGAGTTCCTGCTTGGTGCTTTCCAACTGAGGCTTCATTCCCCCCAATTGTTGTTCGAGCTTGGCGACTTCCGCCTCCTTCGCCCCCTTCATGGCCACTTTGTCGTTGAACTCGGCCTCTCGAACGGGAACCATCTTTCCCGCCGCTTCAGCGGCGGCCTGACGGTCGGAGAGCTGCTTTTTCAGTCCCTCCCACGAGCCGGTCGCCGCTGCGAGTTGATGACGTGATTTCTCGGCCTCGGCCTGCGCCGCCGCCAATTGTGCGGTGACGGAAGCGGGATTGGTCAGCGTTTCACCGGCGGGGGCGCCGTCTTTGGCATTCCAAGCCAGGAGCCGCCCCGAAAGATCACCGGCGTAGACTCGATCGGTCTCCGCCGAATAGCAGACTTCCATGCCGACATCGGGGGTGGCGGGGAAATCCCGCTGCTTGTTTCCGTTGGCATCGAACAGCTTCGTCACCCGGTCCCGACCCGTCGAGACGATGCGCACGTCGAGTGTGAAATCGAGTGCCTGGACACCACCGCCGTGGGCACCAAAGTTCTTCACCTGCGAGCCGTTCTGCATCTCCCACAGCCGGATGGTGCCGTCTTCGCTGCCACTGGCGAGCGTGTTGCTGTCGGGGGACCAGGAGACGTCGTTGATCGCTCCCGTATGACCGGTGAGAAAGTAGAACTCCCGGCCGGTGTAGGCCTCCCACACGACGAGACCGTTGCTGCGATCCCCGCTTGCCAGCAGAACTCCATCGGGGCTGAACTCGATCGCGGTGATCCAATCGGTGTGCTTCTTCGATTCGTAGAGAAGATCTCCCGTGGCGACTTCATAGACCCGGAGCATCTTCTTCGGGCCGCCCAAGGCGACGAGCGACTGATCCGGGCTGATATCCGCGGCCAGCACCGCGTCGTATTCGCCACCAACCTGTGCGATCCGCTTGCCGGTCTTGATGTCGAACAGCACCACCTGCCCGTTCTGCCCGCCACGCCCTCCCCCCGCGAGGAGGATCGATCCGTTGCGGCTGAACTTCAAAATATGCGGCTGTCCTTCGGGATAGGGGAGCACTCCGACGAGATCCAAAGTCTGAGCATTG